>CAXTRM010000088.1:0-899 GCA_964246625.1 uncultured Acidobacteriaceae bacterium
GCTCGCGAACTGGGCAGATGGCCTGCTGCTTGTGTCCAGGCAGGGCGTAACTCGCTTGAAGTATCTGCAAACGGCGCAGGCTTTGCTGGATCAAACAGGGGCCAATGTCGTCGGGGTCGTGATCAGTGACGCAACCGGTGCCACCGAGCTCTACGGCGACGAGAGCGGCTACGCAAAGGCGGAATATGGCTCCTAGATCGTCTTCGTACTCCGTGCGGCCTTTCCTGGTCGGCCTTTTTCTCGCGGCAAGTATGGCTTCTACGCATTTTGCCCATGCGCAGGCTACCCCGATCCCGGCACCGGCTCAAGCTGCTGCGGTGAACCTCCCGATCAGCCCAGGCGACCTGATCACGATCGATGTCTTCAACACACCGGAGCTTTCCGGAAGATTCCGTGTCGACCAGACGGGCAGAATCAGCCTGCCCCAGGGTGGCGTCGTCAACCTGAGCGGACTCTCTGCGCTTGAAGCAGGGCAGGCCATCGAGGCGCGCCTTCGCGAGGCCCAGATCATGTTGGATCCCCATGTCAGCGTCTTCGTGCAGGAATACGCTTCGCAGGGGGTGATCGTCATCGGCGAGGTCCGCAATCCTGGTACCTACACCCTTCTTGGGGAACACTCGCTCTATGGTGCGCTTGCGGCTGCTGGTGGTCCAACGGCCAACGAAGGATCCAGCATCGTGGTGACGCATCAGGCAAACCCGACGCAGAAGGACATAGTCCAGGTGAGTTCACCTGACTTTTCTGAAGTACAACGCTCCACGCGAGTCGACCCTGGGGATACGGTCTTCGTGTCGAGGGCGAGCGTCTTCTACATCGTCGGTAACGTCGGCCACCCAGGTGCCTTTTCCCTTCCCAATGGGCAGCCCATCCACGTCTTGGAAGCCATTGCTCTGGCAGAT
>CAXTRM010000088.1:909-1773 GCA_964246625.1 uncultured Acidobacteriaceae bacterium
AGGTAACCATCATCCGACCGACCCCTGCCGGGCCGAAATCGATCCACATCGACATCAAGAGGATCTATAAGAACGAAGATCCGAACGTCGCTTTGGAGGCAGCTGACATCCTGGTCATCCCGCGTAGCGGCGTCAAGGCTCTCCTCGATACAGCGATCCCACTCGCCACGGCTTCAACGCTGAACGCGGTCATTGCTGCTCTGATCGTTCATTGAGATTCGGGTGCTGCAGGTTCTCTTTCGACGCAACCACCTAGGGGCTGCGTGTCTCGAACCGGAACAGGTTCTTCCGAACTGCTTCTGTCCTGGCCTCAAATAGCCACCACAGACAATAAACGAGACACAGAATGACTGCGTCACTGAGGGCGTACCAGGAAAGCGTTCCAGGCCCTCGCCGCAGCGAATGCCAGGGCGAATCCACCACGGCGCAAAGGAAGACCGCGAGTGGTAGGTGAAACATATAAAGGCTGTACGAGATGTTGGAAAAGATCCGAGAGATCGACCGGTAGATGCGACCGGACAATCCCTCATTTTGTGCACTCCAGGCCCAGCTCTGTGCAACCAGTCCGTACAGCAGAACGGAGGTGAACAGTCCAATGACGTATTCCGCCTGCGTGGCGTTCATGTTGAGCCATCGCACAGCGCCAATGCTGGCCAACAGGAGAACAAGGCTGACCCAGGAAAAAAGCCGCGCGTTGGATCGATTCAGTCTTCCCGGCGTGAGGCTGACAGCTACACCCATCAGCCAGATGGGGAACAAAATAGCGATGGCAGGACCCACAAACCACAACACCAGGCAGGCCAAGGACAGGCAGGCGATTCGAACAACCTTTCCAAACTGAGGGAAGAGCGCACAGGCTGCAAG
>CAXTRM010000088.1:1783-12375 GCA_964246625.1 uncultured Acidobacteriaceae bacterium
GCAGGAAACAAAGATTGCCAAGGAACACGAACAAAGTAGACCGTTGTTCCAGGTCAGCGGAGACGGTCAGATGCAGCCCGGCAGGGGCTGTGTAGATGCTTCCAGCGCCAAATGCATGCATGCCGATGTGATCCAACGCAGAGCCCAGCACCAGGGCGGGCACAAGGACAAGCAGCAAACGCACGAGTCTTCGGCTCAGGTACGAGCTCCAGGACCATCGGTTGGCTCGCAAGGAGCGAAGCACACTCCCGCCAACAAGGTAGCCGCTCAGGACGAAAAACACGATCACTGCAGCGCTGGCGATCCTGATCGTACCCCCGCCCTCTCCCATGGAGGTCTCTCCCGCTGCAGCTTGGACAGCGGGTTGCAGCGTCGCTGCATTGTGGTGCGAGAGAGGCGACGAAAAGTACAGGGCCCTGGTGTGATTGACGAAGACCAGAACAGCCGCTGCGCCCCGTAGGGCATCAAGGTGTACCGAAGCACTGCTCGTTTCGGGGGGAGGTGTACTCGTCTTGCTCATCCAACCTGTCGTTTCATCATGGGCTCCACGCCACAACGGAAGACGTCGACGCCGCCGCGGCCACAGGGTTTGATGCGCCGTGCGCCGTTCGACCGAAACAGCAGCCTTGATCAGCTTACCTTGGGAACGCGGTAGCCGGGGCTCTTACGTACGTGCCGACCAGCGGGTCACCTTGCCCGCAATGCGCGACACCTTCCGTAATGTCCGTAACAGGTTGTATCGGACGGGGTCGCGGTACGGCCAGAGCTCAGGGTCCTGGACTGCTGCTTGCACCAGCTGCAGTTCGGCCAAACGCTCCGGGTGGTGAGTCTGTATCCACTGCTCAAGCCAACGGAGAAAGAGATATCGTCTCCTGAAGTACCGGACGCCGATCAGTTCAGTCTTCATGATGCTCTCGTGATGTTGCCGGTAGATGTCCCCCAACTCACTCGAGATATACACCTCTTCCTGGAGGTACACCTTACAAAGCATGGCCTGATCCTCGTACGTGGTCCGGAAGCTCTCCTCCCACCCCCCGATACGTTCGATCACATCCTTTCGCAAGAGAACCGTGTTCATGGACGGTGCCGTGCCGGTGCCCATGGGGTACATCTCGTAGAAGAGTTGCGGTGGCTGGATCAGCTGATCGCGTGGTCCCCCGGCGAGCAGAATGGCGTCGAGCCGGGGCTCACCGGGATGCCAGTACTTTGTCGCCCCCACAATCAAACCTACCGAGGGATGCCTGTTCAGGATGGCGACCTGGTGCTCAAGCTTTCCAGGTACCCACACGTCATCCGAATCCAGACTTGCGACGTACTCTCCCCTTGCGGCACGACTGCCCAGATTTCGGGAGGCACTGATACCGCGATTCTCGTGATTTGGGTGAGTGACGCATCGAATTCGGTCTGGGTGCCTGCTTGCGTAGGCAAGCTCCATCTCGTAACTCTTGTCCGTAGAGCCATCGTCCACCAGGATCAGTTCCCAATGATCGTACGTCTGTGCAAAGACACTCGCGATCGACTCATCGAGGTACTTGTCTCGATTGAAGACTGGGATCACAACAGAAATGAGCGGTCGTTTCATCATGCGTCTTCTTCTCTAAGCCGACCCTTGCTCTCGCCAACAGCAATACAAAGATTTCATTGACCACCCACGGACTCAAGCGGTAAGCAGCTTGGAAAACGGCCGGCCCGCGACGTTGGCTGCTGGTACGCGCGGGAGCCGGAAGTACTCGACATCCGTTCGTTGCAAACATCCACCATCGGCCGCACAGGCCCACGTAAATCCTGTGTTCTCCACTTCATTGCAGATCTCCGGCGTCATATTGCCATAAGGGTAGGCGAAGCCCTGAACGGGCGCAGCTGTGAAGGATTGACACTGTTGCCGGCTTGCTGCAATTTCCCGGCGGCCTTCCTCCAAAGACACATCGGAAAGCGACACGTGGTGTACGGAATGTGCCCCAAGGCTAACAACTCCCCCCTCCACGAGGCTGGCTAATTCGGTCTGAGTCATCGGGAAGCTGAGTGGGTCATCTTTGACCGGAAGGACTTTCCGCATCTCCTCCATCACCCGAAGCCGTTCATCCACCGTCGTCCTTTGCATCACGCGCCAAAGGGACACATAGCTATTTTGGCGCGTACTAACAGGCGGATCCCAGCCCCGCCATGCAGGATGGGCATCCGCCGGCTCCGGCATGCCCCACTGCAACCGGACCTCGTCTGCGCCACAGGTCTGCGTCCGGTCGAAGGGGTGGGCACACGCAAGGATCATCGTGGTGAGCTCGTCCCACCAGAAGGGCTGCCCCTTGCCGATGTACCCTGTGGGGACAAAAACGGTTGCGGGGACGCGGTATCGTTCCAAGCTGGGCTTGGCATGGACCAGGTTATCCCGGTACGCGTCGTCAAAGGTGAGCGCAACCGCCTCGTCTGGAAGATCGTTCCGTTTGGATCGCTCCACCATCTCGTCAACGCTCATGGGCAGGCGGTGCTCACGCATGTACCGGACCTGCCAGTCAAACTGCTCGGGATGAACGGCCAGGTCCCATGGATCGTGCAGCACAGGGGCAACCCTGTGATACATCAAAATGGCAGGCCGCTTGCGGGGAAGGTGCAAGCGCCGCTTCAGACCTCGAAGGAGGCGTCGCACTTTATCAGCTCCTGCGGGCCCGGAGCGTGACGATGACGGGGTACGCTTCGTCGTACACATCCAGCTTCCGTGTGTCGACCTCCTCCAGAGCCACGCCGTGCAGAAACATCGTCGCGGCAAACACATTACCAAGTTGCCCGACTTCCAGATCTTCCGGGGCGAAGCTGCGCTCGAACAAACGCCGCACGGACGACTCGGTGAAGCTCCAGTACCAGCTCTTGTTCCAATCCGTGCGCTCGATCTGGCTGATGCCTGGGACCGTTAGCAACAACACGCCGCCTGGTTTCAACGCAGCATGGAGCCGTGTGACAGCCTTGTCCAGCTCAAAGATGAGCTGCAGGGTTTGGGTCAAAATGATGCAGTCGAACGCGGCGTCCGGAAGCGTCCCTTCCTGGGTAAGGTCTCCCAGGATCGTCACAATCGGATCGGGTTGGTTGTAGTGCAGCACGTCCTGCTTTGTAATCTGGGTTCCACCAAATTGCTTGCTGTAGGTGTCCTCGGCCACCTCGAGGACGCGCCCTCGAATGTCAGGGGAACAGCTCTTCAGAAAATTCTCGATATAGTACCTGTCCACCGGATTGCCGCGGGAATACCCAAAATCAGCATCGATGGGAGCGGTCGAGGCAAAGTCCCCATAGCGAACCTGACCGAACAATGGCGGCCAACGCTTGATGGTGCGTCGCCAGATGCGGTGAACGCGCCCCCCTCGCAATCGGTTTTTAGCTCTTCGTACGACAGACCGCGCGATTCTTTTCAGCAGTTGCACCATCACTCCCGTTTCGGTTCTTGCTTTCAGCCATTGCGGCCGGTAATATGACCGCCAGTGTTGCTGCCCGGTATGCCAGGCTTGCCTGCGTGCTCGTTGGTCCTGATCTCGATGGCGTTCATGCACAGCAAGGACGGCCTTGAGCATTTGGGCGCTATTGCTGGACATATTACGCTCATGCTGCCGGTATTCAGCAACAATTTGTGTGTGCGCAGCAATCTCTTATTTGCGCGCTAGGCGAAGGTACAGATCGTAGTCCTCGCACATACGCAAACTCTCATCAAATCCGCCCTCCTTCACAACAACGGCGCGCCGATACAGCACAGTCGCGTGCATACCGATGAAGTTCGTTGTCAACAGCTCGCCATAGGCATCGTGAGACAGCGGCCATACGTGATCGGCCCCCAGCGGTATACCCTTCCTGTCGGTTCGGCGATGGCCTCCATAGACCATCACTGCATGGGGATGTTGCTCGAAGCTGGCAAGGCCCGCAGCGAGTGCACCCGGCTCCAACAGATCGTCCGCATCAAGGAAGCAGATGTACTCGCTCCTCACAGCAAGTAAGCCCACGTTGCGCGCGCTTGACAGGCCACCGTTCTCCTTCCTCAAGAACCGAACCAGAGGGTACCGGGTCAGCTCCTGCTCGGGACTTTTCGTAGATCCATCGTCAACAACAACGATCTCGTCGGGCGGCCGCGTTTGCCGGAGAACGCTTCTTATCGCTTCAAGCAGGAAGTCGCTGTCGTTGAAGGTCGTCAGCACGACGGCAATCGTCGCGGACGAGGTGCTGCCTGAAGCTTCGTCTGGGTTTGAGGTACTGTTACTTCGCTGCTGCATGCGTCCCTTTCGTGGAGTGTGCCGCGGCCAGGGTGGTCAAGTATAGTCGGGATCATAGCAACCCCTTGCGTTCGCTCCCATCTGTAAGAACAAGGGCGAGCAAAGGGAGGCAGGTGCGCAGTGAGAGCGTTTGGGATCTTCAAGAACAATGCGAACCTCTCCGCTATCGCCCGTCGGTACCTTTGGACCGCGTCCATCGTCACTCTTCTGGCGACCTCAACCGGTCTCCTGGAAGGGGTTGGCGTTGGACTGCTCATCCCCTTACTCTCCACCTTCACCAACGACCTGAACACCACAAGCCGCGGCGCGCTTGGATTTATACAACGCTTTGCTCAGGGTCACACGCGTCCAGAGCGCGTGCTCATTGTCAGCTCGGTCATTCTGCTGTGCATGCTTGTCAAAAGCGCCCTGCAGATTGTGGCCAACCGCTTCACCAGTTGGGTGGATGGGGCAGTGGGCCATGAGATCCGTTGTGCCCTGGCCGACCGGCTGCATCGGGTGGCGTACTCGTTCTTCCTCGTCCAGGAGCCGGCAAGGCTCCTCAACATCTTGAGCTCTGAGTCCTGGAAAGCCTCGGAAGCCGTTCGCGTGACCCTGACCCGTCTGGCCGAGGCAGCCGGCGTCCTTGTCTTCAGCGTCCTTCTGCTGTTTGTCAGCTGGAAGCTGTCCCTTTTGGTCTTCGTGGGTGGCTGGGTTGCGCGCATGGTGCAGAAGCGGACGGAGCAACTGCTGCGTGCCTTCAGCGCAGAAACTGTGGGCATTAACCAGCGCCTGGCGGACCGTATGCTGTTTACCGTCTTTGCTGCGCGTCTCATCCGCATCTTCGACAGTGGCAACTCCGAGCAGGCCTCCTTCCAGGCCGCCTCTGAAGATCTAAGGGTTGCCAATCTGCGGGTCGAAAACCTTTCCGGCACGCTCGGGCCCGGACTGGAAGCGCTGCACGGCATGCTCTTCATCCTTGTGCTGCTCTTCGCCGTCTACACCCGGGTCTCCCTGCCTGTGCTTGCGGCTTACCTGGTCTTGATGAATCGCCTTCAGCCACATCTCCGTGCCTTCGAGCAGTCCGGCGCCAGCTTCGCCTCCCTGGTTGGGCATTTCCGGGAGGTCGAGTGGCTGCTGGAAAAGGGGGACAAACCTGCGATTGCGCAAGGTCACCTCGCCTTCCATGGCCTACAAGACGCGATCCAGTTCAGCGACGTCAGCTTCGAATACCAGGACCGCAGCGAGGCAGCCCTACAGGCAGCCTCTTTCAGCATCCGCCGTGGTCGGTCGACCGCGCTGTTGGGCAGTTCCGGCGCCGGAAAGTCCACCATGATCGGCCTGTTGTGTCGCCTCCTGGAACCGTCAAACGGCAACATCTTTATCGATGGGATTCCTTTGGCCGACATTCGCCTTGCGGACTGGCTCAAGGCGATTGCTGTCGCAGGGCAGGACATCGATCTCGTTGATGGCTCCATCGCGCACAACATCGCGTACAACCAACCGGAGATGGCACAAGCCGACATCGAGTCAGCTGCCTTTGCTGCGGGAGCTGACTTCATCAAAGACCTTCCTCACGGTTTCGACACACTTGTGGGATCACAAGGGCTTAGCCTGTCAGGCGGTCAGCGCCAGCGTATCGGCATCGCTCGTGCGCTTGCCCGCAAACCGCAGCTGCTGATCCTTGACGAGGCGACCAATGCTGTCGATATGGAAACAGAAAATGTCATTCTCGACGCCCTCACACGCCTCCCCGCAGGAACAACGCTGCTCCTCATCAGTCATCGTCCCTCGACTTTGGCCACATGTGATGACGGCATCGTCCTGGACCATGGACATGTAATTCGGACAGGCCCGATGTCTTCGCTGCCGGAGTACCGGAGCAAGTTGGAAACATCGTCCGTGGCACGAGAGAGGGACGCGGCTGCCCCAACCTCGTCGTTCCAGCCGGCCACCCTGCAGGCGACCGGCAGATGACCGGCGTCCCGCTACGCTACACACAAAAAGTCCAGTGCCCCGAACATGTGATTTCACCAAAACCGTCCTCACGTCACACTGACAACAGAAACGGCGGGCCGAGTGAGATAATGAGACGCGAACGAAAGTGTCACAGAAAAAACGTTTGAACAGACACAAAGTTCCGTAGCATCCCTGCTTCATTGCACCCTTCTGCCTCTACGACCAGATTGTGTATTCTGCACTCGGTTTCCTGAGCGCCCCTCGGCGAAGCCGAAGTCTATATCGTGAGGATCCTCTTTACCTGTCGCCAAGGCTGCGTACCTTGGCGTTGGCGAGCTGAGCGGCACTGGACGCAAGTGCGGATCCCGGCCGACAAGCGACTGCCTTGGAATCGATACATGCTTTCGCCTGAAGCAAAGACGGACTCCTTGTGACAAGCCAGCCTCTTGTCAGCATCGTGATCCCCGCCTTCAACGCGGAGCGCTTCCTTTCGCGCACGCTCGCCTCCGCCCTGGGGCAAACACATACGCAGACAGAAATTATCGTCGTGAACGATGGCTCAACTGACAGCACAAGGTACATCGTAGAAAAGGCGGCAAGTCAGGACGCTCGCCTCCGCATGATCTCGATCCGCAACGGGGGAGTCGCCGTTGCACGTAATACCGGTCTCGACGCAGCTCGTGGCGAGTTTGTCGCCTTTCTCGACGCGGACGACCTGTGGCACCCCACCAAACTTGAGAACCAAGTGGCCACGCTCACCACGCAGAACGTCCACAATGCAGCCGCAACCTACACCTTGATGCGCCTGATCGACGTAAACGACCGTGTCGTCCGGAACGGCAGCGCGGTAGGCCACAGCGGGTACATCTTTGCCCGGCATCTCTTCTCGCGGCCCGTCGGCAATGGAAGTTCTCTCTTTTTATTCCGCGAGCTCGCTCTTTCCTTGGGGGGCTTCGACGCAAGCTGGGCGGCAAGTGGCCTTGGCGGTTGTGAGGACCTCGACTTCGAACTGCGCATTGCAGCCAAGCACCCCATCACGGCCATTCGGCGCTACCTTGTCGGATACCGTGCCTATGCAGGCAACATGTCCAGCAACGGCTTGGCGCTCGCCCGATCGGTACTCTCCACCGTGGAGCACCACATCCACTGCCATCCGGAGCTCCCGGAATGGGCTATCCGGAAGGCCCGCGCTTCCACCCTTGAATATGCCCTTCAAAATATCGCCAGTGTAGGCCAGTGGCAGCTCTTCCTGTCGGAACTGGTTCGTCTGCAGCGCCTGGACTTTGCGCGAGCTCTCGAATATATCCTCCGCTTCTCCATACGGCGCTTCCGGGATCGTTTGCAGCACGCCAATGCGGATCATGCACAAAGGCGGCGCCCATCGTTTTACGACCTCAGCCCTGACTGGGGAACCGAGCGTCTCCACCGAGCGGCCCGTTCACGTGACTCCAAGGTCGTGGGCGATCTTGAGGTGCTGGACTGCCTCCACTTCGAGCTGCTTCGCAGCACCGCGGCGAAATAGAGGGTCATCGTTCGTCAGCTGGTCCAGCGCCCCCTTCCCGCCATCGAGGGCAGCCCTGTACCGCGGCAAGTCACATGCACATGCGATCTGGGTCGTTGCCGTACGATCCCTCTTACCGCTACCATCCGGTATGAGTCTCGCTACATCCCCTCTCCCTTTGCTGCTGGTGGCCCATCGTTTTCAGCAGAACGATGGGCAGGGAAGGGTAAACTACGAGGTCGTTAAGCACCTTCTTTCGCAAGGGTATCGGCTCACCTTGCTGACCTCTCACTGTGCAGAAGACATCGCCTCCCACCCTGCAGTGCGCGTCGTCCGTATTGGCCGTGAGTCCCTCCCCACACAATTGCTTCGAAATATGGCTTTTGCTGGCCAGAGCGCCCGCTGGATCCGAACACATCGTGCGGAGTTTGCGCTTGTTCAGGCGAATGGCTTTCTCACCTGGGAGCCTGCCGACATCGTCACCGTTCACTTTGTCCACGGAGCCTGGGCCAGAAACCCTCATTACCCGTTTGCCCATTCCTGGCGTCCATACAACCTGTACCAGCGCGCGTTTACGGCCCTCAACGCTCGTTGGGAAAAGAAGGCCTTTCGCTCTGCCCGGCAGATCATTGCTGTTTCAGAAGCAGTGGCAGCGGATGTGCAAACCCTCGGTGTAGCCCCCGAACGCATACAGGTCATCTTCAACGGCGTGGACACGGATGAGTTCCGGCCTGGTCCCGAGGAGAGGGCTTCCTTTCAGCTGCCGGGGGCGGTACCGATCGCCTTGTTTGTTGGTGATATCAAGAGCCCCCGTAAGAACCTGATCACCTTGCTCCGTGCCGCGGCTCTCATCCCGGAGCTGCATGTTGCCATCGCCGGCGATGCCTCGAAAAGTTCCGCTCCGGAACAGGCCGCGGCTCTTGGGCTTAGTGGAAGGGCTCACTTTGTCGGGAAGAGCCGGTGCATCGCAGCGCTTATGCGCTCTGTTGATCTGTTTGTCTTTCCCTCCCGGTATGAGGCGCACCCCCTGGTCGTGCTGGAGGCCATGGCAAGTGGCTTGCCCATTGTGATCTCGCGAAACATCGAATCAGTTCAATCCTTTGGGGATGTCCTCACGGTGCTTCCCGACCCGGAGGACCACCGGCAACTCGCGCAGTTAATTCGTGATCTGATGCAGTCCCCGGACAGGAGACACAGCCTGGCTGCCGCCGCCAGGGCACGAGCCCTGACCCTGCAGTGGTCTCACACCACCCGCGCCTACCAGGAGGTCTACGAGCGGCTCGCTTCTTCATAGCGGATGCGGCAGGATGTGGCTCTATGCAGCCGCAGTCCCAAAGCAGATCATCACGAAGCGATGGCCGTAGCCATCGCTCCATGACATGCATGGACCTCCACCCGCTATGGCTGAATGCCAAACGTGAACACGGTCTCTGAGTGCATCGTCTGTCCCGGCTTCAGCTCGGTGGTCGGAAACTTTGGCTGGTTGGGGGAGTCGGGGAAGTGCTGTGTCTCAAGGCAAAAGCCCGCATGCTTCTGGTATGCCTGCCCTGCGGCGCCCTTGATCGACCCATCCAGGAAGTTGCCCGAGTAAAACTGCACCCCCGGCTCCGTCGTCGTGACGGTCAAGGTGCGCCCGCTCGCCGGGTCAACGACCTTTGCTGCCAGATGCAGCCCCGGTCCGCCATTCAGCACGAAGTTGTGGTCGATCCCACCGGCAATTTTTAGTTGGTCGTTGCTGTCGTTGATATGTGCGCCGATCGGGGTGGGTTTCCGAAAATCAAATGGGGTTCCCGCAACAGGCGCCAGCTGCCCGGTCGGGATCAGGGTCTTGTCTGTCGGGGTATACCGGTCAGCGTCCACCGTGATGACCTCTTTGAGTACATCGCCGCTACCCTCACCGCTCAGATTGAAGTAGCTGTGGTTCGTTAAGTTCAGCACCGTCGGCTTCGTGGTGGTTGCGCTGTACTCAATCTTCAGGGACTTGCCTTCCAGCGTGTAGCGCACATGGGTCGTGAGCTGCCCCGGAAAACCGTTTTCCCCATCCGGGCTTACCAGCATGAGCTCAACTCCATTGGCCGTCTTCTGCGACTGCCAGATCTTGCGATCGAAGGCCGTCGGACCACCATGCAGCGCGTTGCCATGATCGTTGGTGGGGATGTGATACGTCTGGCCTTCCAGTGAAAACGTTCCCTTGGCAATCCGGTTGCCATACCGCCCCACGACCGAGCCCATATAGGTCTTTGTATCGGCCTGGTAGCCTCCCAGGCTGTTGAACCCGAGAACAACATCTGCCTTTTTGCCAGTGCGGTCCGGAGCTTCCACGCTCACGATATGCGCGCCGAAGTTGGTGATGCGAACCGTCAGATCGCTGTCTGACAAGGTGTAGAGTTCAACCGGTTTCCCGTTGGCTGAACCCCACGTGGCCTCCGTTACGGCAGCATGGGCAAAAGGGGTAAGCGCAAGGACTGATGTCGCGATCAACGTAAATTTCATCCGGTCTCCGTGAATTCAAAGTGTAGTTCGGCTCGCCTGTCGTCAGTCAGCGAGACATCGCCTGGTGCGAAGGCTTGGCGATGGGCGTGTCCGTCGAAAACGGTACACCGAAATTGGGCGTGCCGTCGGCGTTCCAGGTAAACGGCTGCGCACGTGGTGAGCGCATGCTGCCGCAACCCTCATGCCGCGCCGCGTTCGCATGGTAGAGGATCCAGTCCTGCTTCCCATCCAGCGACTTGAAAAAGCCATTGTGACCCGTGCCAAACACGTTATTCGCCGCACTCTGCTTGAAAAAGGGGTGATCGTACTTGTGCCACGAGCTAACCTGCAATAGGTCATCCCCGGCCTTGGCTCGCACCACCCCCAGCGCATAGTAGTCCGTCCAGCACGCTGACCCTGAGTACACCAGGAAC
>CAXTRM010000089.1:0-3600 GCA_964246625.1 uncultured Acidobacteriaceae bacterium
CCGTGATGACGGCGTTCCATCGCGCAACCACGATCGCAAATCGCTTCCCTGCCCCGGAAAGGTCGCCTTCCACGGCCACAGGACGTCCGTGCAGCGGGTTCAGCGACTCCCAAAAACCCACGCGCATGCCGTCGGTCAGCTCAGCTGTAAAAAGCCGCGAGTTCCAGTGTGTCTCTTCGGCCTCACTCAGCTTGCTTTGCACCTCTTCGCTGCGCACCCCCGGGGCCATCCACTGCCGCACCGCTTCGCGTACCGCATCCAGCTGGGTCACCTCGACCAACAGCAGCGGCACCGCAGGCAGTTGGCCCGCTACCAGCTCCAGGTTGCCGACTGGCGCCAGAAACGCCGCCCCTTGCCCGCCTCCATCCTCCCAGCCCCGCCCTTGCTCAAATCCCAAAGCTCGAAACAATGTGGAAAGCCGCTGAAGGCTCTCGGTGGAAGGCAGCGGCGCAATGCTGGTGATCCCTTTGATCATCCCTTGATTGTACTTGGCGACGGCAGGACAGCCCCTTGCCCCAACCCGGACGCTCCCCGTTCGATAGACTTGCAGGGTGACATCTTTTCGCGCCAGCCGCCCACGTCTGCTCGCCCTTCTTCTGCCTGCGTTCGCCTTTGCGGGCTGTCACAGTCGCGCAACCTCGAACCCGCAGGCCAGGGCGGAAGCGCGGGCAGCTGCTTCCGAGCAGCGGCAGGAGTTGGAACAGATTCCGCCCCCGACCAAAAGCAAGTACATGGCCGTCCACAGCTATGACAGCTGGGAAAATCCCTATGTCACCGTGCAGCCTGACATGCTGACCATTCACATCATGTACGCGGATGTGAACCCATCCAGCTTCGGCGCCGGTGGCATGCTGCGCCCCACAGGGGCCCGCCGGCAGGAAGTCAACATCAGCCTCAGCAAGCTCGGCGAAGCCATGACGGCGGTTCCGGCCAACGCCTGGCCCTACGGCCGGGTCGTTGGTGTGGAAGAGGCCCACAAAACGCCAGGGCCGCAGGAGCCCGAGCAGCGCCGCAACATGGAAGCGACAGTAAGTACCCTCAATGACCTGGGCATCGTCGCCTATGACCTGAACGCCGGAAGCCTGCGCTGAGCCCTCAGCGGCCCGCCGGAACGGCTTCGCTCAGGTTTGTATGTCCGCCGTGCCGCACATCATCGCCCTTGACCCAAAAGATCACGTCTTCGGCAATGTTGGTGGCATGGTCGCCGACGCGCTCCAGGTTGCGTGAAATCACCAGCGCATTGAGTGCTTGCGACGCGCACTCCGGATGCTCCTGGATGTATTTGCCCAGGGAGGTGTAAGCGCTCCGGTTCATGTCATCCACCTGGTCGTCGAGCGTAAGCACGTTTTGCGCCATCTCCGCATCTGCCTCGATGAACGACTGCAGGGCCTTGCGCACCATCGCAGAAGCAAGGTGTGCCAGCCGCGGGATGTCCACCGGCAGATCGCTCGCATTCAGTGTGCCCAGATCCTTTACACGATTGGCGATGTTGACGGCCTGGTCGCCCACGCGCTCCAGATCGGCATTGATCCGGATCACCGCCATGATGAAGCGCAGATCCACGGCCATGGGCTGCTCCATAGCAAGCAGGTCGAGAGCCAGTTGATCGATCTCCCGCTCCATCCGGTTGATCGCCGGCTCAGCCATCAGCACAAGATCGCAAAGCTCCACATCTCGCTCGGAATACGCCGTGGTGGCCCTCTGGATGGCCTGCTCCACCAACCCGGCCATCACAAGCAATCGCTCTTTGAGCCCATCCAACGCCTGATGAAATCGTGTGCGCATCAGCCAAACCTCCCCGTAATGTAATCCTCTGTCCGCTTGTCTGAAGGACTGGTAAAGATCTTGTGCGTGGGCGCAAACTCCACCAGTTTGCCCGTCAGGAAGAACCCGGTCTGCTCAGCCACGCGCGCAGCCTGCTGCATGTTGTGCGTCACGATCACGATGGTGTACTGCGTCTTCAGGTGGAAGATCAGATCTTCGATCTTGGACGTCGATACAGGATCAAGGGCACTGGCCGGCTCATCCATCAGCAGCACCTCCGGATCCACCGCCAGGGCACGTGCAATGCAAAGACGCTGCTGTTGTCCACCGGAAAGGCTCGCGCCGGACTTCTTGCGCAGATCGTCCTTCACCTCGTCCCACAGGGCCGCCTGCTTTAAGGAGCGTTCCACGATCTCATCCAACAGCTTGCGTTTCGTGAAGCCGTTCAGCTTCAGGCCGCTCGCGACATTGTCGAAGATGGACATCGTCGGGAACGGGTTGGGGCGCTGAAACACCATCCCGATCCTCCGTCGAATCTCGACCGGCGACGCATCCTTGTACACGTCGAGGTTGCCCATCTTCACGCTACCCTCGGCACGTGCGCCGGGGGTGGTCTCGTGCATGCGGTTCAGGCAGCGAACAAACGTGGACTTTCCACATCCTGAAGGGCCAATCAGGGCGGTTGCATTGTTTGCGGGTATGTGAAGGGTCACATCCTTCAGGGTGTGCACCGGGCCATACCAGGCATTCAGGTTTTCGACCTTAATGTCGACGCCCACTAGAACACGTCTCCTACACTCATCTCACTCAGTCGCTTTCATACATGCCGGCCCTTTCGCGGGCTGGCCAAAGACAAAGACAGGGACACGACCGGCCGTTACCGTCCGCTCTTCAGCGCTCCCCGGTTGGCGAAGATTCGTACCAGGGTAACGGAAACCATGATCAACACGATCAACACGAGCGCGCCCGCCCAGGCAAGACGATGCCACTCGTCATAGGGCGACTCGGCATACACAAAGATCTGCAGCGGCAAAGCCGCGATCGGCTGGTTCAGCTTCACCGACCAGAACTGGTTTCCCAGCGCCGTAAACAGCAGTGGTGCCGTTTCGCCCGCCACGCGGGCAAAGGCAAGCATGCATCCCGTGATAATGCCCGGCGAAGCTGTCCGCAGGCTGATTGAGAGCACCGTGCGCCACTTGGGCACGCCCAGGCCGAAGGCTGCTTCGCGCAGGCTGGAAGGGACCGTGGCCAGCATCTCCTCCGTGGTCCGGGTGATGGTAGGCACCATCATGATGGCCAGGGCAACGCCACCGGCAAACGCCGAAAAATGGTGCTGACGCGAAACAATCAGGGCGTACGCGGAGATCCCCATCACGATGGAGGGCACGCCGTTCAACACATCCGCTGTAAACCGGACGATGTTGCCGAAAGGGCCTCCCCGTCCATACTCGGCCAGGTAAACGCCCGCACCGATGCCCAGGGGAATGCCCATCAGGCTTGCAAGGCCAAGGATCACCGCCGACCCGAGGATCGCATTGGCCATCCCGCCACCCGCTTCCCCCACTGGCGCCGGGGTATGCGTGAAAAACGCGAGGTTCAGCGAGCTTGCCCCTTTGAAGAGGAGATATCCCAGGATGGCGACGAGCGGGATCAGCACGATGGCCGTACTCAATACGGCAAGGACCGTCACGGTGTGATCCATGAACGAGCGGCGTCTCTTCAGCCAAAGCTCCGTCCCTGGGGACCGGGATGGGAGCGAGATGCTGGGCAAGGGGGCCATCGAGGTCGCCGGCTGTGCTGGCATCGAGGCTGCCGGCGTCGGCACAGCCACGGGAC
>CAXTRM010000089.1:3610-10274 GCA_964246625.1 uncultured Acidobacteriaceae bacterium
GGTGCTCATACGGTCGCCCTCGCTGTGTTGCCGCGCGTCACCGCCCATACCAGCAGGCGCGCGATCGCATTCACCACGATGGTCACCAGAAAGAGAGCCAAACCGATCTCGATCAGGGCGCTCAGGTACAGATCGCCGGTGGCCTCGGAAAACTCGTTCGCGATCACGCTGGCCAGCGTATGCGCCGGGTTAAAGAGGTTTTTGCTGATATCCGGGTGGTTGCCGATCACCATGGTGACTGCCATCGTCTCACCCAGCGCTCGCCCCAGCCCCAGGATCACGGCGCCCACGATCCCGATGCGCGCATTCCGCAGCACGCTCATCCGGATCATCTCCCAGCGGGTCGCTCCCAGGGCCAGCGCGGCTTCCCGCTGCGCACTGGGCACCGCACGCATCACGTCGCGCGAGATCGAGGAGATCACCGGAAAGATCATCACCGCCAGAATCAGGCTCGCGGTAAAGATGCCCACGCCAAAGTTTGGCTCAGCGAAGAAGCCCGTCCATCCCAGCACCTTTACCAGCTTCGGGCCCAGCTGATCCCTCACGATCGGCACAAGGACGAAGACTGCCCACAGGCCGTACACCACTGAAGGAATGGCCGCCAGCAACTCCGTCAAAAACGCGATCGGCCCTCGCAGCGGCACCGGGCAAATGTCCAGCACAAAAATAGACACCGCAAGCGCAAGCGGAACCGCGATCAGTAAAGCCAGCAGCGAGGAGATCAGCGTGCCGTAGATGAATGGCAACGCCCCGAAGCTGCCATTGACCGGATCCCAGTTCCGTCCCTGGAAGAAGTGCCAGCCAAAGGTATGGATCGAGAGCCTGGCATTGGCGACCAGCACAAACACGATCAAAAGAACGATAAAGATGACGCTCAGGGCGCACACGATCATCAGCCCGGCAAAGGACTGGTCCGCCCAGGCCCCGCTGCTCTTTTCGCGCAGGTACTTGCGCACCTCGGACGGCGCGGAAGGGGCTGCGGGCGTCACCTCGCCTTGCGACTTGGGAGGCAGGGCTCGCGCTGCCGGTATAGGGGGAAAGCCGGTTTCGGGCATGCGTGTCTGTTGCACCGTCAGATGCGGATGCTAGTTGGATCGTATGAACAAGAGGTAAATACCGCAACCCGCGGGGGGATGCGACTGCGCCTCCCCCGCGGAAACTCCCTCTACTGCATTGATTTAATCGTCTGCCGGACACGGTCCTGTACCGCTTTCGGCAAAGGTGCATAGGTGATGGAGGCTGCTTCCGCTTCCCCGTGATCCAGCATCCAGTTCAAGAAGTCCACCATCACCTTGCCCTTGCCCGGGTCGTCCCACTTCTGCGGAATCAGGAGCCAGGTGAACGAACTGATCGGGTACGAGGTCGCGCCCGGTGCATTGGTAATCGACACCCGGTAGTCACCCGGAATCAGCTTCGCATCCGCCGCTGCTGCCGCGGTTACACCATCCGTTGAGGCCTTGACGTACTTGAAATCATGGTTGCGCACCAAACCGAACGGCATGTGGTTCTGCTCGGCATAGATCAGCTCGACATAGCCGAAGGAGTACTGGCTGTTCTTCACCATACCCGCGACGCCTTCATTGCCCTTCTGGCCGATCCCCACGGGAAACTTGACGCTGGTTCCCTTCCCCACCTGCTGCTGGAACTCCGGTACCACCTTGGAAAGGAAGTCGGTAAAGATGTAGGTCGTCCCCGATCCGTCCGATCGGTACACCGGCAGAATCTGGTGATCAGGCAGCTTCACCCCCGGGTTGTCGTGCTGAATGTTTGCATCGTTCCATTTGGTGATCTTGCCGAGGTAAATGCCCGCAATCACCTCGGGAGCAAACTTCAGATCGCCCGAAACACCGGGGACGTTGTACACCGGCACCACCGCGCCCAGCACGGTAGGGATGTGCAGCAGCTTCACCTTCGACTCGGAAAGCTGCTGGTCGGTCATGGGGCCGTCCGAGGCGCCAAAGTCCACCGTCTTCTGCGAAACCTGCCGGATGCCCGCACCCGACCCCACTGACTGGTAGTTGATGTGGACGTTGGGATGCTGCTGCGCATACTCGCTGAACCATCGCGAATAAATCGGGTTGGGGAAGGTGGCGCCGGCGCCCGTGAGATTCTGGGCCGCCAAGGGAGCCACGGCGATGGCCGCTGCGAAGACGGCGGAGAGAAGTTTCATTTTCACGCGGAAGATCTCCTGGGATCAGCTATGGAACTCGTGAAACACCGGGCGGCTGCTCTTGCAGCCCACCCGGCTTGTGATGTGGAGCACCCGGTTATGGGATGTAGTACCGCATCCCGACATGCACCATGCTGTCCTCCGCACGCGGCCCCGTGGGCGTCGGTACCGGCGCGGTCGCCACCGGGGTCGCCACCGCTCCGGACCACAGGCTTCGCTGCAGGTAGCTATAGGTCGCCTGGTATTGCAGCCGGCCATACTTGGGGCTGTTAATCAGCCGGTAGGTAAACCCGAACATCCCTTCCTGGATATAGCGCGTCGGCGAGGCGCACGTCGAGGGCGAGTTCGGCGAGCCCCCCGAGTTATTGATCGCGGCGCTGCTGGGCGGCAGCGCGTAGCATCCGGCATCGTTGAGATTGCGTCCGCCATATCCGATCACCTGCCCGTTATACGCGCCCGTCGTCACCGTATACAGCGTGCGCTGGGCATACTCCCCGCCGTAATACGCGTAGATGTCCAGCTTCTTGCCCTCGTGCGTCACAAGGCTGAACAGGCCGTGGTAGTTACGGATCGGCTCCAGGGTGCCGTTCGGTTTAATGGTGGCATCTGCCAGCTGCGATGACCCGTACCGCCCCACCCCGGGGCCGGCCATCGCCTCTACGCCCACATCCGCCACCTTGCTCAGGTACCGCGCCGCGCCGAACACGCCTCCGGCCGTTGCCGTGTTGCTCCGGTACGGCCCGGTCGCATACGTGTAGGACGTTGTGGTCACCCCACCGGTGGTTGTGGTGCTCGTGCCGGTGATCGGGTAATAGTAGTCCCGCAAAAAGCGCGCTAACCCACCTACCTCGATATGCGCATGCGGCAGGTCAAAGGCCGCCTTCACCATGGTGTCCGGCGCCACATTGTTGGCGTAGGTGGACAGTGCCCCCGTCCCTGCGGTATTACCCGCGCCCACGTTGCCGGCGGCGTTGTACAGACCGCCGTTCTGCCCAGCACCGGCAAAGAAGAAGTTGTTCGGTACGCCCGTCCCGGCTGCGGTGAAGTTGGTGATCTGCGCCTGCTCGGCGGCCAGCGCCAGCGTAAAGGTGCCCGTGCTCGGGTCGCCGAAACGCTGTTGCAGCCGGATGCCCGGCTGACGCGTCCAGTTGAAGCCGACCATGTACTGCGAATCCACCGTGTTCGGCAGCACCTCGGTCCGGTTGTCGGTGCCTCTCGCGTCTTCGGTCACCAGCGACCACATCTGGCCACCCGTGACCCGCAACCCATGCGCGTTCTCCGCCTGGCCCCAGACCTGCCGCTGCCGCAGCACATAGCTGTCGCTCTGGTTGTTGTTCGAGCTCGTCCCTGATCCCAGGAAGTCCGCTTCGATATAGCCTGCCAGGTGGTACGTGCCCGCATTGCCCGTAAACAGGGCGCCCAGACGGCTTTGGCGACCGGAAAAGTTCAACTCACTGACGTGCCCCTGGGTCGCACTCGGAAACGGAATGGTATTGAACGGCGTGTTGATGTCGGAGTTCACCGAGCGTTGCCGCCAAACCCCTTCAAACGCAAAGAACGCCACCGGCTGGATCGTAAGCCCCTTGTAGTGGATCGTCGTCGGCGAGTTGATCTCCTGCTGCACCTGCGCCTGGTTCTGCACCACGGTCTGGGTCAGGGAGTCGTTCTTGGTATTCAGGTCCCCCACAGAGACCTTGAGCTGCTCTACATCTTGGGCATTCTGGGTCGTCTGCGCGGCGGCAGCGGCCGTTGCGGTCGCCGCCGACGCGATCTGCTGTTGCGCCTCGGCTGCACTCTGTTGCGCTGCCGCCACCTGCTGGTCGCGTGCGGAAAGCTGGTTCTTCAGCGCGTCGATCTGGACCTGCTGGCCGGAAAGCTGTTCCCGCAACTCACGCATCTCGCGCGCCTGGGCGCTCTCAACAGGCGCCCGGCGAACCGTCCTGCGCGCCGTGCTTGCCCGCCGGGTCTTCCGGTGTGCCGCGGTGTGCGGTTTTGCAGCCGTTTGCGCGCCACTCGGCGCAGAAACAAGCAGGGCGGCGACAAGCGCCGTCATCAGTTTGCTGTGATCTTTCATCATCCCTCAACGAGCACCGCACAGGGGAGCGCAGGGCCTGGTGCCCTTACCGCTCTCTCCTACCTGGGGTCTCTTGCGCTATCTTCCCAACCTTCGTTGAACAACCAGAGAAGCAACCGTGAACGGAGTGTTAAAAGTCCCACGTTTGGGGGACAGCTTCTCCTGTTTCTTCGCCGTTCGCCCCGCTCGCCTGCCCCTGCTCGGCCACGGCAGTGCCGGGCACCCTGGCACAGGGCAGCGTAAACAGGAAGCTGCTGCCGCTGCCCAGCTCGCTTTCCACCCAGATGCGGCCATGGAGGGCCTCAACAAGGTGGTGCGCAATGGCCAAACCCAGCCCGGTTCCGCCAGACTCGCGGGATCGCGCCTTGTCTACTCGATAAAACCGCTCGAATAGGCGGGCCTGGTGCTCCGAGGCGATGCCGGCCCCGAAATCCCGTACCTTGATCACAACCTCCGGCATCGAGCTCCCCTCGGCGCCCTCCCCCAGGACGGCGGAGATCTCCACAACCGCCCAGCCGTCGGTTCCACGGCCGTAGTTCAGGGCATTCTCGATCAGGTTGCTCATGATCTGCAGGACGGTGTCCGGGTCAGCCACCACCTCCACGTCGGGCGCGTCGCCCACAATGGCCAACGTGCCGCCCTTCTCCTTCATCAGCCCGGAAACCGCCTCCAAACACTCCTCAATCAAAACCGACACGGCGATCGGCTGGGGTGCGATCTTGCGCTCGCCGCTTTCCACGCGTGCCAGCGCCAGCAGGTCGTCCGTCAGCCGGCCCATACGGCGTGCGCTCTTCAGAATGGCTTCCAAAAACTCACGGCGGCGCTCGGCGACCTGCGGGGACACCGGCGCTTGCGCCTCGTCGAACTCCTCCAGCAGCATCTCCACATACCCCTGGATCGAGGTCAGCGGTGTCCGTAGCTCATGCGACACATTGGCAACAAACTCCCGCTGGGTGCGCTCCACCTGTTCGATCCGGGTGATGTCGTGCATCACGATCACGGCACCCCCATCCGGCATGGGCGCGGCGCTCACCGTCACAATGCGTCCTGGAAGCACACCCACAGGGCTGCGCTCCACCGACTCCCTGGATTCCAGCGCAATCTGCACGCAGTCCAGGATCTCCGGGGCGCGAATCGTTTGGACCAGGGAGTGCCCCGTCCGCACCGACCCGTGCGCCTCCCGCATCAGCTGCAGCATCGGCTGGTTCGCCCAGCTGATGCGGCCCGCGGCATCGATCGCCGTTACCGGGTCTTCCATCGAATCCAGAACCGTTTGCAGCTTGCGCCCGTTCTCGCCGGCCGCCTCGATCTGCATGCGCAGGTGCGGCGAGGCAGCTTCCAGGGCCCGCCGCAGCTCCCCCAGCTCCGGCAGCGTCGGCGCGGAGTCAGGCGAGGTCTCCGGGAGCCGCTGGATGGCACGCACCAGAGCCGATGCCCCTCTCTGCACCCAGCGTTGGGCCAGATAGGCGCCCAGCACGGCCCCGGCAATCCATAGAACCAGCAAAAGGATCCGGGACAGGTGAAGGCTGATCCCGGCGAGCAGAAACACAGCTCCGCCCGCCGCCCAAAGCAGCAGGTATCCGAACAGGCTGAAGCCGCGCTTTGCCATCAACCGACTGACCTCCGTTCAGAAACCTTCGCTAGGAAGAGACAGATTCCTCTTCCAGGAGGGTCTCCGCCCTGACTGCCGGTATGTCGAACCGGTACCCGGCCCCGCGAAGGGTCTTCAGGAAGCGTGGGGTCTCCGGCTCCGCCTCGATCTTCTCCCGAAGGCGGCGCACATACACATCCACACTGCGCGGCGTCACAAAACGGGCGTCGCCCCATACCGCATCCAGCAACTGGTCACGGCTAAACACCCGCCCCGGGTGTCGGGCCAGGTAGTCCAACAGCCGGAACTCCGTGGTGGTCGTCGTAATGAGGGCGCCGCGCACCCGGACCTGCATGGATCCGGTATCGATCTCGAGGTCCTCGATGGTCAGCACGGCAGGCGCGCTGCTGACCTCTTCGGGCGCATCGGATCGCCGCAGCACGGCGCGGATACGGGCCAAAAGCTCGCGCACCGCAAAGGGCTTCACGATGTAATCGTCTGCGCCCAGCTCCAGCCCAAGTACACGATCGTCCTCGGACGCCCGGGCCGTAAGAAAGATGACCGGCACGCCGCTCAGGGCCGAACTACGCCGCAACCGACGGCACACGTCCAGCCCGCTGCCTCCAGGCACCATGATGTCCAGCAGGAACAGGGCGGGCCGTTGCCGCTCCGCATCCTGCAGTATGGTTCCCGGAGCCGGATACACGCGGACCGCATACCCGGCGCTTTCGAGCCGGTACTGGATCAGCCGCCGGATATCTGCGTCGTCTTCAAGAACAAAGATGGTCGGACTCACCCGCACTCCGGGCGCGCATGCCGCGTCGCCTCA
>CAXTRM010000089.1:10284-12031 GCA_964246625.1 uncultured Acidobacteriaceae bacterium
CCTCACCCCTAGGCTACGCTTGCGGTTCTAATGGATTGCTAACACCCGGTAAAAAGCCGCTCCATCCCAAAAAAGAACGCCACAGCGAACAGAGGTGAAACTTCCGATTCCACAAAGGTTACTTTCGTGTGCGACGGGCGTTGTATAGTACACGGAGTCTCAAGCTTTTCAAACTTTTTGCTTTTCCGTGGAGGCAGTATGCGTCTCGGCACGATAGCTCTGGGTGTGTGTCTTCCAGTAGCAACGATTCTCACCGGTTGCGGTGTGGGCACAGTGGCTCTACCCGGGGCGGCCTCTGCCGGCCTCAGCAAGGCCATTACAGGAAAGGCGTTTGGCGGCCAACAGCCCGTTACCGGGGCGACGATCGCCCTGTACAGCTACGGTCGGTCGGGATATGGCTCCACGGGCACCCTGTTGGCAAGCACCACCACGGGCTCGGACGGCTATTTCACCATTGATCCGGCGGCTATCAGCTGCCCCACACCGGACACGCCCGTCTACATCCTGTCGCTGAGCGGCAACCCGGGCACCAAGGTGAACAGCGCCATCGCCGAGGGCGCCGGGCTGGGTGCCTGTTCCAACGCTGCCGAGGCGTTTGTGACCATCAACGAGATCAGTACGGCGATGCTTGCCTACACGTTTTCGCACTTCTTCAGCGCTGCGACCTCGGATGGCACCACCACGGACCACTTCGGCGCACCGTCCATCGCCGACCAGGTCGTGTTGAACGCCAATACGGGCACGCTAAACACCCTTCTTGATATCCCCAACGGCTATCCAAGGGCCAACACCAGCACCCTTACCTTCGAGGGCGCCAAGTTGATCACGGTGGGCAACATCCTTGCGGCCTGTGTCAACTCGGCTGGCCCGACCTCGCCCGCCTGTAACAACCTGTTCCTTGATGCCACACCGACGGGCGGCACCGCTCCGACAGACACGTTGCAGGCAGCGGTGAATATCGCGCGAAACCCTGCTTTAAACGTCAAAAAGCTGTTCAATTTGCAACCGATTTCTGGATCGGCCGCCTTTTCCGGTGGCCTCACCAGCGTCCCGAACGACTGGACCTTGTCGGCCAGCTACACCTCGCCAGCGTTCGGCTTGAGCGTCAATGGAAGCACGGTGAGCACGATCGACATCGATACCACCGGCCGTGTCTGGTTCCCCAGCAACCTGCCCCGCAATGGCGGTGTCGGCTTCTTCGACCCCAGCACCGGCACCTTTAGTGCCCTGTTCGTGGCCCACGTGGCGCACCCGCAGCAGGTCGCTATCGACGTCGATGGCTTTCTTTGGGAAAACGACACGGCTTCGGCGTATGTGGCCGGTTTTGACGTAACGGATCCGACCGCACCCCGTCAGCTGCAGTTGGGCGGGACCAACTCCACGGCGGTGTCGCACTCTGTCACCATCGGTGTGGATAACAACCCCCGCTTCGGTATTGTGGCTCCGGACGGCCTTCCTGCCCTGGCACAGGTGACCAACAAAACGAGCTTCACCGAGATCACCGGGTCCGAGATCTCCGGTGCTGGCAATTTCATTCCAGCCAGCGTCGGGACGGACATCAACGGCACCGTGGCCGCGTCGCAACAGAGCACCCTGAAGGCAGCCGCTCACAACTACCAGTACAGCTCGTCAGGCAAGCCGACCATCGAGTTCACCTATAACCAGGACGCAGGTCAGATCGCATATACCGGAACCGATTTCGCTGAGCCGCGGGGCGGCTACGGGGCGCGGCAGGACGGCCTTTGCC
>CAXTRM010000089.1:12041-12353 GCA_964246625.1 uncultured Acidobacteriaceae bacterium
GCGGCATCCCTCGGGGCTGGCGGTGGACGGCAGCGCGAGCCTGTGGTTTGCCGATACCGACACCCCGTCGGTCGAGCAGATCCCGCTGCAAACCGGCGGCTCGTACCTCACCACAGGCGGCGTGGCGTACAACAACGTGTATCTCCACAACACCACCAATGGAAATACGCTGGTGGGACCCGCCGGCATCGCCGTTGACGGGGCCGGAAATGTTTGGGTCAGCAACTACGGCTGTTATGGAAATGGGTGCACCCCGGGCAGTTTCGTGCTTTCGGAGTTGATCGGAGCCGGCGCGCCCACATCCACCCCCGT
>CAXTRM010000090.1:0-1715 GCA_964246625.1 uncultured Acidobacteriaceae bacterium
ACTGTGTTTCGTGCTTCTCCGCGTGTCGTTCCTGCGCGAGCTGCAATAGCCGGTCGATCAGTTCGGGGTAACTGATTCCCGACGCCTCCCAAAGCTTGGGATACATGCTGATCGAGGTAAACCCCGGCATGGTGTTGATCTCGTTGAGCACGATCTCGGCCGGCCGCCCGTCTCGCGCCGGTGCCATCAGGAAGTCCACCCGCGCCAGGCCCGCACAGTCGCAGGCACGGAAGCCCGCAAGCGCCATCGCCCGTATCTGATCGCGCTCCGTTTCGGAAAGGCCGGGCGCCGGAATCAGGCAAAGGCTCTCGTCCGGCCCTGCAAGCTCGTACTTCGCCTCGTAGTCGTAAAACTCCTTGGCGGGCACGATCTCGCCCACCACGGACGCATCGGGCGTGTCATTGCCGAGCACGGCGATCTCCAGTTCGCGGGGCTTCACACCAGGTCCGCCCACACCTTGCTCCACCACCACCTTGCGATCGAAGCTGGCCGCCTCATTCAGCGCCGGTGCCAGCTCGGACCGGTCGTGCACCTTGCTGATCCCCACGGAAGAGCCCAGGTTCGCTGGCTTCACAAAGAGCGGGTATCGAAGGGCTTGCTCCAGCCGCGCGATCGTCTGGTCCGGATCGCGGCGCCAGTCCGACCGGAGCAGTGTCACCCAGGGCGTCTGCGGCAGTCCGGCAGACGCGAAAATACGCTTCATCGCATCTTTGTCCATGCCCGCGGCCGATCCAAGAACGCCGGAACCCACATAGGCGACGTCGGCCAGCTCCAGCAAACCCTGTACCGTGCCATCCTCCCCAAACGTTCCATGGAGCACGGGAAACACGATATCGACGGGCGATCCGGAGGCGGGGTCGGCAGCCGTTGACGCCAGGGTCAAGGCGGCGCTTGGGGGCACGCTCCCCGGGGCTCCAGGCTGCGCCTCCACATGACCCTCCAACAGCAGGGCAGAGTCCTCCACGGGAAGCCAGCGGCCCGTCTTGGTGATGCCAAGTTCAACAACGTCGTACCGGGAACGATCGATCGCTTTGGCAATGGAACGAGCTGAACGAAGCGAAATTTCGTGCTCACCCGACTTGCCCCCAAAGAGCAGGCCGACCCGAAGGCGTGGAGACCGCTTCGCAGCGGAAAGGGTTTCTGAGTGCGTGGAAGACGTCATGCCTCCCTAGTGTCCGCGATCTGCCACAATCTCGTGCGTGTGGTGAATCTTTTCCGGTTCAGGGGACAGCAGAAAATAAATTTTTCCGACCGTTTCAGGGCCCTTCCGCCGTTGGTCCGAGTTTAACTACCATATTGGTGAGCCACTTAGCAAATACGACAGATCCGGTCTGCGATATGGACGTCCACATGGGTCGCAATTTACTCAAAACACAGAAGTTGGCATCGTACTGAGAACAAGGGCAGAAGGTCGCGGACGACCTCTGCACGACAAGACTTTGAACAAGCAGCACGGAGGATCACGATTATGGAAACAGTTCAGAATGGACAATGCGGTCTTTGCACACACTTCGGCGAACACCACAAGACCGATGCCCTGGTAAGCATCATCACCAGCCATCAGGCTGACCTCAAGGTCCTCGACGAGTGTGGGCACCCCAAGCACGCCGCCCTTCACCTCAAGGTGACTCCGATCAGCGGGTGTGACGGTTTTGTACCCGTAGCCGCCGCCTAGCTCGAAAGGCAAAAGAGAAGGGGGGGGGGGGGCGGGGGGC
>CAXTRM010000090.1:1725-9150 GCA_964246625.1 uncultured Acidobacteriaceae bacterium
AAGCCAAAGAGAAGAGGCGGGCCGGGCTTCCGGACCGCCCCTTCTCTTCTCACCTGGACACCGACGTCTGATACGGACGAAAACGGAGCTTTTGAGTCCTCGGCTCCGCGGAACGACGGGCAGCCAGCTCCATTCTAGTGCCCCAGATGGTGGCTCATCTCTTCAAGTGACAAGCCCTTCGTCTCCGGGTACACAAACAGCACTACCAGGAACTGCACCGCCGTCAGCCCCGCGAAAACGGCAAACGGCATGGCCTTGGAATGGCTGGCAATCACTGGAAAGGCGAACGCGATCGTTGCGTTCATGATCCAGTGCGAAGATGACCCCAGCCCCTGGCCTTTGGCGCGTACGTTCGTAGGGAACACCTCGCTGAGGTACACCCAAATCACCGCGCCCTGGGAGATCGCAAAAAATACGATGAACGCAATCAGCAGCGGCAGCAACAGCGCGAGGTGCTGCCCGGTGCCGAAAAGATACGCCACGCCTGCCAGGCACACCATATCGCCTGCGGCACCGATCAGCAGCAGCGTCTTTCGGCCGAGCCGGTCGATAATGGTCACCCCAAGCATGGTCGCAAGCAGGTTGGCTGCGCCGATCGCAACAGCCTGGGCGTTGGCGGAAACGTTACTGAATCCCGCGCTCGCGAAGATGTCGTTCAGGTAGTACAGGATCGCGTTGATGCCCGTGAACTGGTTGAACAGCCCAATCGAGATCGCAAGGAAGATCGGCAGCTTGTACCGGGCTTGGAACAGGTTGGTGCTGGCATTGCCGCCCTCCTCCTGCAGCGAAAGCCGCATTGCGTCCACTTCCGCACGGGAATCGGGCGATCCCATCCGCGTCAGGATCAGCATGGCTTCATCTATGCGGTTCTGGCTCACCAACCAGCGGGAACTGTGGGGGACGGTCAACAACATCAGCAGGAAAAAGATCGCGGGCACGATGGTGACGCCGAACTCCCAGCGCCAGATGCTGAGACCCTGGATGAAGTGCGCCACAATCGCGTTGGAAAGATACGCGAGGAGGATGCCGATCACCACGTTGGTCTGGAACAGGCCAACCAGCCGGCCTCGCCACCTGGCTGGCGCCAACTCGGCGATGTAGACGGGTCCGAGCACGGAAGACCCGCCGATCCCGAGCCCGCCCAAAAAGCGTGCCGCCAGGAAAAAGACCCAGGTCGGGGAAAACGCACACCCAATGGCCGACAGCACATACAGCACACCCATGATGCGCAACGCGGCACGGCTGCCGATCTTCTGGCCAAGCTCTCCGGAAAACATCGCGCCGATCACGGTGCCTACAAGGGCGATCGACACCGTGATGCCCAGCTGCTTGTTTGACAGCGCAAACTGCTGCACCAGGGGATGCGTCGCACCCGCAATCACTGCCGTATCGAAGCCAAACAGCAATCCGCCCAGCGCGCCGGTCAGGGCGCTCTTTGTAAGCAGAACAAGGGCTTTGCGTTGAAGGGGTGTGCTCACAGCGATCTCGATTCGTTCCAGCGCATCTTGCGGTTGACCATAGCATCGGGAAACTGCCTTTTGCTACAGGGTGCCTCAGCTTGCATACCGGCCTCGCCTTGCTTTCAGGGGTTTTCTCGCCTTGGGGCAAGCCAGCCCGAGGACTGCCGCATGACCAGCTCGAAGGGCACCCGTATCTCCCATCCGGGCCGGCCAGGTTCGCGCAGCCGTTCCAGCATCAGCGACAGCGCAGCCCGGCCAATCTCAAGGCAGTCCTGTCGCACCGTCGTCAGCGGCACGGGCAGAAACTTGCTGTAGCTGACGTCATCGAAACCGGCAATGCGGATCTCATCGGGGATGCGCACCCCGCGATCCAGCAACGATCGCATTAGTCCTGCAGCCGTCAGGTCATTGCCGCACACGATGCCATCCGGTCGCTCGCCCTGCAGCAACTCTTCCACAAACTTGGGATCGTGAACGTCGCCCAGCAGCACCCGGCTCATGCTCTTCGCCTCGGGGCTGCGCTGCAACTCCGTCAGGGCAAACTGGTAGCCGGAGATCCGCTCCACAATCGTGGATGCGGAGCGCTTCCGGGCCACAAAGACGATCCGTCGCGACCCCGCCTCCCACAGGTGCTGCGTCAGGGTATAGCCTGCGCGGTGGTTGTCGATGCCGACCAGGTCGAACTCCGAGCGCTTGGGGTAGCTCTCTAAGCAGCGGTCCAGCAGGACCACCGGCACCTGTGCACGGGTAAGCATGTCGACGATGCGCCGGTTCGCTGCTTCACGGTCCACCGTGTACTCCAGCGGCGCGAAAAACACCCCCGACACCTTTTGCTCGATGAACTGCCGGCAAAGCTGCTCGGCCATCTTGCCCGTGTAATCGGAGTCGACATCGCCCTCACCGGGCGCATAGCCCCAAAGCAGCACATGGGACTTGGCCAGCGGCGCACGCATGATGCCCTGGCAGATCGGCTCAAAGATCTCGGTCGATCCCAGCTGCGGAATCAGCAAACCGAACTGGTACCGTTCGGTCGGTGCAGGCTCCTGCACATAGGTCCCCGAGCCGGCCCGCCTCGTCACCAGGCCCTCTCGCTGCAAGGATTGGATGGCCTTGGCTACCGTGATACGGGAAGCACTGAACCGCTCGCCAAGCTGTGCCTCGGAAGGTAAGCGGTCTCCTGGCCGGTACACACCTTCCTGTATCTCACGCGTCAGTGCAGCGTAGATCGCGCTGTGCAGGGTGGTCGACTCCCGCTTTCTTGCCGCATCCTCACCGGACTTTGCATGTGGATCCAGGGGCATGGAACGCCTCGTCGACTCCCTCTTTCCGTGTCGGTCGTCCTAGGGAAAGCGCCCCAACCCGTGTGGGTGTTCCCGGGGCGCTACCCTGAATGCAGTGAAGATCGCCCGGTTACTGCACCGAAGCGACCCAGGAGCTGTACGGCGGCAGAGTAACAGACTGAAAGGCTGTCACTGTCTTCAGGGACGGATCGCTCGAAGCCAGCGTCTTCGCCTGAGTCCCCTTGATCCCTGCCTCGCTCAGGTTCAATGACAGCGTCTTCGGGGCGCCGCTCATGTTCATCGCCACCACCACCGGCTGTGCCCCGGACGGCGCCGTTCGCACATACGCCAGCACGTCCTGGTCATCGCGGTTCAGCATCACAATCCCGCCATTGTGCAGTGACGGGTTGTTGCGGCGCATGGCGATCAGCTCCTTGTACCAGTTCAGCAGGGAGTTCGGATCGTTGGTCTCCGCCGCTACATTGACGGTCTTGTAGTCGGCGGCCACGGGCAGCCATGTGTCGGGGTTGGTGGAGAAACCTGCCTGTGGGCCGCCCGTCCACTGCATCGGGGTGCGCTCGCCGTCACGGCCCTTCTCCTTTGGCCATCCGGTGATGCCGATCGGGTCCTTGACGTCCTCCTTGCGTGTCGGTTCGGTGGTCGGCATGCCGATCGCCGCACCGTAATACGTCATGGCCGTCGCCCGCGTGGTGAACAGCATGGTCGCGACCACCTTGGCGATCTCAACGTCGTGTTGGCCGTCGCCGAAGCGGGTGATGGAACGCGGGTTGTCGTGGTTATCAAACACAAACAACGGTTGGGAACCGTTCAGCTGGGTCTCCGCCTCCGTGATGTACTGGCGGAAGTAGGTCACGTTCAGCGGCTTCGCGCCTTTTTGACGATGGCCGAAACCGACCAGCATGTCCATGGGCAGTTGCAGCTCGTCGTGCGCCGCTCCACCGTACCACTTGTCCAGTGCCGCGGTGTTCGGCAGGTACGTCTCGCCGATCAGCACCCGGTCGCCAGGGTAGTTGCGCACCATCGCGCTCATGCGCCGGATCACGTCATGGACCTCCGGCAGGTTGTCGGTGAGGTCGCCCACGGTCTCCGGATCGCCCTGCGCATTGATCTTGCCCGTCAACTTCTCGTTGCGGTTTTGCGGGTCTTCAAACAGGGTCGGGACGGCATCCAGGCGGAATCCGGCAACGCCCTTGTCCAGCCAGAACCGCATCGTGTCGAACATGGCCTTTTCCACGGCCGGGTTCCGCCAGTTCAGGTCGGGCTGCTGCTTGTAAAACTTGTGGTAGTAGTACTGCTGCCGCGCCGGCACCCACTCCCAGGCCGAGCCACCAAATCCCGAGATCCAGTTGTTCGGTGGTACGACCTTGCCCTTCGGGCCATCGTGCTCATACTTGCGCTGGAAATCTGTCACGCCGGCTGTTGTGGCCGGGATGCCATCGTTCCACATGTACCAATCGGCCTTGGCATTGGTGCGCGAGCTCGCCGACTCCACAAACCATTTGTGCTTGTCCGAGGTGTGGTTCAGCACAAAGTCCAGGATGATCCGGATGTTGCGCTTTTGCGCCTCCGCCTGCAGACGGTTGAAGTCCGCCATGGTTCCGTACTGTGGGTCCACGTCTTCGTAGTCGGAGATGTCGTAGCCGAAGTCCACCTGCGGCGAAGGAAACATGGGTGCCAGCCAGATTGCGTCCATGCCCAGGCTCTGCAGGTAGTCCAGGTGTTCGGTGATGCCGTTCAGGTCGCCTATGCCATCGCCGTTGGAGTCGCCAAAGCTGCGTGGGTACAGCTCATCGATCACCGCGTGCTTCCACCAGGTCTGGTCCATGCTCGGCTTTGCTGCCGCGGCCAGGTCGGCGGACATGTTGCCGGTCTGCGCACGAAGCGGCGCAAAGGGCATCAGCAACAGGGGGGCAACACAGGCGGCGGAACGAAGGTGGCGTGAGATGGCTTTCATCGAATCTCCAGAAGGTGGGCTGCGCGCAGCCGAAGATAGCAGGAGGAGCTGGCAGTTGTCGAGAATTGTATTGACAACTTTTCCTCAAAAACAAACGTTCGTCTAGGCGTCCAACATTTCTCTGGACCCGGCGCCCTTTCTGCTCTAGCGTTGGGTGCGTCCGCCTTGCTCGTGTTCCTTCCCGTCCAGCGGCATCTCACTACGGAGAACGACTCACCCATGGCCGGTCCTGCAAAGAGCAGCTTCATCTGGTTCGATCACATGACGGGTGACCTCGAGGAGGCTGCCGCCTTTTACAGCAAGGTCGTGGGCTGGGATGTGCACGACAGCGGCATGCCCGGCATGCGGTACCTTCTCTTCGGCAAGGACGGCAAGGACATCGGCGGCATGATGTCCTGGTCTTCGATCGGCCTCACCAAGCCGGCCTCCTGGAAAGGCCATCTCTGGACCGGCGACGTCGACGCCGAGGTCCAGGCGGTTGTGGCCGATGGTGGCGCGCAGCATCGTCCTCCCTCGGACGTTCCCGGCGTCGGACGCTTCGCCGTCGTCGCGGACCCGCAAGGTGCCGAGTTCTTGCTCTTTCAGCCCAGCCACGCGAACAATCCGCCGCAGCCCAGGCCGAACGAGGTGGGTGCGGTGGGCTGGTACGAGCTCTCCACCACCGACTGGAAAAAGGCCTGGCAGTTCTACAGCGGCCACTACGGCTGGACCGAGGCCCAGGCCGTCGATATGGGGCCGATGGGCACCTACCAGACCTTCACGACCGGCGGCGAAACCGGTGGCGGCATGATGAATCTGCCGCCGGAAGGGGCCGGCAACATGGCAGGGCCGGCCTGGCTCTTCTACTTCACCGTCGAAGACATCGGGGCAGCCACCCAGCGCATCAAGGATCACGGCGGCGCCATCACACACGGCCCGGCGCAGGTACCTGGCGGCGCCTGGATCGTCCAGGGCACGGACTCGCAGGGCGGCAGCTTCGCGCTTACGGCCGCGAAGTAGAAACCGCAACCCTACTTCGCGCTCTCCGCAATCGTCGTGATCGCATCCACAGGCGGTGCCGGCACCGTTCTGGTTGTCCCGTCCGGCCAATGGATCTCCAGTGTCGTCAGCTTGGGCTGGGGTCCCAACCCGAAGTGCAGCCGCGGGTCGGAAGAGCTCGAATAACTTGACCCCGAACGCACCTCGTCCACCCACACGCGAGGCTTGCCCGCCTGGGTGCCATGCAGCACAACGCGAGCCCCCAACGCATCCCGTCCATGACTCTCCACCAGGCGCAGGCCCAGCCAATGATTGGCCTCGGGAGCCTCGTTGACCAGCAACATCGGCCGGTCCGAAAGATTGTTCACCACGGCCTCCAGCCGTCCATCGTTCCAAAGGTCGGCCAGGGCCAGCCCACGGCCTGACAAGGGCTCCAACAGCCCAGGCCCGGATACCATGGACAGGTCACGAAACCTCCCGTCGCCCAGGTTGCCGTACAACAGGCGCGGCTGCTTGAATGTGGAGCCCAGGTGCGCCTCATCCACCTCGGGATACACATGGCCGTTTGCTACCAGCAGATCGGGATACCCATCGTTGTCCACATCCGCGAACATGGCGCCCCACCCAAGCTCCTCGGTATGGATCGCCAGGCCTGCTGCGGAGGTCACATCCGTGTACGTGCCGTCGCCGACCGCGTGGTACAGCGTCGACGTATCGTCGGAAAAGTTCGTCTTGAACAGGTCGATGTGCCCATCCCCGTCGTAGTCCGCCGCCGCCGAACCCATGCCCGCCTGTTCGCGGCCATCCTCGTTGAAGGCCACACCCTGGTCTCCCGCCACGTCGGTAAAGGTACCGTTGTGGTTGTTGCGGTACAGGATCGACGGGGTGGAATCGCAGGCCACATACAGGTCCGGCCACCCGTCCTCGTTGTAATCGATCGGCGTCACGGAAAAGCAGTAGTGCCCTGGCGTCTGCTGCACGCCGGCGGCCTTGCTCACGTCCTCAAACCTGCCGCCCCCAACATTGTGCAGCAGGATGTTGGTCGTATACGGCAAGCCGCGGGGTCCGCACATCACCGGGGCCCCTTTCCACATGCAGCCAGCTACGGCCCCCGCCTTCGGAGACTTGGCCACGTCGAAATGAACGTAGTTGGCGATCGCAAGGTCGAGCCTGCCGTCGCGATCGTAATCGACAAAGGCGCAGCCGGTGCTCCACTCCTTGCCTGAACCCGCCGCGCCGGCCTGCTCGGCCACGTCGCGGAAATGCCCATGACCTTCGTTGTGGTACAGCCGGTTGCGCCCATAGGCGGTCACAAACAAATCGGGCAGCCCGTCGTTGTCATAGTCGCCCACGCACGCGCCCTGGCCCCAGAATGTCTCCGCCAGCCCTGATCCCGCGGTCACATCGGCAAACGTCCCATTGTGGTTATTGTGAAACAGGTGGCTCGTGGGTTGGCTCTTTGCCGTGGTCCCGGGCAGGTCCGTGCCGTTCACCAAGAAAATGTCGGGCCAGCCATCATTGTCGTAGTCAAGAATGGCGACCCCGGAGCCTGTGGCCTCCACGATGTACTGCTTGTTCGTCGCCGAACCATTGGTGTTGCGCACCGTCAACCCTGCTTGCGCGGCCACGTCCACAAACCACGCCGGTCCTGGATGCGCGGCCGTTGCGGGGTACGGACGCTGCGCAGATACGAAGCCGTGCAGCAGGGCAAACAGGCCCAGTAGCGTCCACC
>CAXTRM010000090.1:9160-12276 GCA_964246625.1 uncultured Acidobacteriaceae bacterium
TCCGCGCCTCGTCCGCTCCGGACGCCGTGTCGTGCCTGCTGCTCCCGTCGTAACCCGTTCCGTGGCGCCCATTCGCAGTCCCCATGCTAGGCACCCGGGGCGAACTCGTCCAATGGCGGCCGCTCGCCCCGGGGTCGCACCGGCATCTCACTACGTCGAAAGAGGGACTATGGGACTCAAAGAAGCACTGGGATTCGGCACGGACAAGAAAGTCCGCTACGCCATCGTCGGTTTGGGGGACATCGCACAGGAAGACATGATGCCCGGCGTCGACCACACCGGCAACTCCGAGATCACCGCGCTCGTCACCTCGGACGGCACCAAGGCCACCGAGCTGGCCGACCGCTACGGTGTGCAAAACACCTACACCTACGAGCAGTTTGCGCAGGCCTTGGCCTCTGGCACCTTCGACGCCATCTACCTTGCTACCCCCAACTGGCGCCATGCCGAGTTCATCGTGCCCGCGCTCAAAGCCGGCATCCATGTGCTCACCGAAAAGCCCATGGAGGTCTCCACCGCCAAGTGCCAGGAGATCCTTGACGCGGAACGGACCTCGGCCGCCAAGCTCATGGTCGCCTACCGCCTCCACTTCGAGCCTGCCACGCTGGACACCATCGAGCAGGTGCATTCCGGCAAGCTCGGCGAGGTGCACACCTTTGCCTCGTCCTTCGCACAGCCGCTTGATCCCAGCAACCACCGTGCCCACTCCGGCAAGCTTGCCGGGCCCGTGCTCGATATGGGGCCATATCCCGTGAACGCCGCACGCTACATCTTCTCCGACGAACCTACCGAGGTCGTCTCCGCCTTTGGCACCCGGCACCCGGACTCCGGCATCGATCAGGACTTCGCGGACACCGTCGCCGTCACCCTCAAGTTCCCCAACAACAAGCTCGCCCAGTTCAACATCAGCTACTACGGTGGCCCATTCAACCACTTCGTCGCTATCGGCCCCAAGGGCAGCATCCTGCTTGACCCCTGCTACATGTTCGGCAAGCCGCTGGAGCAAACCCTTGCCATCGGTGACAAAAAAGACAGGTCCAGCTTCAAGAACACCGATCACTTCGGCGGCGAAATGAAGTACTTCTCCGATTGCATCCTCAACAACACCGATGTGGAGCCTGACGGCGAAGAAGGCTTTGCCGATGTGCGCGTGCTCGAAGGCATCATCCAGGCCATCGAAACGGGCAAACCCGTGACCCTGCCCCCGTTCACACGCACCAAGCGCATCGACACGAAGAAGCAGGTCGTCAAGCTCGGTGCCGTCTCCACACCAAACCTCGTCCACGCCGGCAACCCCGGCAAGGGCGTCGACAAGCAACCCAAGAACTAGTCTGCCGCAGGCGACGAGGCCTCCAGACCGTCCTGGGGGCCTCGTCTTTCCACTCGCCTCTGTTTCGGGCCTTGCGGCGCGCCGCTTACGGCAGGTTCGCGTAGCTCACAAACGCCACACGTGTGCTGTCCGGCGACCAGGATGGCACATTGATCGTGCCCTGGCCGCCATACAGCGTCGCCAGCGGTTGCACGGTGCGATCCGGCAGGGAAAGCAGCCGCAACTCCACAAATTGGCCGCCCGGATGGCCCGTCACCCCCGGCTTGTACGCCAGGTACACAAGCCATTTGCCATCAGGGGAAGGGTGCGGAAACCAGTCGTTGTCCTCGTCCTGCAGCACCTGTTCCTGCGCGCTGCCGTCCGGGTGCATGCGCCATAGCTGCATGTGCCCTGGGCGTTCGGAGTTGAAGTAGATCCACTTGCCGTCAGGCGAATAATCTGGTCCGTCATCCAGGCCCTTCGCCGTCGTAAGCCGTACCTCTTTACCGCCGGCTGCGGGCACCGTGTAAATGTCGAACTCGCCCGCCCGCTGCCCCGTAAAGGCCAGCGTCGTCCCATCCGGTGACCAGCCGTGCCAGTACGATGGGCCATCCGGCGTGATCTGGCGCGGCGTGCCGCCCGTCGTCGGCAACACATAAACGTGGGAACTGCCCAGGGTGCCGTCGCTGATCGCCATCTGCGTCCCGTCCGGCGACAGCCCATGGTCGTTGTTTGCCTGCCGCTGCGCTCCGGAGGCGATCTCACGCGGCCGGGCCGCCAGTGCGCTCGTCACGCTCAGGCTTGGGTACGCGGCAGCATCCAGGGCAAACCGGTGCAGCGTGCCATCCTGGTTGAAGAGCAGCGCCGCGCCGTCCCGTGTCCAGTTGGGTGCCTCAAAGTGCTCCGGCGCGGTATACGCAACCCTCCGGTCCGTAGACGCAACCTTCACGGTTTCCAGCGTGCTCCACAGCCGTCCGGCAGCCGAGCCCGGGGCCGCGGGCGGCAAGGCCTCAATCCGCAGGTGCGAAAACGTCGCCGTTTCCGCAACGTTCTTGTCATGCGAGCACACGGCCAGCCCCACATAGAACTCGCCGGAAAGGTCAAAGGGCATGGAGGCGCCCGAAAAGTGCATCTCCCCCGTGCCGTCGCCCACATACACGAACACAAACGCACCGCGCTTCTCGAGGCGCACACGTTGCGGCGCGGACACCGCCGTCTCGACCTCGTGCGTCACCTCCCCGTGCTTCATCCGGAACTGGAGCGAGGTCAGCCCGTCACCATGGCGCGCCACATCGGCATAGGCTGCATCGCCATCAAGCGACTGCCGCACCATCAGGGCTGCCTTGCGATGGTTGTTGCCGGAGGTGCCCGCAAAGGCGATGTCCGCCGTCAGCGCCACGTCGCCGGAAACCTTCTTCCAGGCAAATTGCATCTCGTCGGCCTTCATCCACATGTTGGCGCCGCTGCCCGTCACGGTATAGGTATCCCGGGCGGCGTCGAACACGGTGTTGCCCTGGTGCAAAACCTGGCCCACATCCTGGTGGCCCTGCAACTGGCCAAGGGACTGCGCGTGAACGGCGGCACTCAGGGCAAAAAGGGCAAGCACACTGCAAAGCAGCACGGCGCATCGGCGCGGCTCAAAGGTCATAAGCGGGACTCCTGTTCGTGCCAGCATTCTCCGCGCAGGCGGGCATGGGAGGCAAGCTGCCCTCGCCGGTTACGCGCCACCGCGGCCTGTCTCGATCAGCCTTTGCTTGCAGGCCGCGCTTCCGCGGCAACAGCTGCCCCCATGGGCATCGTCTTCAGC
>CAXTRM010000091.1:0-4524 GCA_964246625.1 uncultured Acidobacteriaceae bacterium
GCCATCCTGCAGGCCTCGCATGAGACGGATTACTTTGTTTCGAGCGAAGGCACAAAGGTGACCGCGCCCAACCAGGTAGCACGGCTGGTTGTGGTCGCGCGGACGCGGGCGGCGGACGGCATGGATCTGTTTCGCGCGGAAACCTTTGAGGCCGACGCCACGGGCCACCTGCCGGACCAGGCAGCGGTGCTGGCGAAGACCGAGGCGATGGCAAGCAATCTGGACGCCTTGAGAGTGGCCCCGATTACCGAGCCGTTCAATGGGCCGGCGATCCTGAGCGGGCGCGCTTCCGCGGTGTTCTTTCACGAGGTGCTGGGGCACCGTCTTGAGGGGCAACGGCAACGAGGCGACGAAGAAGGGCAAACTTTTACCAAACTGCTGGGCAAGCAGATTTTGCCGCCCTTCATGTCCGTTGAGGACGACCCGACACTTCGCGACTGGAAAGGGCAGCCACTGAGCGGCCATTACCTGTTCGACGATGAGGGCGAGCCGGCGCAGAAGGTGCAGCTGGTGGACAACGGTGTGCTGAAGACGTTTCTGATGTCACGGCTACCGGTGGCAAGCTTTGCAACCTCGAACGGGCATGGACGGGCGGAGACGGGCAAGATGCCGACGGGGCGGCAGGGCAACCTGATCGTGACCTCGACCAAAGCCGTGAGCGATGCGGCGTTGCGCGACATGTTGAAGGCTGAAGCCAAGAAGCAGGGCAAGGCCTACGGGCTCTACTTCGAAGACATCAGTTCAGGCTTTGCCGTGACGACGCGCAACTCGCCCCAGGCGTTTCAGGTGATCCCGTTGTTGTTGTACCGCGTGTTCGTGGATGGCCGGCCGGATGAGCTGGTCCGTGGTGTTTCCATTGTGGGGACGCCCCAGGCCGCCTTGAGCCGGATCGTTGCAACCAACGATCACCCGGACGTGTTCAACGGGGAGTGCGGAGCAGAAAGCGGCACGGTGCCTGTGAGTGCCGTGGCGCCGGCCATGCTGGTCAGTGAGATAGAAACGCAGCGCCAGGCACAAGGAACAGCAAGGCCGCCGATTCTGCCTCCGCGGGCGGTGATGAAGCGCGCTGCGGCGAGCACAGGATCCGATGTGAAAGGCAGTGAGTAAGCGATGGGTGCAAGAAGATTCCGTACGGCAGCCGCATGCCTGGGCGGCGTGATGTTTTATGCGGCAGCCGGCGCCCAGTCGCAGGTGAACGATCCGTTGCTGCGGGCCATGCAGCAGGAGCTCGAGCGCGAAAAGGCGCAACTGATTCTGCCGGGCATGCAGCGTCCGTACTTTATCGAGTACCGGCTGGAGGACATCCACAGCTATGAGGCCGTAGCAAACTATGGAGCCCTGACGAGCGAGACCGAGAGTCGACAGCGGGTGGTGCGGGTTGAGGTGCGCATTGGGGACTACAAGGTCGATTCAAGCTCTTCGCGGGGAACAGGCTCGCTTGCGCTGGCACCAGGCGACAACGATACCGACGCGCTGCGGGAGGCGTTGTGGACCGCGACGGATGAGGCCTACAAGGGCGCTCTACGGAGCTATGCGGCAAAGCAGGCTGCATTGAAGCAGTTCCAGAACCCACCCACGGCAGATGATTTCACCGAAGCCAAACCGATCTCGCTCGAAGAGCCTTTGCAGGAGCTGCAGCTCGATCGTGCGGAGTGGAAGCATCGCCTGGTGGAAGCAAGCGGGCTGTACGCCAAAGCACCTGAGGTGAGCAGCTTCGCGGCTGCGGTCCAGTATTCCAGTGCTTCGCTGAATGCAATGGTGGTGAACCGCTACCTGGTCAACACGGACGGGTCGGCCGTGCGCCATGGATTTGCCGGCTACCAGGACAATATTTCCGTAGGGGGACAGGCCGCGGACGGGATGCAACTTGGACGGAACAACGGCTCGACGGCAACGGCGGGAGCGGATCTCGAAAGTTGGGAGGCGTTGCGCAAGCGCACCCTGGACAACCTCAAAAGTTACCAGGCTCTTCGAGAGGCCCCCGTTGTTGATGCCGAAGATTACCACGGCCCCGTGCTGTTCTCCGGGGATGCCGCGGCGGACGTGGTGGACCATCTTTTCATGCCGAATGTCGAGGCAGACCGCCCGGAGCTGGGCACGCTGGCGCGTACGGTGGGGGCCTACCAGTCGAGTCTCAAGAGCGCTGTGCTGCCGCCGTTCCTCACGGTCGTAGATGACCCGACGCTGCATGTATTCGAGGGCAGATCACTGCTTGGAGCTTACGGCATAGACGACCAGGGGGAACGTGCTGAGCCGGTAACCGTGGTGAGCCGTGGCAAGCTGGTGAGTTACCTTGTGAGCCGCGAGCCGGTAAAGGATTTCCCGGAGTCGAACGGCCATGGGCGAGCGACGCTGGGCGGGCCGGCGCATGCGCATGCAGGCGTGCTGGTCGTGAAGGCGGATCAGCCCCTGACGACCGAGCAGATGCATGCGAAGCTGCTGGCGTTGGCGAAAGATCAAGGCCGTGACGTGTATGAGGTAGAGACCCTGGGCGGGGGCGAGCTGGCGCCCCGCATGCTGTACCGGGTATCGCCTGATGGGAAGCGCACGCTGGTCCGTGGGGCCGTGTTCGATGAGTTGGATCAGCGTTCGCTGAGGTCAGAGATCGTGGCTGCCGGAGGTAAGCCCTATGTGGCGCAGCAGATCACGCCCTTGCCACAGACAACGATCACGCCCGCACTGTTGTTTGCGGATATTGCGGTGAAGCGTGGCAATGCACAGCAGGAGAAGCTGCCTTACTATCCACCCCCGACGGTAAGCAGGTAGCGGCTCCGCTCAGGGTTGGAGTGTGCGGCTTGCGTTCCCGCCCGCTGCGATCCTGTGCAGTTTGGGCCTTGACGAGTGGTCCTCGAAGTAGACCTTCAGCTTGAGGCATGGTTGCTCCAAGAAGCGGAAGCTTAACCAGGCAGCCGCAGTGGACGCGGCGAGCACGAGCGAGGCTGCCATGAGCACAGCCGATCCTTTTGAGTGGAAGGCACCCCGGAAGAAAAGGCGCAATGGTTGTGAGAGCAGTTCGACCAGCGTCAGGTGAACGACGTAGAGGCCGTAGCTGTAGCGCCCAAAGAAGCGCAGGATGCGGGTGGAAAAAAGGGTCTTGACGATGCCCGCTGCGCGAAGAGCCTCCGTGAGCAGCGCAGCATAGGTGACGGCGAGGATGGCCGGCAACCAGACAGAGATCACGGGAAACCGGCTGAAGTTGAAGCCTGGGTAGCGCAGGTAAAAGAGGGTGGTTGCGAGAAGCCCACCGAGCAGAACAGGGCGGCAGGAACGGAAAAGCAGATCGCGCCGACGGCTTCGGAGGAGCATGGCGAGGGCCGCTCCCGTCAGCAGCCCGTCCAAGCGTGCCGGCGTCCATGAGTACAGCAGATAGGGATTCCCTGCGACCCGGGGCGAGTGCCAAAGCAAGAGTCGCATGCCGAAGGACAGAAGCGCTCCGCACACGGCAACAAGCGTGATGCGGCGTCGTGTCCGAAGCAGGAAGAGGAGCAAAGGCCAAACCAGATAGAACTGCTCTTCAACAGCAAGGGACCAGAAATGGTTGATGTTGACCCAAGATGCTGTGGTCACGGGGCCACCACCCAGGAGGTTCTCTGTGTAGGTGAGAGTGTGCCAGGTGCTTGTCGCGAACCAGTGAGCCCCGGCGCCCCGGCTGATGAGGTAGAGCAGGAGCAAGAAGCTGTAGTAGAGCGGAAAGATGCGTAGGGCGCGGCGAGCGTAGAAGTTGCGAAAGAAGTGCGTTGACGGGAGTGTGTCGTACAGGATGCCGGTGATCAAAAAACCGGACAAAACGAAGAAAAGATCCACACCGATCCAGCCGGCAGCGTGGAAGGAGACAAGAAGTCTCGTCCACCGAGACGCGCCGACATCTGGATTGGACCAGAGAAGGTGTTCCGCGAGGACAAGAAGCAGGGCGAGCCCGCGTACCCCGTCCAAAGCTGGCAGATGGCGGCCGGTCGTGGAGGTATCCGGCAAGCGATGTTCGTGCACCTGCCTATGGTCGCAGACTTTACTGCCATTCAGGCTGCGGCTTCTGTGGCACGTTGTAGGATGAGCGCACAGGAGAGTGCATGCATTGGAAGCGGATGGTAGTGGCGGGCCTGTTTGTGGCGAGTCGTGGGTGCATAGCGACGCAACAGGCTGGGGCGCAACAGGCTGTGGCTGTGCCGGCGCCTTCCGTCCAACCCTTGAGCAAGATGCCTTACTCGCCCTCGCTGGACATCACGAGTCTGGACCGCACAGTGGACCCGTGCGTTGATTTCTACAAGTACTCCTGTGGCGGCTGGATGCAGCGGAATCCCATCCCGGCGGACCAGGCCGCCTGGAGTGTGTATGCCAAGCTCGCGAATGACAATCAGCAGTTCTTGTGGGGCATTCTTGAGGCCGATGGACGAGCCGCGAACCGAACACCGGTGCAGCAGAAGGTCGGTGATTATTTTGAGAGCTGCATGGACACCGCAGCGATCGATGCAGCGGGCCTGAAGCCCTTACAACCGGTGCTGGACAGCGTCAGTGCGTTCGGCAGCC
>CAXTRM010000091.1:4534-12275 GCA_964246625.1 uncultured Acidobacteriaceae bacterium
CCGAGCTGGCCCAATCGCTGGCAAAGCTGGACCGCGACAATCCGGGCACCTTTTTTTTCAACACGGGAACCGAGCAAGACGCCGTGAATGCATCCGCCATGATTGCCGGGGTGAGCGCGGGTGGCCTGGGACTGCCGGATCGCGATTACTACACCAAGAGCGATGCCCGCAGTATGCAGCTTCGGGATCAGTACAGGGCCTTTGTCCAGCAACTGATGGAGCTTTCAGGCGAGACGCCGGATCAGGCGGAGGCAGACGCGTCTACGGTGCTGCGACTGGAAACGCAGCTGGCAGAAGCACAGCTGACGCGGGTCGAACTGCGCGATCCGCACAAGATCTATCACCCGATGGACCTTGGTCAGCTACAGCAGGTAGCGCCGGCCGTGGAGTGGCAACGCTTCTTTACGGAAGAAGGGGCGCCGGGGCTGCGGAAGCTCAATGTATCGCAACCAGAGGCGATGAAGGCGGTACAAGCAGAGCTTTCCAAGGAACCCCTGCCGGCACTGAAGACCTATCTACGCTTTCACCTGCTGGTGGCCGCGGCGCCGTATCTTGCTACGCCCTTCCGCCAGGCCCAGTTTGCCTTTTATGCGCATACTTTGCGCGGGGTAGCGCAGGAGCCGCCGCGGTGGAAGACCTGCGTCCGTGCGGTTGACCAAAACCTTGGGGAAGCGCTGGGGCAGGAGTTTGTCGCCCGTACCTTTTCTGCCGACATGAAGGCCAAAACGGAACTTATGACCGGGCAGATTGAGACTGAGATGGGACGCGAGATCCAGGGACTGCCGTGGATGAGTGCCTCGACCAAAACAGAAGCGCTTCGCAAGCTGCATGCCATCCGCAACAAGATCGGGTACCCGGCGACGTGGCGGGATTATGCAAAGCTGGACGTCAAACGGGACGACTACTTTGGCAATGCGCAAAGGGCAACCCGCTTCGAAGGGAGGCGGCAGTGGGCCAAGCTGGGAAAACCCGTGGATCTGAACGAGTGGGGCATGACGCCACCCACAGTGAATGCGTACTTCAATCCTCAGATGAACGACATCAACTTTCCGGCGGGGGTGTTGCAGCCTCCCCTGTACGATCCGTCACTGGACGATGCGCCGAACTACGGCAACACCGGAGCAACGATCGGTCATGAACTTACACATGCTTTCGACGACGAGGGAAGGCAGTTCGATGCGCAAGGGAACCTGCGCGACTGGTGGCAGCCAGCGGACGCGAAGGGATTCGAGGAGCGCATCCAGTGCGTGCGTGCGCAGTATGCCACTTACGTCATCGTAGACGACATCCATATCAACTCCAAGCTGACCAGCGGCGAGGACGTGGCGGATCTGGGGGGAACATACCTGGCCTACCTTGCATGGAAGGTACAGACACAGGGCAAGACCCTGGGGAACGTGGACGGCTTTACACCCGATCAGCGATTCTTCATCGGGATGGCCCAGTGGGCCTGCGAAAACACACGACCAGAGGACCTGCGTGTGAATGCAATCACCGATCCGCACTCGCCGGGCTTTGCCCGTATCAACGGCGTGGTGAGTAACCTGCCGGAGTTCCAGCAGGCGTTTGGGTGCAAGGCGGGTCAAGCGATGGTACATACGCCTACGTGCAAGGTATGGTGAGCCGGCGAAGCGTGGCAAGGCAGGCCTAACGGTTCCGGGCGGGCAGAGCTCGTGTTTTCAGCAATTTACGTGCGTCACCGGCCCGTAACACCGGCCCAGGACCAAGCCCCGTGCGTGGTAAAATCATGGTAAGGGAATGTATATCTCCTGCGGCCTTTCCCCCCGAACTTCGAGCCTTTTGTTCGAAATAGTTCTCCCCTGTGCCGCTGTTTGGAGTTCGATTGGCTACTCAGACCCCCCTTCCTGATCCGCAACAGCCCAGCCCTGCGCAAGGCAACTATAGCGGCGAAAGCATTACTGTGCTGGAAGGCCTGGCCGCCGTCCGTTTGCGGCCCGCAATGTATATCGGTTCCACGAGTGAGCAGGGCTTACATCACCTTGTGTATGAGGTGGTGGACAACTCAGTGGATGAGGCGCTGGCTGGTTACGCAAGCCGGATCGATGTCACGATCCATGTCGACGATTCGATCACCGTGGTGGATGACGGGCGCGGCATTCCGGTGGATAACAAGACCATGCCGAACGGGGAGGTGCTGCCTGCCGTGCAGGTGGTGCTGACCGTGTTGCACGCGGGCGGCAAGTTCGACGCTTCGAATTACAAGGTGTCGGGCGGCCTGCACGGTGTTGGCGTGAGCTGCGTGAATGCCCTGTCGGAAGAGTTCGACGTTGAGATCTGGCGAGACGGGCACGCGTGGGAGATGGATTTTGCCAAGGGCGATCCAGTCAGTGAGTTGCGCAAGATGGGGCCGTCGAAGCGGCGGGGCACCAAGGTTCACTTTTTGCCGGACCGGTCGATTTTTACCGTGACCGAGTACAACTACGACACGCTGCAAAACCGTTTGCGCCAGCTGGCCTTTTTGAACAAGGGCATTGAGATTACGCTCACCGACGAGCGTGTGGCGGATGCGAAGACAGGTGAGGCGAAGAGCCAGACGTTTAAGTTCAACGACGGTATCGCCGGGTTTATCAAGCACCTGAACAAGGGCAAGCAGGTGCTGCATGAGAAGCCGATTTACATGGAAGCCGAGCAGGGCCAGCTCGTCATGGAGATTTCACTCCAGTACAACGACGCGTACACCGATACGGTCTTCAGTTTTGCCAACAATATCAACACGGTGGATGGTGGGACGCACCTGTCCGGGTTCCGCACCGCGCTGACACGAACCATCAACGCCCAGGGCAAGAAGCTCGGTCTCTTCAAGAACGATAACGAGGGGCTTACCGGCGATGACGTGCGGGAAGGGCTTGTGGCAGTGGTATCGGTGAAGCTGCCGCAACCACAGTTTGAAGGGCAGACTAAGGGCAAGCTGAATTCGGATGTGTCAGGCGCGGTACAGCAGATCGTAAACGATCGGCTGGGAGCTTACCTGGACCAGAACCCACAGGTCGCCAAGAAGATCATCTCAAAGGCAATCGATGCAGCCCGTGCCCGGGAAGCGGCGCGGAAGGCCAGAGACCTGACTCGACGCAAGGGTGCACTGGATGGAGGTGGGTTGCCAGGCAAGCTGGCCGACTGCTCCGAACGCCGGCCCGAGATGTGCGAACTGTATCTGGTGGAGGGTGAAAGCGCCGGCGGCACAGCCAAACAGGGCCGCGACCGGAAGTTCCAGGCCATTCTTCCCTTGAAGGGCAAGATCCTGAACGTCGAGAAGGCCCGGTACGACAAGATGCTCGGCCACGAAGAGATCCGCGCCATGATCACCGCGCTGGGCACGGGCATCGGCAAGGAAGATTTCGACATTGCCAAGCTGCGCTACGGCAAGCTGATCCTGATGACCGATGCCGACGTCGATGGGTCGCACATCCGCACGCTGTTGCTCACGTTTTTCTTCCGTCACATGGGGGAGTTGATCAAGCGCGGCAATGTGTATATCGCGCAGCCCCCGCTGTATCGCATCAAGAAAGGCAAGTTCGAGCAGTACATCAAAGATGATCGCGAGTACGACCAGGTGATGGTGAAGCGCGCGTCGGATGGCATGGTGATCCGGTATGGCGATGCCGGCCATCAGCTGGAAGGAAAAGAGCTTACGAAGTTTATGGGGCAGCTCGGGGACTACCTGAGCTTCTTCGACAAGGTAAACAAGCGCGTTCGCAACGATGAAGTGGTGCGGGCTTTTGCAGAGATCTTTGCGAACGAAGGGAAGGAGCCGGCCAAGCGGGCTGACTTCGAATCACCAGCCAAGCTGGAACTCATGCGAGAGCGGTTGAAGAGCCTTGAACGCAACTGGCAGTTCAAGGGCGTGAGCGGCGTCGAGTACGACGAAGAGCACAAGATGCACTCGGTCAGCTTCACCGATGCGCAGGGCGCAACACGCAAGATCGACTGGACGCTGGCAAGCGCACCGGAGTCTCGGCAGCTGTTAAGCAGGCAGGCGCAGCTGGGCGAAGCTCTCCAAGGCCCGTTCCATATTGAATACGCTGCGAAGGGCGACGCAAAGAAGGTCGACACGGTAACCAACGCGGCGCCGAGTCAGGAAGAGTTGGACGAGGCAGATGAGGTGCAGCAGGAGGAAGGCGTGAACGAGACGATCGCTGCTGCCCCAGGCACGATGGACGAAGCCAAGCCCGGCAAGCGTCCGACCAAAGGCACGCAGGATCCGGTAGAAAAGAAGACTGTTCGCGAGTTGCGGGACTACGTCATCGAGCAAGGCCGCAAGGAGTATCAGGTACAGCGCTACAAGGGGCTTGGGGAGATGACGGCGCCTCAGCTTTGGGAGACGACGATGGACCCCGCCAAGCGCACGCTGCTCCAGGTCAAGCTGGAGGACATTGCTGCGACGGAAGAGATCTTCACCACGCTCATGGGTGAGGATGTCGAGTCGCGCCGGCGCTTCATTGAAGAAAATGCGCTGGATGTGAAGAACCTGGACATCTAGGAGATCCAGGGCACCACGAGTGTCCGAAGATCAGGCCCGGCGATTGTCTCAGGAGAGACATGCCGGACTTTTCTGTCGCTCTTGGTATTCACGAAGGCTTTGAGGAGCCTGGGACAGACTGTTTGCTGAGTCTCTGCTGCCAACCCACCCCGAGGAGAGCAAGCAGAGAGATGCCAGCGGCATAGAATGTGCCTCGCAGCAGAGCTGCATCGCTCAGGTCCATATGGACGACGTCGGGGGCAAGCGGGCGAAACAAGGGAGCAGCGATGGCGATCACGGCAATTGCTATCGCGTACCGCAAGCTCGTGTGTGGCGATTTTGGCAGGATCTGCAGAAGCATCATGATCGGAAGAACAAGCACAAGGAAGTAGTGCGTCCACGCGATCGGGGCAAACACAGTCATGGCTATCAAGGTGAGGCCGGCGCCGAAAGGAGGGACAGACTCAGCTCTGTTCTGCTCTGGAGAATTGCTGGTCCTCCTGTAGTCCAAGTAGCCGCCCAGCGTTGCAAAGCCGAGCATCAGGGCTGTGGAGGCGAAACGCAGGATCGTTGGGAGAGGAAAGGTGTTGACGTCGAAGACCTCGTCCGGAGCAAAGAAGCGCCCCATGTACCAGGCCGCGAGGGACTGATTGTTTTCGGCGACCAACAGGACGCCTGAAAGACGATGCATGTTGGCGCTGAACTGATGGAAGACCGTAGCGCCGACCACAACGCGAGTAAACCCAAGCAGAAACGCTGACCAGACCAGAAGACTAAGAACAGCACGCCAGCGACGATGCGCGAGCCAGTACACCAGGACCACGGCGGGCGTAACCTTCACCGCGGTGGCGCAGGCGAGGCTGAGCCCCGCAGCGAAAGGGGAGTTGCGCTCAGCAAGGATGAGGCCGGCAATGGTAAGCAGGAGCAGCAAGGCATGGGTTTGCACCAGCTGCATAGCGAAGACGTACGGCTCAGAAAGGGAAACGGCTCCGAGCAGTAAGAAGAGAGCGGCGGGGTGCAGGAGGCGAGGTGTCCAGAACCGTCCCACGAGATAGATGGACCCTGCAACGGAGGCTAGTGCGAGAAAAAGGAAGATGTGCTTGAAGAAAGGCCACTGCAGATGGAGGCAAAGCGGCTGAAGCAGCCAGGCCCAGAGCGGTGTTTGCACATAGGGGTGTAGCCAGCCACCATAGCCTCCACTTGCTGCCAGGGCAGGCCAGACGGTGTCGGCCTCGCTGATCCCCGCGAAGTTGACCGGGTCGTAACTGTACAAAGAGCTGCTTTCGGGAGAGGCAAGAACGCGACAGCCAACGTAGGAGGACGCCAGATCGTCGCCCTGAGCTCTCCAGAAAGAGGCACAGCCGAGCAGAACGAAGAGCACCAGAAGAACCGGCGTTGTCCAGTTTGGTGTAAGGGATCTAGAGGTGCGGGGATCCATGGGTGCCTCATGGAACACAGTAGGATCTCCGGGACTGCGTCGCAAGCATGGCAGTGCATGTCGTGCCGTTACCTGTTCTGCGTTTGCTGGATGGGGAATCCCTGAGGAGGTGCCCTCTGATCGGGCGTACCCTGTCCAAGGGCCGGAGACGTCTCATGGCATGTGGACAGTTTAGGACGGCGGGTGGGTGATTTGGCGGAAGGTGTTACAAGAAGGATCTGTCAGGGGATCGCGGCAGCAACGCTCGGGGTAGTTCTCGCGTGCGTGTGTTCAGGCTTGAGGAGTTTCCCTGTAGCGGCAGCATTGCAACAGGTAAGCGAAGCTCCGGCGGCGGCCACCGGCGGTGTGGGCGCGACCGGGCCGACGAGTGCTGTGCCGGGTACAGGGGCAGCGGCGGCCACAGGGAACCTTACCGGATCGACCCCGGCCGTCGCCAAACCCGCGAGCAGCACGGCAGACGCTGTGACGGCCTCGCTCAAGGGGGCAGACTCAACAGCGCAGCTTCTGAGCCAGATCGCGCGCCTTCCACCCCTTGTGGGAACCGACATCGACGTCGCAAAGCGCAGCGCTGAGGTACGGGCACACCTGAATGCAATTTTGCGGTTTTATCGCACCGCCAGTCTGCCGGTACAGAAGGTCGGTGAACCGAGCGATGTGCTTTACGCGGAGCAAAGCCAGACGGAGGCGACGCAGATAGCCCAACTGGCATTCCAGGCAGCCAAGAATGAAGCGGCGCTCTTGAACAGGGTTCCGCATGCGAACGGGCCGGGAGGCGCGAACGGCGCTTCGGGGACACAAGCTCCCCCCAGCGAAGCAGGGCAGACCCAGTCTGAGCGCATTGCAGCCATCCGCACCCAGGCACAGGAGCGCTTAGCGGCGTTGCAAGCCCAGGACGCCGACCTTGGAAGACAGCTGGCCAAGGCCAGGGGGACATCGCGTGCAAATGTTGAGCAGCAGCTGGAGCAGGTGGAAGGAGGGATCGAGCTGCAGCAGGCGATGGTGGAGGCACTTGGGCGTATCGCCACGTTCTCTGTAGCGCAAACGCAGAAGGGACTCGCCGGCGACATTGACCGATTGCAGCGCTCCGCCCCGGAGTTGTTGAGCAAGCCGGTAAAGGCACCGGCACCCCCAATTCTCCAGAGCGTGACAGCCGCCGACACCGCAGGTGTTACGACGCAGGCCACCGTACTCTTTCAGCTGCTTGGCACAGTACACACGATCGATCAGCAGACCAAGGCTGTGGATCAGCTCAGTCAGCAGGTGACGGACCTTCGCACACCCTTTCTCAAAGTTTTGCGCACCACGATCCAGCAAGGTCAGGCGTTGACCCAGCAGACTGTGAACCTGCAAGCGACACCAACCACGGATGCACAGGATTTAAGCAATACCCGCAAACAATTCGACGCGCTCACCTCGACCTTCCAGGTGTTGGCAAGTGCCACGCTGCCGCTGAGCCAGGAAGGTGTGTTGCTGGACAACGCCCGCGGCACCCTAACTACATGGCGCGCGACGGTCGAGGTGGAATACAAGCAGATTCTGCGAAGCCTCCTGATACGGGTCGCCCTGATTGCGATCGCGCTCAGCATCCTAGGCATCGCAAACCGGGTACTCAGTAAAGCGGCTGTGCGCTATGTGGGAGACCTGCGCCGTCGCCGGCAACTGCTGCTGCTAAGGCGCATCCTCTTCGGCTTCTTGACTGGTGTGGTGCTGATCTTTGGCCTGGTGACACAGTTCAGCTCCCTTGCGACCTTCGCTGGCTTCATCTCCGCAGGGATTGCCGTGGGACTGCAGAGCCTCCTGCTCAGCGTGGCTGCTTACTTCTTCAT
>CAXTRM010000092.1:0-3809 GCA_964246625.1 uncultured Acidobacteriaceae bacterium
TTGTAGCGGTAATCTCCCACAGAAGTCGCCATCTCCGGATGGGTCTTCAGGCTGGTCTGCCAGTACTCCTCAAACAACGCGCTCTGCAATGCCACCCGGGCGGCCAGATCGCTGGTGGGCGCCGTCGCCGGTAGCTGAGCAAACATCGCAACACTCGCCAAAAGGCATCCGGGCAACAGAGAAGAAGGGCGCATGTGACCGCAGACTACCAGAGCCCCAGGCCGGAACAGGGCCACGCCCGGCAGCAGAAGAGCCCATGTACACAATTTGGGGAGAAGCTACGGAAATCCAGATTTCCCACCCAAAGGCGGGTCGCCGGGTCACAAACCTTCCAAGCCCGTAGAAGACTGTCCTGTAAAGCTTTGACCCAGCCATAAACCGCCATCCCACTTTGGCCACCCACGTGCTACAACCTTTGCAAAGATCCACAACCTGCACCTCTTCTCTGGAGAAACTCATGCACTTTGGCCCTTCGCGGCGAGCCGTCGCGGGCTTGCTACTCGCAGTTTCTGCTGGCACGGCTTCTTCCCAGACCAGCAAAGGTATATTGGCTGGCATCGCGCATGATGCTACGGGTGCTGCTGTCGCAAGTGCGACCATCACGGTCACCAATCAGGACACAGCGGAGAAGCGGACGGTTCAGACCGGATCGGACGGTGCATACCGTGTCGAGGCGATCTCACCGGGACGGTACACAATTGTTGCAACCGGCGCAGGCTTCACCACCTCCCAGGTGCATGATCTCCCGGTAAGAGCCTCCGTGGTGACCTCGTACGACGTCACGCTTCAGGTTGGATCCGCAAATGCAGAGATCACGGTAGAAGCCAACCAGGATACGGTCAACTCTGACAACGGTACACTCGCGGGGACCATCGGTTCACGCGAAATTTCTAATCTCCCTGTATTCAGCCTGAACCCCATCGAGCTTGCGAGCACCGTTCCGGGTGTACAAACCGTCCCTCCAGACGGACAATTCAGCAACGGCCAGAACTTTCAGGTCAACGGAGCTCGTTCTCGATCGAATAACTTCCTTCTCGATGGCCAGGAGATCAATGACGTCGGCATTGGTGGCCAGGCATTTCAGCCCAACATCCCTGATCTCTACGACGATCTGACTGTCTTTACCAGCGTCGCTTCGGCTGAGTTCGGGCGATCGGGTGGTGGCGTTTTTAACTTGGTCACTAAGGCTGGCACAAACACGTTCCATGGCTCAGCATACGACCGTTATACCGGTTCAGGACTCAACGCTGTGCCCAACTACCTTCGCGGTACAGGCCAGCGGAACGCGCGCTTCGATCAGCACCAGATTGGGGGCACCGCTGGGGGATACATCATCAAAAACAAGCTGTTCGCCTTCGGCGGGACCCAGTTCTCCCGTATCTACGGCAAAGAGCAAATTGGTTCCATCACCCTGCCGGACGCTGCTGGTGTAGCGACTCTCAATAGTCTCACCGGTGTGGCAGCAACTCAGGTCGCACTCCTGAAGCAGTACACGACCAACAACTTCTATCTGGCCCAGTATCAACTGCTCACGAACCAGCCCACTACCAAGCTCAACATCGGAGCTCAGCCGGGCTGCACAGCAAATCCCTGCACGGTCGAAGAAGCGCTCTTCCAGCGTCCCCCGGATCCAGAACAGAGCCCGGACACCCAATGGAGCTACCGCGTTGACTTCAAGCCACACGAAGCCGACACGTTCTATTTTCGCTACTTGCACGATCGCAGCAGCTTAAGTCCGGATTACTTCGCTAACGCTGCTGGTGGCGCCCTGAACCTGAACACCTCACAGGGTGGTCCCTCCGAACTGGGTGCTGGCGACTGGACTCATGTCTTCACGTCACGTTTCTTAAACGAGCTTCGTGCGAGTGAAACACGCATCAGTTTCCTCTTTGCTCCCCTTCCGGAAACCCTTGCGAATCCTGCGTATGCTCTTCCAACTCTAAATATCACTGGCTTCCCGGCACTTGGCCCCGGCCAGAACTTCCCCCAGGGAAGAGCTGAAGATCTTTACCAGATTCAGGACACCTTCAGCTATACACATGGCATCCAGTCCATTCGTGCCGGTGTTGATATCGGTCATCAGCTTGAAAAAGACACTCTGCCATTGAATGCAAAGGGCACGGTGACCTTCGCGAACGGAAGTACAGGCGTGACCGCTCTCGGTAACTTCCTTCTGAATCAGACCGGACCTTCCGGCTCAATATCTAAGGGTACGGGCTCCCTACGTACGGATCCGCACGTCTGGCGCTCAGGTTTCTTCATTCAGGATGACTTAAAGCTATCTACCGAGCTGACCATCAATCTTGGTGCACGCTACGACTACACGGGTAATCCTGAAAACTCTCTTAAGTATCCGAGCATTGATCTGAATAACCCATTCGCTCCTATCACGACCGTGGTGCGGGTTCAAAACGACAAAAACAACATCTCGCCGCGCGTAGGTTTCGCTTTTGCACCCGACAAAGGCGGTTTCTTCTCCTCTGGAAAGACCGTCATCCGAGGCGCATTCGGGATTTTCTATGACAGCTACTTTTCGAACTTCGTCACCAACGCGGCGACTACCTCACCAAACGATGTGTCCACCACCACTACTGTAACCACCGGCGGCGGCGTCACGGACCCGATTACTGCTGTAACCACCCTTGTGCCGACCATCAACCCACGCGCCTCCGAGACGTCGGTGGCAAGTAATCTCGTCAACCCGCAAACGTATCAATACAACATCGGCGTCGAGCAGGACGTTAAGGGCGCGATCCTCGCTGTGCGCTACGTGGGCAATCGGGCCGAAAAACTCTTTGCCAGTAACCAGCTCAACTACTTCAGCGCCGCCACCGGACAGCGCCTCAACCCAGCTCGTGGCGCCATCAACGTCCGTGGGAACTTTGCCAGCTCTAATTACAACGCCGTTCAAGTGGAAGCTTCCAAGAGGTTTCGGAACAATCTCTCGATTAGGGCCTTCTACACCCTCAGCAAGGATCTCGATAACGGATCAGAGATCTTTGAAACGGGCGACTCGGGCGACCGGTATGCAGCTAATCTTGCCGGAAACGGTCGGACGGCTGAGTATGGTCCTTCCGCCTATGATCACAGGCACTACGTTTCCGTCGCATATGCTTACACGCCGGCGGGTTTCCACTCTGCAAATAAGTTTGCAGACACTATGCTGGGTGCGTTTACGCGTAACTTTACTTTCTCAGGGGTAGAACAGTTCCAAAGTGGGTCCTATGGATCGTTCACCGAGGTAGGTCTCGATTCAAATGGGGACGGCGACGTGAGTAACGATCGCCCACTGCTTGGAAACATAAGGGCGCCCTACGAGTCGGTGGGCATCGATGGGCAGTTCATCGACGGAGGGACGCCCGGCGTCCTCTACGACTCAGTTGCATTTAACTCGACAGGCGCGCTCACGCCTGTGACTGCGGACCAGGTTCACTTCCTCGTGGTCAATAATGCGAGCGGCATCTTCACAGGGAAGCAAGTAGGACGTAACTCATACTCAAACCCCGGCTCCACTCGCAACGACCTTGCCATCCAGAAGGGCTTTGGTACAGGGCTTCTTCATTTGGAGCGAGGTCAGTTTCTGTTCCGTGTCGAAGCACAGAACCTCGGCAATCACAATGACCGGGGTCAGTATCTCGACACAAACGTCCTGGACTATGGTCAAGGCCCCACCAGCTTCGATGAGCAATCCTTGGCGCGTGGGGGAGCCAGTACCTCGAATGGGCGTTCGCTCGTATTATGGGCGAAGTTTGCCTTCTAACAGTGCAACGCGACCAAACCGGGGCCCCCATTAAGGCCCCCCGGTTTAT
>CAXTRM010000092.1:3819-12191 GCA_964246625.1 uncultured Acidobacteriaceae bacterium
GGCGGCTTGGGCAGCCCGGGTTCTCTCGCACTGTTGGCATCGGAGGTTGCCGCCGAACCCGCGGTGGCTCTGTCTCAGCAGCCGGCCAACTATAATAAGACCTGACGATGCCTGACGACCAAAACTCCCTCCCGCTCGGCCAAAATCCCAACGACCCGCCTTCAGCCCAGGATGCCAACTCCAACAATCCGCCTCCTGGCGGCGCGGGCGGTGACGGTCCCGGTGCCCCGACGGGCCCGGGCGCCCTCGTGATGTTGCCCATCAATATCGACGAGGAGATGCGCCGGTCGTATCTCGATTACTCGATGTCGGTCATCATTGGCCGAGCCCTGCCCGATGCCCGGGATGGCCTTAAGCCTGTGCATCGCCGCGTGCTCTACGGCATGCAGGAGATGGGCCTCCAGTTCAACAAGAAGTACACCAAGTCGGCCAAGGTGGTCGGCCACGTCATGGGCAACTACCATCCCCACGGCGATGCCGCCATCTACGACACGATGGTCCGTCTCGCGCAGCCCTTTTCACTCCGCTATCCGCTTGTGGACGGCCAGGGCAATTTCGGCTCGGTCGACGGTGACCCGCCCGCGGCCATGCGCTACACCGAGTCGCGCCTCGCCAAGCCCGCGCTGGCGATGCTCGCCGACATCGACTCCGACACCGTCGACTTCGTCCCCAACTACGACGAGTCCACCTCCGAGCCCTCGGTCCTTCCTGCCCGCATCCCCAACCTCATCGTCAACGGCGGCACCGGCATCGCCGTCGGCATGGCCACCAACATCCCGCCGCACAATCTCACCGAAGTGCTTAACGCCACCATCTCGCTGCTCTTGAAGGACAAGGCCGAATCCCGCTCCGACCTGGAGATCGTCCTCGAGCACGTCAAAGGTCCCGACTTTCCCACCGGCGGCTTCCTGTACGGCCGCGGCAACCTCGTCCAGACCTACCGCACCGGCCGTGGCCGCTTCATGATGCGCGCCAAGATGGGGCTGGAGCAGATCACTGGCGGCCGCCAGGCCATCATCGTGACCGAGATCCCCTACCAGGTCAATAAGTCCAACCTCATCAAGCGCATCGCCGAGCTCGTCACCGACAAGGTGATCGACGATATCTCCGATGTGCGCGATGAGTCCGACCGCGTCGGCATGCGCATCGTCATCGAGCTCAAGCGCGGCGCCCAGCACGAGATCGTCCTCAACCAGCTCTACAAGAACACCCAGATGCAGGAGTCGTTCTCGATGATTTTCCTGGCCGTCCTCAACGGCCAGCCCAAGGAGTTGGGCCTTCCTGAAGCCATCCACGCCTTCATCGATCACCGCATCGACGTCGTCCGCCGCCGCACCGCCTTCCTCCTCGGCAAGGCCCGCGAGCGCGAGCACACCCTGCTCGGTCTCCAGATCGCCGTCGATCACCTCGACTCCGTCATCCGCATCGTCCGGCAGTCCAACTCCCGCGCCGACGCCCGCGAGAATCTCTTCGCCTTCTTCTCGAATCGCCGCATCAACCTCCGCGGCACCGAGATCCAGGGCGTCACCCTGGATCCCGCCAAGTACGGCATCGACCTCACCGGCGGCTCGGTCTCCGCACAACTGGCGCTGAACTCCGGGGCGGCGATCGGCACGCTCATCCTTAGCTACCGCCAGATTGATGCCATCCTGGAACTGCAGCTGTACCGCCTCACCCAGCTCAGCATCGACGAGCTCCTCAACGAGCTTCGCCAGGTCCGCGACAACATCGCCGAGTTCGAGTCCATCCTCGCCTCGGAAAAGAAGCTCCGCCGCGTCATCATCAAGGAGCTCGAAGACATTCGCGAGCGCTACGGCGACGAGCGCCGCACCGTCATCATCGACGAAGCCAACGAGCTCACCCTCGAAGACCTCATCGCCGATGAGCAGGTCGCCGTCACCGTCTCCAACACCGGCTACCTCAAGCGCACGCCCATCTCCATCTATCGCCAGCAAAAGCGCGGCGGCACCGGCCGCATGGGCATGAAGACCCGCGAAGAAGACTTCGTCTCGCAGCTCATCATCGACTCCACCCACGCCTACCTGCTCTGCTTCACCAACACCGGCCGCGTCTACTGGCTCAAGGTCTACGAGATCCCCGACGTCGGCGCCGCCGGCAAGGGCAAGGCCATGGCCTCGCTCATCGACCTCCAGCCCGGCGAAAAGGTCGTCACCATCCTCCCCGTCCGCGACCTCGCCCAGGAAGACCGCTTCGTCCTGTTCGCGACGCGCAATGGCACCGTCAAGAAGTCCACCCTGCGCGACTTCTCCAACGTCATGGCCCGCGGCATCATCGCCATCGGCATCGACAAGGACGACGAGCTCATCACCGCCCGCCTCACCGACGGCGAACAGGTCATCTTCCTCGCCACCCACGACGGCATGGCCATCCGCTTTGACGAGCGCGACCTCCGCTCCATGGGCCGCCCCGCCTTCGGCAACAAGGGCATCACCCTCAAAAAGGGAGACTACGTCGTCGGCGCCGCCGTCACCCCCTCCTCGGAGTCCCGCAACAAGCAGCGCCTCGAACTCGCCGCCGCCAAGGGCCTCAAGGATCAGGTCGAAGCCGTCCTCGACGAAACCTCCTCCACCACCTCCGCCCAGCCTATGGAGCTCTCCGAGCCCGGCGAACTCGCTGCTCCCGCCCTCTCCGAGGAAGCCGTCGCCAAGCTAGAAAAGCTCGACCAGCAGCTCGGCCTCACCCCCTGCCTCATCCTCACCGTCTCGGAAAACGGCTTCGGCAAGCGCACCGACGTCGACATGTACCGCCTCCAGAGCCGCGGCGGCAAGGGCGTCATCAACATGCGCACCACCCCCAAGATCGGCAAGGTCGCCGGCATCCAGCTCGTCGATGACACCACCGAAATGATGGTCATCTCCCAGTTCGGCAAGATCATCCGCATCGACACCAAACAGGTCCGCGCCGCCGGCCGAGCCACCATGGGCGTCAAGCTCCTCGACCTCGACACCGACGACAAGGTAGCCGCCGCCATGGTCATCCCCCCGGAAGACCCCAAAACCAACAGCGAAGGCGGCGCCTTGCTGCAGTAAGGCCATCGCCGGGAAAGGAAGAGGGCGCAAACCAAGCCGGTTCGCGCCCTCTCCTTTTTGGTTCAGCTTCACCCGCAGCGTCCGCCACCTCGTCCGCCCGGCGCCCACGGCCGTCACCAGCCCCGTCCCCAGCAGCAGCAGCGACGACGGCTCCGGCGTGGACGCGACATAGAACAGGTTCTCGTCGTTGCCCGTCCGCGACAGCCCCGCCCCCACCACGGCGAAGTCGCCCTCGCTGTTCAGCAAGAAGTTGTCATACCCGCCATGCACCGGTGCCGCGATCAGGTCGGCGACCGGGTCGCCGCCGCTGTACAGCCCCGTGGTGAGCCCGCCATCCAGCGAGCCCGCAAACACCTCATGGCTCCCGTTGCATCGTCCCAGCACCAGGGTGAAGCCAGCGCTGTCCCCCGGCGTGCAGGCCGTCCCATCGTCAAAGGTCAGGTCCGGCGGGTTCGCGCCATAGCTGGTAAAGCTGGCAGGCGGGGTAAACAGCGTATAGCTGAACGATGTTTCCAGCACAACGCTGCCGCTATCGGTCAGGCCATAATTCAGCACACTTCCGTTGTTATCCGGGGAGGTCGTATACACCGTGTAACTCGTCGCCGAGGCACACGGGCTAAAGAACAAGGCACAGCCACCGAGACAGCAGGCGGCCAAGGCAGAAAAAGTCTGGCAGGAACGCATGGGGCACAACCTCGCATACCACTCAAAGAGCGATTCGTGGTATTGCCAGTCTTGGCGGGAGTTCGGCAAGACGTCAAAGCAAATCCAACGCCCTGTCGCCCAAGATCGACACCCGCACCTTAGTTCTTGAGTAGCTGCGACAGAGTCACTGCCGTGGTGGGCATCGCCAAATGACCGCTGCCAGCATCTCCTCGGGCTTGCCCGCGCGTGCGCTATGTCGCGACCATCAGGAGCTATACCGAAACGGACTCTCGAAATCTTCCAGCGCCGGAAAGTCCGAGTCTCGTAGGGAAACGGTAGGGATCTCGTTCGGCCACACCGCCCCAAACGAGTCCCAGTGCACGCCCAAGTCGCGCGCCGGATCATGTTCACTGGAAACGTGATACATCGTTACCGCCGGCCCTTCGCGGACGAAAAAGCCATGTGCGATCCCGCGTGGCAGAAAGATGGCATTGCTCGCCTTTGCGGACAACTCATACACCTCATGCTGGCCAAAGGTGGGCGAACCCACCCGTAGGTCCAGCGCCACATCGTAGATCGCTCCCAGCGTGCAATACACCAGCTTCGCGTGATCACTCGGTGGTAGCTGAAAGTGCATTCCCCGCAGCACACTGGTGTGCGAGACACTATAAAACGACTCCTTGAAATCGCACTCCAGACCCTGCGTCCGGAACACGGACTCTTGGATCGTCTTCACAAAGGTGCCCCGGTTGTCGGTGGATGTAGGGAACTGCACCACAAAGCAGCCGGGCAGTTTCGATTCTGTAAAGCGCACCGTACGGGACGGGAATCGCGTCTTCTCACCTGAGAAAATCTGTCGCATCTCGCTCACCTCTCGCTCCTATCTCGCAAAGCGCTGCTCGGCTAGTGCCGTAGGCTCCACCACAAAAGGGATTCTCAGGCAAATCCCCATGAGCACCACAAGCAACACGGTCTTGACCGTTCCATCCAACCGAAAGCCGTGGTGAATGAATTCCGGTATAGCCCCCAGCAGCACCGTAAGGCAGATCAGCACGGGCCTGATCCCGCGTAAAGAGCCGCCCCGCGCTCTGGCCTCTACGTCCAGCAGGAGCAGAACGGCTGCCGGTGTCAGCAGGTGCTGAAGAGTGTACTCAAAGGATGTTGGCGGCAACAGGATGCAAAGAATCGTCAGCCCAAAGATTTGATTGGCCAAAGGCATCCTCCGGAGTACACCGAAGAAGCAAACGAAGCCGGCGAGGGCGCTCAGGGCAAGATAGATTGTCAGCATGTGACCCAGCGGCTCCGGCCCTGGCAGCGGTCTCAACATTCGCTTGAAAAAGCAAAACAGCGAGTGATCCATGTCGGCTTGCGGCACCAGACGGAGCATGACCAGCTTCCGAAACAGGCCCAGGTTGGCATTCGTCTCCCGCGAAGAATACCTGATCGAGGGACATTCCAGCCAAAGCGAGAAGACCCCTACGACAGCCGCGACCCCCACCCCGATCAGGATCTCTCGATAGCGCTTGCGTAGCAATAAAAGGCAAAGAAAGACCGCAGGGTAGATCTTCATGCCAGCAGCCAGCGAAAAGCAGATCGACGCGAACAGGTCGTGTTCGCTGAGGAGAAGGGCAACGCCACTGGCGATGAGCACCCAGACGACCACTTCCATGTTGGCCTGCTTCAGCTCAAACCAGATGGGGTAGCAGGTAGTCAGCACGATCGCGGTGAAAGAAACTGCATGCCAGCGGCTCATGCCCCGTCGCATCAGTCCCCGGGCAAACAGAGTGCCTGCTGTGGCGAAGACTCCGAAGACGAGGGCCAGGAAGAGCCACACCGGATGGTTCCCTGCCAAGAGATAGAAGACCTCGTACACTACGGCGACTGGCGCAGGGTACATGACCGGATGAATGCTCTGGAAGGTGAAAAAGCCCGTTGAGTGAAACAGGCGGAAGCGGTCGCGAAACAGGAGTAGATCCGGAAAATGCTCGTCGAAGAGTGGGCTCCTGTAAGGCTCGATGTTCAGCGCCGGTTGCGTTCGACAGGCAAAGGCCGTCACCCAGCACAGCACAGCCAGTACCACCATCGAACCCGCGAACCAGCGTTCCCCTTTGGAGAGCTCCAGGTTGCCCTCGGCTCGTACCCTCATCGCTGCGCCTCTGTGGAGTTGGATCCGAGCTCCCACATCGCTTCCGGTGTATGGAGCTCGGCTTCAATGATGCTGATGGAGCGATTCTTCATTTGCATGTACATCCGCCCTAGATACTCTCCAATAATGCCCAGCAGCATCGCGTTCACGCCCAACGAGCCAAGGATCAGCGTTGTGATGGTAGTAAAGCCCGCCGGAGCGCGAAACCCGGTCGTAAAGTACGCGACCAGGTAGCCCAAAATAGCAAAAACAGTCAGCAGGGACACAAGAATGCCGATATAGGTCGCCAGGCGCAGCAGCACCACGGACTGGTTCACCAGGCCATCCAGGGCGAGCATGATGTTGTCGTAGAACGAGAACTTGGAGGTGCCTACCATTCTGGCGCGCCGTGCGTATGGAATCCCGGTTTGCTGAAAGCCCATCGTGGCGATGGTGCCGCGCAAATAGGGCTTGGTCTCGTGGATGCGGCCCAACTCGTCGATCACCCTCCGGCTGATAAGCCGAAAATCCCCGGCATCACGCGGGATGGGATCCTCGGACAGGAAGTCCACTAACCAGTAGAAAACTTTCCTCGCAAGCTGCCAGCGCCTCGATTCGAGCCTCGACTTCCGGATGCCATAGACCACCTCAGAACCTGCACGCCACTGTTCCAAGAACACAGGAATCAGCTCCGGCGGGTCCTGCAGATCGCAGTCCAACTGAATCGCGACATCACCGGTCGAACGCAGGTAGGCCGTCAGAATGGAGCGCTGATAGCCGAAGTTTCGAGAAAACCGGTACGCTCTTACGCGCTTATCTGTCGACGCTAGTTTCCGCAACAGCCGTGGCGTTCCGTCGCTCGAGTGATTGTCTGTGAAGACAAACTCAAAGTCGTAACTGGCCTTGAGCTGCTCGGTGACAAAGGACACTGCCTCGTAAAACGTTGGAAGATTGTCCTCCTCGTTAAAAACAGGAACAACCAGGGAGACAAGCGGACGACTCTTCAACTTCGGAGCGAGGGGATCGATCATCGTAAGTACTCAACCAGACTATGGTCCAAACTCTCTGCGTGGCAATGCGGAACCAGTCTCCACTATCGTGCACCATCCCGCTGTCGATGCAACTACGCGCTCTCTTCGGTTTGGCCGCCCACACCTCAAGTGCCTTGCAAGGAAACCAAATCTCCTCAACCCCATTCAGCAGCTACGCTCTTCCGGTCCCCACAGGTCACCTAGTCCTTCATTGCCGCCTCAATCCTCCGAATCAGCGTCGCCGCATCGAAGGACCCCTCGTGCTGCTTCCCATTGATGTAAAACGTGGGCGTACCGCCGACACCGCTGGCCTCGCCGCCTTCCAGGTCGGTGGCCACACGCTCCTGGTACTCCCCGTCGTCCAAGGCCTTGTCCAGCGCCTTCGCATCCAGGTGCAGCTCCTTGGCCAATGTCCCAAACAGCTCGGGGCCGAGGTCGTCCTGGTTCTCGTACAGACCGTCGTGCATGGGCCAGAACTTGCCCTCGGCCGCCGCGAACTCGGAGGCCTCTGCCGCGGGTTCGGCCATGGGGTGCTGTTCCAGTGGAAACTGCCGGAACACAAAGCGCAGCCTGTTGCCAAAATGCTTCTGCACCTCTTTCACGATCGGGTACGCCTGCCCACAACTCGGGCACTCGAAGTCCCCGTACTCCACCAGCGTCACGGCCGCCGAAGCCGGCCCCTGCACATGATCCCCGTCGTGGACTGCCACTGTTAGCTGCGCCATTGCGTCACCTCTCGCTATGAGATGCTCACGCCAGCCGAGCAACGGGTGCCCCTCTTCACCGCTGCCGCAATACGTGGCTTCCGCTCTGCTGAAGGCCGGAGCGAAGATGAAGCAGCAATGCCCAGATCGCCTCGCTTCGTGCTCCTTCAAACGCTAGCGCAGCCGCGACACCCGGCACATGCGGCCCCAAATCCCTTCACCGGCTCACGCATGCTGTCACGCTACCTCGGTTCGACACAAAACTGGGTCAGGGAACCGGCCTCCCGCCACAAAGTCAGGCAGCAACCCGCTCGATCTTCAGTACAAGGATGTCGTCCTCCTGCCCAAACTGCTGGGCCGCGTCCGCGATCGCTGCGGCGCTTGCATGCTGGCCCACCATGTCGCAGATGCGGTCGAAGCCGAAGAGCTTGCCCTCGGCGTCCTGCGCTTCGACCACACCATCGGTCACCAGGGTGAGGGTGTCGCCGGGGCTGAGCCAACACTCCTGCGCGGCGTACGAAATCTCCGAGATCAAACCAAGCGGCAGCGCGCCATCGATGGCCACCTCCTGCTTGTTCAGGTAGGGCGGCGGGTGGCCGGCGCTGGCAACCGTCAACAGGCCGTCCCTTGTGATCCTCAATGCAAGGCACGTCGCCGTGGCGTACCCCCGGTGGCATAGGCTTCCGTTCATCGCGCACAGCAACTCTTCCGGGTCAACCGTCTCTTTCGCCGAGCTATCGAGCACACCCACGATCAGGGCCACCAGCATGCCCGCACGCAGCCCCTTGCCGGTCACATCCCCCACCACGATCAGTAC
>CAXTRM010000093.1:0-12186 GCA_964246625.1 uncultured Acidobacteriaceae bacterium
GATGGCCGCCTCGATCATTGCGCGCTATGAGTGTGCCGAGATCGATGCGGTCTACATCGTCTACAACGAGTTCAAAAGCGTCATCTCGCAGCGTGTGGTCGTCGAAAAGCTGCTGCCGATCCGCAAGCTTGGCGAGCATGAGGTAACCGCGCTCGAGGTGATGACCGAGGAGCAGAAAGAGGCCGCGGCCAAGGCAGCGGAGACGGCCGGTGTGTCGATCCATGAGCCGGAAGAGCATGAGTTCGAGGAGGAAGCCAAACGGTTCGGCACCGCCGAGGTGGACTACCTGTACGACCAGGAGCCGGAACGGCTGTTTCGGCACCTCATGCCGCGCTATGTCACCACGCAAATCCTTCACGCGGTTCTGGAGTCCATCGCTGCGGAGCATGCCGCCCGCATGACGGCCACCGATGCCGCCACCAAAAACGCGGGTGATCTGATCGACAAGCTGAGCCTGACCATGAACCGCGTTCGTCAAGCGGCGATCACCAAGGAAATTATCGAGATTGTGAGCGGAGCCGCGGCACTCTAGACAGTGCGTGCTCCCCGGGAAAAGAGTTATGGCAGATACAGGAAATGTGGGAAAGGTAGTCGCGGTCAGCGGACCGGCCGTCGACGTACAGTTTGACGAGGCACACATGCCGCCGATCTTTCAGGCGTTGCAGGTCAACAGCGACGGCTTCAATGTCCCGACGCCGATCGATGTGGTGCTTGAAGTGCAGCAGCACCTTGGCGAAGGCCGGGTCCGGTGCGTGGCGATGGAGGCGACCGAGGGTATGGTCCGCGGCATGAACGCGGTGGACACCGGCTCGGGGATCACGGTGCCGGTCGGCCGGCCGACGCTGGGCCGTGTGTTGAACGTACTTGGGAAGCCGGTGGACGAGTTGGGACCGGTGAACGCGACCGAGCACCGTCCGATCCATCGGTCGGCACCTGCCTTTGACGAGCAGTCGACCTCGGAGGAGATGTTTGAGACCGGCGTCAAAGTCATCGACCTGATCCAGCCCTTCTCCAAGGGCGGCAAGATCGGCCTGTTCGGGGGCGCGGGCGTTGGCAAAACGGTCGTCATCCAGGAGTTGATCAATAACGTGGCTCTCCAGCACGGCGGCTTTTCGGTATTCGCCGGCGTAGGGGAGCGGACCCGCGAGGGTAACGATCTTTGGCATGAGTTCCAGGACTCCGGCGTGATTGACCTCAAAAACCTGGAAAAGAGCAAGGCTGCGCTGGTGTATGGGCAGATGACCGAGCCGCCGGGAGCGCGTCTGCGGGTCGCGTTGACCGGGCTGACCGTGGCGGAGTACTTCCGCGACGAGGAAGGCGCGGACACGCTGCTGTTTATTGACAACATCTTCCGGTTCACTCAGGCCGGCTCCGAGGTGTCGACTCTGCTGGGCCGTATGCCGTCGGCCGTGGGGTACCAACCCAACCTCGCGACCGAGATGGGTGAGCTGCAGGAGCGGATTACCTCCACCAAGAAGGGTTCGGTCACCTCGGTCCAGGCCGTGTACGTGCCGGCCGACGATCTTACCGACCCGGCGCCGGCGACCACTTTCGCCCATCTGGATGCGACCACCGTCTTGAGCCGTCCGCTGTCAGAGCTGGGCATCTACCCGGCCGTGGATCCGCTGGCCTCCACCTCGCGCATCCTTACGCCGCGCGTGGTGGGCGAAGACCACTACAACGTGGCGCAGGGTGTTAAACGGATCCTGCAGCGCTACAAGGATCTCCAGGACATCATCGCGATCCTTGGCATCGATGAGCTTTCCGAAGAGGACAAGCTCACCGTGGCCCGTGCGCGCAAGGTGCAGCGCTTCCTGTCGCAGCCCTTCCACGTCGCCGAGATCTTTACCGGCATCCCCGGTGCCTACGTCAAGGTCGAAGACACGGTGCGCTCCTTCAAGGAGATCATTGAAGGCAAGCACGACAGTATTCCGGAGCAGGCCTTCTATATGAAGGGCGGCATCGAGGACGTGCTTGCGGCGGCGGAGAAGATGAAGGCAGCGGCATAAACGGCCTCAGGCGGCGTGGCAGGGAGTGATCTCAAGCCATGCCGCCCAGGCAAAAGGTAGAGAGTCGACGTGGCGGATCAAGGAAACAACTCGGGGCTGCTTACGGTGCGTCTGGTGACGCCGGAGCGTGTGCTGCTGGATGCAACAGCGGCCGCGGTGGAACTGCCGTCCATGTCCGGATACCTGGAAGCCCTGTACGGGGCGGCGCCCCTGCTGGCGGAGTTGGGGGCAGGCGAGGTGCGGCTTCACGGCGGCTCTGCCGGCGAGCAGACCTTCTTTGTGGCCTGGGGCTTCGTTGAGGTTTTGCCGGAACGGGTCACAATCCTCGCCGAACAGGCGTTGCGGCCCGCGGAGATCAACGTGAGCGCCGTCCAGGCCGAGCAACAGCATGCGCAGGAGCTTTGGAATCAGGCTGGCGACGACCAGGCCAAGTACGACGAAGCCAATGCCGTGTCCCGGGTAGCGGAAGAAAAGCTCGCCAGCGCGCAGGAACGTCACTAGCTGCCGTCTTTTGGCAGTGGACCTTGCAGGACGTACACTGCAAAGCGACGCCTGGCCGCGAAGGGAGTGTTCCGTTGCCGCAAGAACTGTATTTTGAAGACCTGCACCCTGGCATGACCTTTAACTCCGACCGAAGTTACAGAGTGACGGCGGAGGAGATCAAGGAATTCGCGGAGCGGTACGATCCGCAGCCCTTTCACTTGGACGAAGCGGCCGGGGAGAGCTCGTTCTTCAAGGGGCTTGCCGCCTCAGGATGGCTGACCGCTGCGATCGTCATGCGGCTGCGGGTTGAGTCGCTCCACATCGCGGGCGGCATTATCGGTGGCGGGGTGGAAGAGATGCGGTGGACGCTGCCGGTGCGCCCGGGTGATTCGCTGCGTACCGAGGCCGAGATCCTGACCGTGCGACTGTCGCAATCCCGTCCGGAGTTTGGCCTGATTCAGTCGCGCACGACGGTGTTTAACCAGCGCAACGAAGTGGTGATGCGCAGCGTGGTGAACTTCTTTGCGCCGCGCCGTGTCCCAGAGTAGGGCAACGCTGGGGGGAACTGGGCGGATCATCGGCTTTTGCCGGCAATTGGCGTATCCTGATCCGGTGCAGATGAAGGTGCTAGCCTCGGGGTCCAAGGGCAACGCCACGGTCATCACCGCGGGCTCGACGAGCATCCTGGTAGATGCCGGCCTGAGCTGCCGTGAGCTGCTGCGGCGCATGGAGCTGGTGGGTCAGAATCCTGCTGCCCTAACAGCCATCCTGATCACCCACGAGCACCTGGATCATGTCACCGGCCTGGCCGTGCTGGCGCGCCGCTACAACGTCCCTGTCTTCTTTACCGAACAAACCCATCGGGCCTGGGTTCGGATGCTGACCCCGCGCCGAACCATGACGTATGCGCAGTGGCTGGAGCAACTGCAGCGGGAGCGCCTGCAAAAGCAGAGTGCGCCGGCTGCCGATCATCTTCCGGCCCACCTTCACCGGGAGCCTTCGGGCGAGGGTGCTGCCGAGCCGCTTCCGACGTCGACTGTGGTGGTGCCGGAGATGGCCGCGGAAGCCGAGTCGGCTGAAGAGCCATGTGAGGCCGAGGAGGCCCGGCCGGGAGCCAAACGCGACCCGACCTTCCTGCCCGCTGTGGAGTACTTCAAGGCCGGACAACGGTTCTCGATTGGCGAGATCGACATCAACCCGTTCACCGTTCCGCACGATGCGGCAGACCCCTGCGGCTTTGTCTTCCATGCGCGTCAGGAAACCCTCCGCATGGCGATCGCGACCGACCTTGGCTACATCCCGCCCAACGTGAAGCAGGCGCTGCGCGACGTGGATGTTCTGCTGCTGGAGTCCAACCACGATCTGGAGATGCTCAAGGACGGGCCCTACCCGTGGTCGTTGAAACAGCGGGTACTGTCCCGTGTGGGGCACCTGTCGAACACGGCAGCGGCGGAGTTCCTGCTGCGGGACTACGACGGTGGCGCCCACACGATCGTGCTGGGCCATCTGTCGGAACAGAACAACATGCCGGAGTTGGCGCGCTTTGCGGCAGAAGAGGCCATCGGCGACCGCCTTTCGCTGCTGGGCAACCGGGTCGTGCTCGCGGCACAGGAGACGCCGCTTGAGCCGATCTGTTTGTAAGGCCTCCCTTGGAACCGGGCCGGGAACTTCTGTATACGCCTGCCGTATGCAGTAGAATCGGAGGTGGACAGCATGGCTACGTATCCGATCGCAACCCGGCGCTCCCGCAGTTCCACCTGCAACGATCACGTCGTGGGGGCGATCCTTTCGGGTTGGCGTTATGACATCTCGAGCGTCCCCCAGGAGCTGCGGGGCGACTACGAAGATCACCTGCGGACCTGCGAGCACTGCCACAACCGGCAGCGGCTGCATCGCACCGTCGACATGCTGCTGTTTGCGGCCACCACCCTGTCCTTCGCGGCCTTTCTGCTGGCAGCCGTGGTGCTTCACAAACTCCATGCGCTGAGCCACCTGGCGGGTGTCCACGTGCCCCTGCACCCCCAGACAGACCTGGTGCACTCCCATATTCCGGCCAGCATCACCCTGAGCCTGCAGGCCGTGGCCGTGCTGGGCATGCTGGTGTCCATGGTGCTGTGTGTGCTGGTTGCGATCGCGACGCCCCTGCAGGATATGCTGGCGGAGATGCGCGGACGGGTCGCGCCCGGTGCCAGGGAACGTCTCGGTAAACAAGCTGCCTGATCCATGGCGGGCGATGCCACCATGCCATGACCTCTTCCGTACAGGACACCGACGGCCCCCAGCCTACCGACCGGCCACTCGCGCAAACAGCCGTCAAGGCGCGGTCTGACGACACTGCGCCGAGCCGGGACGAGTCTGCTGCGCCCTCGCTGCTGGCCTACCCGGCGACCTACGCCCTGATCGCAGTCAATGTTCTTGTTTATCTCCTCATGGTGCGCGTGGGGCCCCTGCCTGAACTGTTGCGCGCCCACATCATGGGGCCCGGCCGCACGGGCTTTCCCGCACTGCATCAGGCCTCGGGCTGGGTGCTTGACCTGCTGACCGCTCCGTTTAGCGAGCGCGAACTGACCACCTTTGGGGCGTGTATCCCCGATGGCGTCCTGTTCTACGGGCAGTGGTGGCGGCTGATCACGTCCATCTTTGTTCACGTCACGCTGCTCCACCTGCTCCTGAACATGTGGTGCCTGTGGAACCTCGGGCTTTTTGGGGAGCCGTTGCTGGGCAAACCCGGTCTGGTAGCCGTATACCTGTTAACCGGGCTTGCGGGCATGTTGCAATCGGTTCTGACCAGCCTATTCACAGGCCACCTTGGGGTCATTGTGGCGGGTGCCTCGGGCGCGGTCTTTGGGATCGCCGGGATCCTGATTGTGTTGCTGTCCAATCGCAAACTGGCCGCCCCCTGGGAAGAGCTCCGCAGCCTACGGCGCCAGGTCGCCTTCTTTGCCCTGGCAAACCTGCTGCTCGGCGGCCTCCCCGACCTACTGCTGCGCGTCTTTCCGGGCTTTCTCCAGTGGCTGCATCTGGAAGCGGGCGCGCTGCCCAGCGTCGACAACGGGGCGCACCTTGGGGGTCTGCTATGCGGTCTCGCGCTGGGCCTGCCGCTGTTTCCCCGTATGACCTCGGGACGCTCCACCTACCGGGCGCGGCAGGCGATCGTGTTTGGCACGGCGGCCCTGATGCTTTGTCTGTTGAGCTATGCGGTGGCGGTCTTTGCCCACTCGCTCGCCGGGTAAGCCGGCAAGGTGGGAGCTACGCGGTGCCGGCCGTTGCGGCAAACTTCCGGACCATGGCAAGAAGCAGTCGCCGGTCTCCGTCGGTCAGGTTACTTGCGTAGCGCTGGATCTCGGTGAGGAAGTGGATCTCTGACTCGTTCAGGCTGACCCCAGGCATCTCGCGAACGGGATCCTCAGCGAAGAACTGGCTTAACGGCAGGTCTAGCGCGATGGCAATCTTCTGCAGCGTCTCCAGGGAAGGCACGGTGTGCCCATTTTCGACCCGGGACAGGTAGCAGCGCAGCAGGCCCGTGCGCTTCTCAATATCGCCCTGCGACATGCCGCGCTGCAGCCGAAAATCGCGAATCGTCACGCCGATGTTGATCGGCGTCGGCTGCAAGGGAAGCACCGCTTCAGGCGGCAGGGCAGTATGCATGTTTGCCATTAGCGGGAGAGTAACGGTCCCGGGAGGCTGCCGCAAGAGCGAAAATTCCTTCGCCATGGGGATCGAACCAGCCAAGATTCTTGTAGAAGAAGGGTCGCGAGACTGCCCTGGCCGCCAGGAATGGTGGTAAAGCCCTGGGCTCCGCACAGTCTCCGGTGCGCTTCACCTAGCTGGAGAGCGCATACCCATGCGGGCTGCTGAGCGCGTTCACCTCCTTGCCGTGCGCCCTGGACCCTCAGCACCACGGCGCACATTAGCCCATATACAAGCCGCCGTTTACATCCAGGGTGTGCCCGGTGATGTAGCCGGCTGCTTCGGAGGTCAGAAAGCCAGCTGCCCCGGCGACGTCTTCGACACTGCCGTAGCGGGCAAGGGGAATCTGCGCCAGGATGCCGGCCTTCTGGTCTCCGGTGAGTACGTCCGTCATGGCAGTCTCGATGAAGCCCGGTGCGATGGCGTTGACAGTAATGCCGCGCGATGCGAACTCCCGCGCCAGCGACTTGGTCAACCCAAGCAGTCCAGCCTTGGAGGCGGCATAGTTGGCCTGACCCGCCGCGCCCGTCTCCCCCACCACCGAGGACACGTTCACAATCCGGCCCCAACGCGCCTTCATCATCGCGGAAAGCACGGCTTGCGTCAGCAAAAACGTCCCTGTCAGGTTGGCATGGAGCACCTCGGTGAAGTCGGAGGCCTTCATGCGCAGCGCCAGCGTGTCCCGGGTCACCCCGGCATTGTTGACCAGCACATGCACCGCGCCGAACCGGGCAAGAACGGCCTTAGCACCCGCCTTGATCGACTCTTCGGAGGTGAGATCCAGGACGAAGCTCTCGGCTGTTCCCCCGGCGGCTTCGATCTCCGCCTTCACCTCGGCCAGCTTCGCCTCATTGCGGGCAGCCAGGGCGATGTGGCAGCCATCCTGGGCCAAACGGAGGGCAATGGCACGACCGATACCTTGCGAGGCTCCGGTGACAAGGGCAATACGGGGGGTAGGGGCGGACATGGGACGTGCTGACTCCTGAGCTGTGGGCTGCTCCAAGTCTATCGCCCACTGCGGGACGTATACTGACGGCTCCATGAGCTCGTCGCTGACCGCCCCCCTCGAAACGCCGTCTGCTGGAATCAACGACGCCGTGGCGACACCTCCCTCCGACCCTGGGACCGGTCTCGCGAGCACCGATGTGTACGCGATCCACGGCGCCGAGCCGGAGATTTTGGCGTATGCGATGGCCAAGTACTCGCGTTCGGCCTTGAGCCTCCGCGAATCGCTCACCGAAATCAGCTCCCAACGCGCTGAAGAGTTTTTGAACACCTTTTACTTCCAGTATGGGCATCGTTCCATCGCCGATCTGGCGCATGTGCCCATGGCGATCGAAAGATTGAGCCTGCTTGCCGCCATTGCGCTGGTTGATGAGACCCGCTGGGACGGTCAGGAACGCTCCACCCGCTACCAGGACTTCGGCCGCTCCGGCTGGTACACGCCTGCTCTGAACGAGCACGAGCGCCGGGCCTTCGATCAGGCTGTCGAGGCGCTCTTTGCCCGCTACGACCAGTTGAGCCGCGGCATGGCCGACGCCCTGAAACGGGTAACGCCGCGCCCCGAGGCGATGAAGCCCGAGAGCTACGAGCGCACCCTGCGCGCCCGCGCCTTCGACGTTGCGCGCTACCTGCTGCCGCTGGCCACCAACACCTCGCTGGGGCAGATTGTGAATGCACGGACGCTGGAATCCCAGGTTTCGCGTCTGCTGTCCAGCCACTTCGCCGAGCTGCGGACCCTCGGCACCAAGCTGCGCGATGCCGCGAAAAACCCTGCCTGGAACCTGCTTCGGGACCGGCTGGAAGAGATGGCGGGGGAAGGCGTTATCGATCCGCAGGCCACCCCGCACCTGCTGGATGAACTTATGCCCGAGGTGCGCACCGCGCCCACCCTGGTTAAGTACGCGGAGCCGAACCCCTACCTGCAACGCAGCTGCACCGAGCTGGATCAGGCAGCGCGCGAGCTGATGAAGGATGCCCCGATCTACCCGGCGCCACTTGTGGATCTGCTCGACGACGAGGAGGACCTCGAGGTCGAGATCGCCACGTCGCTGCTCTACCCCCACTGCCATTACTCCTACCGGCAGCTGCGGGGCGCTGTCGGCGCCCTGACCGAGGCGCGGCGCGACGAGATCATCGAGCTCGGGGTCCGGCATCGCGGTCGCCATGACGAGCTCCTGCGAGGCTTCAAGAGCGGCGACGGCTTCCGGTTCGACATCCTGATGGACATCGGCGGGTTTCGCGACATGCATCGCCATCGGCGCTGTGTGCAGCTGGTGCAGCAGTTCAGCAACCTCCATGGGTACGAGGAGCCGGTTTGCCCAGGGCAGCCCACCCTCGCGGAGGTCGGCCTTGAAGGGCTGTACCACGACGCCATGGCGGCAGCGTACGCGGCCTACGACCGTACTCGGACCAGCAATGAGCCGGAAGCCGCCGAGAGCGCCCAATACCTGCTGCCATTGGGTACCCGTTGCCGCTCCATGTTCAAGATGGACTTCGCCGAGGCACTCTATATCTCTGAACTGCGATCCGGCGTGGCCGGACATTACAGCTATCGCTTGGTCGCCTGGGCCATGTACAAGGCCGTTGAGCGCCGGCATCCCTCCCTGGCCCGCCTGTACCGGATCCAGGATGTGACCGAGCCGATTGACCTGCTCACGCGCTAAGGCGTCCGCGCGCTAGGACCCTGGCGTTTCCGTCAGATCGATCGCCAATGCGTGAGCGCCCTGGAGGCTGGCGGGCAGCTCCGCCGGTGCAGGGTGGCCATCCAGGGTCGCACTTCGGATAGCTCTCCCATGCCCGCGCAATTGCACCGTGAGCACCGCGCCACGGTAGTGCAGTCCGGACAGCGTGACCTCGCCCCAGGCGGCGGGCAGCGTCGGTTCAAAACGCAGCCGCGTCGGCTCCCATCGCATCCCGAACAGGTCCGCGAAGATCAGGCGCAGGTACCCTGTGGCCGACCATGTCTGGTTCTGCTCCGAGGCCCAGGCATGCCCTGCCTGCCAGCCTCCGTCCGGCTTGCCCGTTTGGGCGTTGTAAATCTCCCAGAAATGCCCATCCCCGCGTATGGCAAGACTTGCCAGCGTTTCTGTCTCCCGGGCAAAGGTGGGCACGTCGCCCGCACGCGCGGCGGCATCGGCCCAGAACGCCTCGATCGGCGGCCACACCACCTTGTTGTGCCGCCCTGGTTGCGCGAGGCTGAACCGGGCAAACGCTGGGTACACGTCCACCAGCCCGTAGGGATCAATGTGCGTCGCCTTCAGGATCGACGCTCGCTGTTCCGGGCTCGCGATGCCGAACAGGAGCGAAAAGGCAAGGCCGGAGCCCTCCTGCGAGTGGTCCAGCTTGCCATCCGGTAGAAGCATGTAGCCGAAACGCCCCTCCGCCGGCATCCACAGATGGGCGACGATCTCGCTGGCCAGCGTGGCGCCGCTCGAGCGCAGGACGGCTGTTTCCGCTGCCGGTCTGCCGAGCTCGGTACCCATCAGGGTGGCTACCCGGTACGCCTCGGCGTACAGGCAATTGGTGCTCAGCACCATGATCCGCTCGGAGCCTGCGTAGTCCAGAACAAACGAGCCGTGTGTCTCTGTGGCGTCCGCGGGCGGAGCGGGATAGCCCGCGATCCCGTCGTTCAAAAACGCCGGTCCTTCGTACAGCCCGTACTTGGCGTTGAAGTGCTTTTCCTTGTTTCGGTCCAGGGTTCGGCGGGCTGCTTCATAGGCCTGTGCCAGGAACACGCGATCGCCCGTGACAAGGTAATGATGCCAGGCCGCGCTTACCCAGATCACCTGGTCCCACCACTGGTTGTCCTGCTGCACGATCAGCTTGCCATCGCTTTCGCGGCGCAGCACCGAAAGCAGGGTATTGCGCGCCACGGCCGGCTCCAGGAGACTCGCCGCGTTCCAGCTATTCACCGAGGCGTCCCGTGTCCATGGCTGCTCGTAGCCCCCGCCGGCGCGGACAAAGGTATTTGGGACGCTCGACAGCAGGCCGGTCTGGTTGTACTCGGCCTCTTTGTCATGGGTCGTGTACGGAATCGTGTTGAGCGAAAGCAGGTTGTGAAGCGCCGCCTGGTACGCGCTGCCGAGCATCTGGTTGCGCTCTGCCTGCGCAAAAACCAGGGTCGGGCCTCCAGAGCCGTCTGCCGCGCCAGCCTGCTGGGCCACACCGGGGGCTGCCAAGGCAAGGGCTGCGAGGCCGGTAAGCAGTCTTTGGACGTTCATCTGTTCTCCAAACGGTTAGGCCCTGGGCTGATTCCCGGAAGACGTTGTTGCAAAGCGAAATGGATTGAAACTCGTGTGGACGTCAAAGGCATCAGCCTCTTCTGCCCGTTTCAGGCCGTTCACAACAAGGTACGTGAGCGGTGTGGCGAGCACCTCGTACGCCACCTTCAGAAGATACCCTTGCCACAGAATCATCAGCAGGGTTCTCGCGGGCATCCGGCCGGCAAAGGTCAGGGTGATGACCAGTACCGTGTCTACTGCCTGTCCCACAACGGTCGATCCCACGGTGCGGGTCCAAAGGTGCCGGCCCTGGGTTGCGATCTTCAACCGCGCCATAGTGTACGAATTGGCAAATTCACCCATCCAGTAGGCCACAAGGCTGGCTGCTAGCAGTCGCGGCAAAAAGCCGAAGACCGTTACAAACGCCTCTTGGTTGTGCCAGGACGGATCGGCAGGCAGGGCGATGACGAGGGCGGACACGCCATACAGCAACGCCGTGCCGAAGAACCCGAGCCAGATGGCGCGGCGCGAGGCGGCATACCCGTACACCTCGGTGAAGATGTCCCCAAAGATATAAGTGATCGGGAACAGGACCATGGCGCCCGATGTCGTTATCGGCCCGATCCTCACGATCTTTTGCGCAAGCAGGTTGGACACCAGCAAAACGACAACAAATGCGGTCGTAAGAGCGTCAAGGAAGCGGAAAGAGCGCACCGGCTCAATCTATCCCATACCTTCTCTTCGTCGATCGGAAGAGCTCTGTCAAGGGTACGGCGAGGCTGTCCCGGATTCCCACAAAGTCGTAGATAGATGTTCGCCTTTCCTTTGCTTTTCCGATCCTGACAATGCTAGACTCAGCCTTGTAGTTGCCCCACCAGGAGATCCCACGTGGCAGATGATCGCAGCCGGGCTATTGAGTCCGCCCTTTCGCAATTGGAAAAGCAGTTTGGCAAGGGATCGGTCATGCGGCTCGGCGCCAAGGATGCCGTGGTGCCGATCTCCGTTATTGGCACGGGTTCGATCTCCTTCGACGCCGCCCTCGGCGTAGGTGGCGTGCCCCGTGGACGCGTCATTGAGATCTTTGGGCCGGAAAGCTCCGGTAAAACCACCATCACCCTGCAGATCATCGCGGAAGCCCAGCGCATGGGCGGGTTGGCGGCCTTTGTCGATGCCGAGCACGCGCTCGATCCCATTTACGCGAAGAAGCTGGGTGTGGATACCGACAATCTGCTGGTCTCTCAGCCGGACTACGGCGAGCAGGCCCTGGAGATCACCGAAGCTCTTGTGAAGTCGGGTGCGGTCGATGTGCTGGTGATTGACTCCGTGGCGGCTCTGGTTCCAAAGGCGGAACTCGATGGCGAGATGGGTGACTCCCACGTGGGGCTTCAGGCGCGCCTGATGTCGCAGGCTCTCCGTAAGCTGACCGGAACGGTCGCGAAGTCACGAACCTGCTTGATCTTTATCAACCAGATCCGCGAAAAGATCGGTGTCATGTTCGGCAACCCTGAAACCACCACGGGCGGCCGCGCGCTGAAGTTCTATTCCTCGGTTCGCGTGGATATCCGGCGTATCGGCGCTGTCAAGGATGGCGATGTCGTCGTCGGGTCTCGTACCAAGGTCAAGGTGGTCAAAAACAAGGTTGCTGCCCCGTTCCGGGATGCCGAGTTCGACATCCTTTACGGCGAGGGCATCTCCAAGGAAGGCGATGTGCTTGACCTGGCCGTGGCCAACAACATCGTCGAAAAGTCCGGCGCCTGGTACAGTTTCTCGGGCGAGCGAAT
>CAXTRM010000094.1:0-8091 GCA_964246625.1 uncultured Acidobacteriaceae bacterium
CATGGAATGGCAGCGCTGGCGGCAGCTTGTACGCAATGCGCGCTGGCACAGCCAGCAGTTCCGCAAAGGCACCTGCTCGGCGGTACTCCGCACAGGACACACCGATCACCTGCCGCTGGTCGCAAAGATTCACCTCGCCTCGCTTGCAGAATGAGCAGGCACCGCAAAAGATCGTCGAGTCGACCGTGACGCGATCGCCTGGCTGGAACCCACTCACGGCGGCGCCCACCTGCACCACGGTCCCGGCAGCTTCATGACCCATCACAAGGGGTGGGATACGTCGGCCCGAAGAGCCGTCATAGCCGTGAACATCGCTGCCGCAGATCCCGCAGGCTGCGACCTCGATCAGCAGGTCCTCCGGCCCTGCCGCCGGCGGCGCAACCTCCTGCACGTTCAACTTGCTGTATTCGGATAAAACCAAAGCCCTCATGGGTGTCCGGCCCTTCTTTCCGGCCCACGGTGCACCGGCTTATTCATCCTAGTGCGTGCGCCTGCTCGTGCGACTGCACGCCTCACGCCATCACGAAGCAGGCACGGTCTCGACTAAGCTTGGGGACGGAGGATCTATGCTGCGTCAGTTTGCCTCACTGGCTCTTGTCTTCGCTCTTGTGCCGGGGCTGGCACAGGTGCCATCCAATCCGATTCTGGATCACGCAGATCCCTTCATCACCCCGCAATCCGTAGCCGGGCGCTATCTGCTGCTGGCCACCACAGGAAAAAACATCACGATCTGGAGTGGGCCCGCGGTGGAAACGGCGGCGTCCGAAGCCAAGATCGTGTTCACACCGAGCGATGGCTTGCAGGAACTGTGGTCGCCGACCCTGTGGCACATGGAGGGGCATTGGTGGATCTACTTCACCGGTCGCATGCCGGGCGAGGAGCATGCCATCTATGTGCTGGCGTCCGATACAGACGATGCGCTCGGGAGCTATCACTTCAAGGGGGCGCTTGATCTGCGTGGGCGCGCTTCGATTGATCCGTCCCTGTTGACCGTCGGCGACGTGCACTACCTCATGTACGTCACCGTGGACAGTGGGGCCAATGAGATCCATATGGTGCGCCTGGCCCATCCCATGCAGCCGACTGGTCAGGAGTCGTTGATCGCAAAGCCGGAGTACCCTTGGGAGAAGGGTGCGGGCACCACTAGAAACTATCCTGTGGACGAGGGGCCGACGGCTCTCTATCACGCGGGAAGGACGTTTGTGGTGTTTTCAGCGTCCGATACGGCATCGCCGCGATACTGCCTAGGTCTGCTGACCTTTACGGGCGGTAACCCGCTCCAGGCAGCCAACTGGGTCAAATTGCCGGATCCGGTCTTTGGCGCTTCCTCGGAGCACGGGATCTGGGGACCGGGACGCGGCACCTTCGCGGTAGGCCGTGACGGGGCGAACTGGCTGCTCTATGCGGCCAAAACAACATACGCGCCCACCGCCCAGGGCCGTGGGACACGGGCGCAGCGCTTCGCTTGGCGGGCAGACGGTACGCCGGACTTTGGTGTGCCGGTGAAAGATGGAAGGATTACCGCGCCATAACCTCGGTCTCACCGGGCAACAGCGAAACGTAGTTGTCGGTGTAACAGGCAGGCAGGATCTGCTGCAGGCGATCGTCCTCAAGGGTGAGCTTGGTTCGCAGACTCGGCACCGAACCGCTGTTTTTTCAGCCTTACCTCCACGGTACGCTCGCTTGCATCGGCAGACACCGCAGGCAAAACACGCGCGGTGGCCGTTACACCCGCCGTCCCCATGGCACCCAGCGCACGGTAGCCGGCGTCGGTGGCAGCGAGCCAGTACAGGTTGCGCGACAGGAGCTTGCCATGTGCATCGTGCAGCTCCAGCTTGACCAGGATCGTCGTGTTTCCCTCTAGTTCTCCGAGTGCGAGTCGAAACGCCTTGGTCACCTCATCGGCGCCTGCATCGAGCGTGCTCTGCTTGTGAAAAAGCGGCTTGCCTTCAAGCGACAGCACATCAGCGGTGACCTCCGTATGTGGCACCGAACTGCGGGTCGTGTTGACCACTGCCACCTCTCCATTCGAGTAGTCGAGCTGAACGTGGACGCGTTCACACCCCTTCTTGCTCCCGAAAAAGGAAGCCTGTGTATCGTAGTCGGAGCTGAGGATCCCCCAAAGCATGCTGGGCCAGGCGGGTTGCGTCATCCACAGCAGGCGGCCGCCGTTGGGCGCCCACAGGTGCTGATTCAATCCTTCAAAGATGGCGCGGTAATCCACATAATCCATCATTTGCACCGGGCGTAGGGCACGCGAGTCATCGGCGTTGGACCCAAGCGATGCGGCGTAGCCACCCGGCACTTGGCGCATCCCCTCATGCGAAACATCCACCGCGCCATGTGGCGCGTCTCGGTCCAGGGTGGGGTCGTACTCCAAGCGACGCAGGTCGCCGTGGCTGTCCAAGAGGCTCAGCTCATAGGTGACCTCGCGAACGCCAAAGCGAAGCGTCTTCTCGGAAGCAAGCTGCCCTGAAACGGTCACGCGCGCGTCAAGGTGGTAAAGCTCCGGGGTGCCATACCCATTAGGCCACCAAAGACGTGGGTGATGGAGGTGCAGGGCGGCGAACTCGGCAGGGGTCAAGCGGAGCGTGCTGTCGCCCGGAGCGACGGTCAGGTCCCGCTGGATCGCGACGCCTTCAAGAGCAAGGCTGACGCCACAGTCCGGTGTTGCGGTCGTGCATCGGAGGAACCAATCCCAACCCTCGGTGGCCATAAACGTAGGCCCATCAAGGGCCATCGCACCGCCGTTCAAGCCGGAACCTGGGTGAAGGTAGGCGCGGAGAACGGTGCCTTGCGTCTCGGCAAGGTCGCGGGCTCCTGTGGAAACGGATTGCCAACACACTGCACCGTCTGAACGGGCCAGGGCTTGGATCCCTCCTCAAAGGCGATCAGCTCAAAATCAGGACGGTCTCGAAAGGCGGCGCCGATCTCGGCAGCATTCATGGCCCTGCGACTCAGTATCAGCTCGGCAATACGCCCTCCAAAGTGGGGACAAACAAGCTGGCCGCAGCCTGAAATCACGGGAGCCATGGCAAGCGATGGCGAAACAGCGCCGGCCTGCAGGGTGTCAGTCGCTACAGGGAGCCCATCCACAAACATCTGCACGGTATCGCCCTTGTGACTCGCGGCCAGGAATGCCAGCCTGTTGCGAGTGGCGCGCCCCTGCGAAGCACCTTGGCCAGGCTAAGCCGAAGCCCGGCAATGCCTTCACTTAAGGTGAACAAGCGGCTGTCGGAACCATGCGCATCACCAACACCGGCAATCGTAACCGTCGAAGGTTCGCCAGGCTGCACTCGACCCAGGCAGAGAGGGTCCACGTCGCATCAGCGGTCAGGACAGGATCGTTGCCCGGAAATGGCTTGGCAAGCCCACCCCGCCAGGCAGAAACGTTCCACTAGACGGCCCATACAGCTCGTTTACGGCGCCATACGCAGGCGTGCGCGCATCGGGGACAAAGGGCAATAGCTGATGCGTGGTCTCGGGCGCATGCGTTTGCGCGACGGCCTGCGCCGCCAAAGCGACTGGCTGCAAGGCCTGCCAGCCTACCCAAAGCACACCGGCAGGCCACAGGACGAGCGGCACTCTCCAACACGGGGGCAGCAATCTGCGATGCAACAGGTCTCTCCTCAGCCGCTGGTTACGAAGTAGCGCTATTCTCGCTTGCTCGCCTCGAGTGAAAGGGTTTTTGGAGGTTTGCTCTCGCGAGCTCACCTGCGCGGCAAACATCGGAGCACCTCCCTCTCTGAGACCAGATCAAAAGCTCCACTTCAACCAGAAGCGCGCTTGTATCGGCTCAACAGGGTGAAACACGTCCGTGAACGCCACTGCGGCCGTTGGTGTGATCTGCGACGCATAGGCGTAATCGATGTCATGGTCTCGGCGATCCAGCAGATTCAACACCTCCGCGGACGCGCTCCAGCGCCTGTTGAAGCGATACCCGGCTTCGGCATTCAGCAGCGCCGTCACCTTGGAGCGGTACACACCGTCGGAGGTAAGGCCACGCGGTCCAAAGTAGCGCAAGCGCAGGCTTGACTGGAAGCCGCGCAGATCGTGCAGGGCAAGGCCAGTCGCGATCACTAGTCCCACTGCTTCAGGCACACGCTTACCGCCCGCGCTTTCCGGGGCAGCATCTTCCCCGTCCGTCGTCGTGAAAAGTGCCTTCGAGCTCGCCAGATCGAAATCAAAGGCAAGCAACCTGTTCGGCGTGTAGAAGTTTGCCCACTCGATCCCATACCGTTCACTGGGCTGTTGCGAGGCGACCGTACCTCCGGTGTCCCCGGACTGCTGCAACTCGGAAGCGCTGTGCAGATACCAGAGCGATACCGTGCTTTGCAGATGCGTCAGAGCGGCGGTGCGCACCCCAACCTCGCCGCCCTTGGTAGGGATCAGTGCGGGGATGGGTGTAGCGGCCGTGTGGGCGTAAGGGTTGTCGCCGGAAACGGGTTCCACGGTGAGTGTTGTGCCGCGACCATCGTTGCTGTGAAAGCTGAACCCTGCCTGGGTGTAAATCTCTGTTTGGAACCAGGGGCCAAAGCTCAGGCTGACCTTGGGACTTGGCAATACCTTCATCGCTGTGCCGGAGTTGGCCGAGGTCACAAGGCTGGTGACTCCAAACCTTTGCACGTCACCGCGCACCGCCACGACCGATCGAAACTTTTCCGCCCATTGCACTCGGCTCTCCGCATACAAACCCACTTGCGTGTCGGTGAGCCGGTCCGCCTGCGTCGTGGCCGGCAAGGCACCGCCCGTCGCGGCGTCTACTTTGTCCTTGCGCACCCGGTTCTCAGCTTGAAACAGGCCATTCTGGATCCAGTCGCTACGCACCTGCAGCCCCAAGCTCGTCTCTGTCTTGTGTCCGAACCAATCGTCTAGCTGGGTATGTCGTGCCTCGATCCCCCCAATCCAGCGCCCATCCTGCTGTTCAAACTGATCGCCATGCCTGGGGTCGGTCAGGAAGTATGTGTAGTCGGAAAACAGGTCGAGGTCATAGCGAGCGCCATAGGCCAACACCCTTGTGAGGGAACCGTCGCCCTCCCGGTGCCAGTCTCCTTGCAAGCTGTAGCGTTGGGAACGGCCACCGTCAGTAGGGTTCAGCGTGCCGAAGAGACCGACGAGCGGCACCGCGTTCTCCGCGATCTGGTCGCTGGAGTGCCATGTGCCATGGTAGCCACGGGCCGTAACACGGAATCCGTTCGCGTCGTCTCCCTGCGTGTACGTGAGCAGACCATTGGCCTTGAGATAGTTGTCCGGATGGATCCAGGGACCGTTCTCATGCGAAAGCTCCCCACTATACAGTAGCGTCCCCTTACCCACGCCCTGCGAAACGCCAAGGACGGCACGGCCATAGCCAAACATCCCACCCTCCACCTGCAGGAAGTTCTGTGGCAGCGCCTTGAAGAAATCCAGGTGGGCCGTTCCTGCTGAGCTGTAGTTGCCGACCTCGGCGGCGTACGGTCCTTTCTCATAGTTCACCCGCTCCACCATCTCCGGGATCACCGCATTCATGTCTGCATAGCCCTCGCCGTGCGCATGCGACGGCAGATTCAAAGGCATTCCATCAAGAAACACGGCAAAATCGGTCCCGTGATCGAGATTGAAGCCGCGCAGGAAGTACTGGTTCGCCTTGCCCCCGCCTGCGTGCTGCGTGATGATGACGCCGGGTATGGTCTCCAGGATCTCGCCTGAGCGGAGGATCGGCCTGTCCTGCATCTCCCGTGCTCCCACGGTCCCCTGCGAGGCGGAGTCGGCGATGCCGAGAAGATCGTCCTCCCTGCCACGCACATCCACCGTGGTCCTTACCGAATCAACCACCAGCAAAACTCGCAGCGGAAGTGCTCTGTCAGCAAAAACGGCAGCGGCCATCTCTCGGACTTCAAATCCAGTTGCCGAAACCACAAGGCGACAGGTCCCGACGGAAAGCCCGGCAACAATAAACGCGCCGTTTCCGTCAGACCGTGTGGTTCCCTGCACCACGCCGTCCATCCGTTGCACCTGAACCATGGCACCTGCAATCACTGATCCGGAAGCGTCTACCACCGTACCCTGGAGTTGGTTCTGGACCTGCGGCACTCCACTCCCTTGCGTCCGAAGGCGGAGGCTGCTCTGTTGAGTCTGAGCTGAAGCTGCCAGGGGAAGCGCCCACGCTACCACGCCAAGGCAGCCGCACACAGCCCGAAAGACAACTCTCCTCTTTGCTTCAATCTTCTGCATACGGACTTCGTGTGCACCAACGGGCGGCATCCTTCGATAAGCCAGGGGACCTTCTTCCCTCACCCTGCCCTTTTCGAACGACTCCGTGCCTCCCTGGGCGTCCTTCGCACACCACCTGCATCCCTCACTCCCGAAAGTAAAGCATGGGAGACAGAGGTGACGTAGGGCGGGCCGTCCAGGCCAGCCTTGGAGGGAGAGTAACCTCTGACAAAAGCTCCTCCCAGGGGCGCAAAGCAGAAGCGGCGCCCTCCAGAGCCGTCAAAGACGACCGCTGCACTCCCGCTTCGGCCCGGCGGATAATGCCCCTATGGCATCGCTACGCAAGATCGTGCACATCGACATGGACGCGTTCTACGCGTCGGTCGAACAGCGTGACGAGCCGATTTTGCGGGGCAAGCCCGTCGTGGTCGCGCACCGTGGGCCACGCTCTGTCGTGTGCGCTGCCTCCTATGAGGCACGACGCTTTGGTATCCGTTCCGCCATGCCCGCGATCCGGGCTGAACGGCTCTGCCCGGAGGCGGTCTTCCTGCCTCCGGACTTTGCCCGCTACAAGGCTGTCTCCCGCAGCGTACGAGCCATCTTTGAACGGCACACCGAACTGATCGAGCCGCTGTCTCTCGATGAGGCGTACCTCGACGTCACAGAAAACAAGACCGGTCTCCTCACCGCAACGCGCGTGGCCCAGACAATTCGTCACCAGATCCGCGAAGAGCTCAACCTGACCGCCTCTGCCGGAGTTGCGCCGAACAAGTTCCTGGCCAAGATCGCCTCGGACTGGCGCAAGCCGAATGGGCTCTTCGTCATTCAGCCCGCTGAGGTAGATGCCTTTCTGCAACCGCTCCCAGTGGGCCGCATCCCCGGGGTGGGCAAAGTCACCGAAGCCAGGCTCAAAGAGCTGGCGGTCATCTCCGTGGGCGACCTCCAAGGCAAAACGCTGCCGGAACTGGAAAGCAGCTTTGGCCGCTATGGACTTCGGCTGTACGAGCTCGCTCGCGGCGTCGACCATAGCGCCGTGGTTGCGGACCGGCTGGTGCGCTCTATCTCCGCCGAGGACACCTTCCAGCAGGATCTTCCCCTTGCTGACCTGGAGCCGCACCTCAGGCGTCTCGCGGAAAAGGTCTGGGCCGCTTCGCGGAAAGAGGTGCGTTCACCCCGAACGGTGGTCTTGAAGCTGAAAACGGCCGAGTTCAACACCCTAACCCGGAGCACAACACCACCGGAGCCGCCGGCCTCCTGCGAGGAGTTGGTCTCATTAGCCGCCATGCTGCTCAAACGGGTCAATCTCTCACCCGCGCAGCTGTTCCGGCTGGTAGGAGTAGGGCTGAGCAACTTCCGGCAGCACGAGGAAAGCTTGCCACCCCTTTTCCGCTTAGGGCAGCACGACTGAATGGCAACACCCTACGCCGCCAAAGTGCCGTCCCAATCGCTTATGTGCACTTGCGGTACGGCTGAGCCGCGGCGAAGAACCTCACCGGCCCGGCAGAGCGCAGAGGTGCCCTGCCTGCAACCGAGGCGCCGGCAGTGGTAGCCTAGGGGTGCCTGGAACCCCGCCGCGTCACCGGGGTCATATGGTCGTCCCGGTCCAGGTAGGTCGGCTGCGACCGGGAGTCTTGCCGTGACAAACTACACGGCGTGCCTTCCTTTTCACCTGTGGGAGTCCCGTTCGTGCATCGCCTCACTCCATTGCTGGCTCGCGGCGTCCTGCTCCTGGGCACCTCCTTGCTGCTGCCGCAAGGGGAAGCGCAGCGCCATTCCCTTGGCTCCGCCCCGCCAACTGCGCCATCGCCTCCATCACCTCACACCGTTGCCCAGCCCTCGGCCGCGGCGCCCATTGTGCGCTCCGCCCCAAACGGTGTTTCTCACGCTACAGGGACCTCG
>CAXTRM010000094.1:8101-10926 GCA_964246625.1 uncultured Acidobacteriaceae bacterium
CAGTACCTGTAGGGCCCATCAGCACCGGCCTTGGTGCGATCCAGTTCGCTCCGGGTAGCGCCCCCGTTCCGGCCCCGCAAACTTTGACTCGCCAGCTCATCGCCGAAGACGAGCGCATCCGCCTGGGCGCCCTCTCTGCCCTGGGCGTTCCTTCCCAATACCTGACGCACGGCCATGTACCGGTACCCCACTCCTCGCAGCTTGACATGCTGCAGCTGGGTAACTCCGACGAACTCGACGCCCTGCTCACCATCGAGTTGGACCAACACGTCCTCAGCGCCGTTCTTGTGCCCGATGGCGAGAACTGGCGCCGCGTCGCCACCCTCACCTTTGCATCGTCCTTCAGCGCTGGCAACACCACCCCATCCAGCTTCGTTCACCCGCTCCGCTCCTGGTTGGAACCAGGCCGCTACCGTGCGGTCTACCATGCCACCGTAAACGGTTCCAACGGTGACTTTACGGAGAATGAGGCGGACCTTCGTGTCCTGAACGGTCATGCGGCCATCGTCATCAGCTTTGTCTCCGGTGCGCGGCAATGCGATACCACCGGCCAGCTCCGGCCGCCGCATCAGACCTGTGAGATCACCCAACGTTGGCTTGAGCCGGATCCTGCCGACCCCACCCACCATTTCACCCTGATCACCGGCATCGGTCACCTTTCCGCGCATGATGCGGATGACCCCCTGACGCAATCCCGCAACTCCCGCCTCACCCGCCTCCGCTTCTTTTCCTGCCAGCCACTCGTCTTTGCGGAAGCCGCCCAGCGCTTTGAGCCCACCGCCAACAGCACTCCCTGCGCCGCCCGCGACGCCACGCCCAGCCCGCCACCGCATCCGGCAACGGTGGAACATCCTTGAACTCTGGCAGCGTATGCGCTGCAGCTCTGGTGACTTCGAAATCGCGAGCGGCATCGTCTAACTACCCGATGTGTCCCCGCCGGCTCGCCCTCCTCTGCGCCCTTGCTCTTTCCACCGCTGTCTCCCTGGCAGGCCAGCAGCTTGCGCCGCACAAGCTCGTCTACGCGCCCGGGCAAAGCATCACGCTCAGCCTGCCTTCGGATCTCACGATCGATGTGGCCAGCACGGGCCTCCATCGCGTGCGCTTTCTCACGCAATCGCCTGACGGCCGCATCTTTGCCACCGGCATGTGGAACCTTGCCGACAACACGGAAGGCTCGGTCTTCATCCTCGAAGGCTGGAACCCCCAAACGCATCGCTTTGCCAGGGTCACCCACTACCTCGACCACCTGCGCAATCCCAACAACCTCGCGTTCTGGACCGACCCGGCCACACACCAGACCTGGCTTTACCTCCCGCTCACCGATCGTCTCGAGCGCTTTCCTTACCATGCCGGCGACGAGCACCCCAGCGGCGCCCCGCAAACCCTCATCCGCTTCCCGGACTACGGCCTCAACTATAAGTACGGCGGCTGGCATCTCACCCGCACCGTCGCCATCGCCGACATCCACGGCCATACCCGCCTCTACGTCGCCGCCGGTTCCAGCTGCGACTACTGCAAGGAGCGTGAGGTCATCCGCGCCAGTGTTGTCTCGATGAACCCCGATGGTTCCAATCAAACGCTCGCCGCTCGTGGCGTGCGCAATGCCGTCGACCTCCGCTACGTCCCAAACCTCGACGGTGGTTCCCTCTTCGCTACCAACATGGGAGACGACCACCTCGGGACCGGCGAACCCGAAGACACCTTCTTCGAACTCGACTCCCGGCTCCACCCAACCACGCACGATGGCGGCCTGGAACCGCCTCAAACGCTCAACTACGGTTGGCCGACCTGCTTCTTCGCCCACGGCAAAGCCACCCTCGACACCACGCCGCTCCCGGACATGCCGCCCCCAGGCGACCCAAACACCGAGTCCGAACGGCCCGCCGACTCCAGCTATGGCGCCCAACCCGGCATGTACAAGCAGGGTACCCTCACCACGGCCTCAGGCGGCCGCACCGGCACCTTGGACCCCAACGCCAACCTCGGCGCCGTAGCCGCCCCGCTTACTGACTGCTCGCACGTTCCCGCCGCCTACAACACCTTTGCCGCGCACAGCTCCCCCCTGGGTCTCGCCTACTTCGGCTCGGATAACCCAACGCTGACAAACAGCTTCCTCGTCGCCCTCCATGGCGCCAGTCGCCCCCGCATCGGCACCGGCTACCAGGTCGTTCGCTTCACCCCAGGGGACCGCACGCCCCGGCCCTTCATCACGGGATTCCTCACCGAAGACACCACCGGCAAGCCCACCGTCCACGGTCGCCCCTGCGGCCTCCTCCGTCTCGGCCCGGATACCTTTCTCCTCACCGACGACAAGCTCGGCCTGGTGTACTACGTTCACCCGGCCGTCCCATCGAGCCAGGGCCCCTCGGCGCACGGCCTGGAACAGGGTGGAACGGGTTCGATCCCTTCCGGCTCCTGATCCCGCACGCCGCAAGGCAACGGACCGCGCCATTACACTGGAATACATGATTGACGAGGCCACCTTCCGCCGCGAATCCGATAACGCCCTTCACGCCCTCAAGCAGGCCCTCATCCGTGCCGAGGACAAGGGTGCTGAGTTCGAGACCGAAGAAAAGAATGGCGTCCTGAACATCAACTTCGAAGATGGCGCCCGCTTCGTCTTCTCGCCCAACACGCCCGTGCGCCAGGTCTGGATCTCCGCCCAGTCCACCAGCTTCAAGCTGGAATGGAACGAGGCCCATCATGCCTTTACCTTTCCCAAAACCGGCGAAGACATGAAGACCCTCACGCAACGCCTCGTCGGCGAACAAATGGACGCCACCAGCCTCGTCCTCAGCTAGCCCACGTCCCAAGCCGCGCGCACG
>CAXTRM010000094.1:10936-12167 GCA_964246625.1 uncultured Acidobacteriaceae bacterium
CCTCTACCCGGCCCAAAACACATCATCCCGACCGGAGCGCAGCGCAGTGGAAACATCTGCAGCCATCCACACCGCAGCCGGCGCTCCCGCCGATCCGCCGCAACTCTCCGTCGCGATCATCACCCTCAACGAAGAAGCCAACCTCACCCGCACGCTCCAGTCCATTCAGTGGGCGGACGAAATCGTCGTCGTCGACGCAGGTTCCACCGATCGCACAGTCGAACTCGCCCGCTCGCTGGGCGCCCTCGTCCACCAGCATCCCTGGCAGGGCTTCGCCGCCCAGAAAAACTTCGCCATCGCCCAGTGCACAGGCACCTGGGTGCTTTCGCTCGACGCCGACGAGGAGCTCTCGCCCGAACTGCAAGGAGAGATCCGGTCCCTGCTCCTCACCCATCCCGCCACGGAAGTCTTCGCCCTCAAGCGCCGCAACCTCTTCCTGGGCCGCTGGATACGGCACGGCGGCTTCTACCCCGACGCCAAACCGCGCCTTTTCCGTCGCACCGCGCCCCGCTTCGCCCGGCAGCCTGTCTTTGCCGACCGCCCTGTGCATGAGGCCATTGCCGTCAGCGGTCCAGCCCCCACGCTCCAGGGCGATCTCCTCCACCACGCCTACCCCACGCTCTCCGGCTACCTCGAGCACATGAACCGCTATAGCGACCTCGGCGCCGGGCTCCTGGTCGCCAAAGGACGCACCAGCCGCGGGCTGCTCAGCTTTTGCGTCAACGTCTTCCTGGCCCCACAGCTCAACTTCGTGTGGAACTACGGCGTTCGGCTCGGGTTTCTTGACGGTCGCGAAGGTCTTCTCCTTCACGCCTACCAGGCCGTCTACGCCAGCTGGAAGTACGCCAAGGCCTGGGAGCGGAACCGAACGCGGTCCTGAACGGGCTCACACCAAGGCCCACGCGACGCCGCCTACACGGCTCGGCCCAGCACCCGCCGAAAGCTCTCCGCATACCGCGCCGGCATGGGGCGTCGCCTCATGTCTCGCCCTACCACCATGTGCACGGTTTCGCCCTCACAAAGCACCTTTTCGTCAGCCGCCCGCAGGACGGTGTAGCCGAACCGTATCAGGCTGCCGCGCACCCCAGCTAACCTCGTCCGCACCACAAGCTCGTCGTCATAGCGTGCCGGCGCCTTGTAGCGCGCCTTGGCTTCGATCACCGCGATCAGTGCGCCCTCTTCCTGCTCCATGGACCGGTAGTCCAGCCCGATCTGCCGGATGAACTCCACG
>CAXTRM010000095.1:0-8308 GCA_964246625.1 uncultured Acidobacteriaceae bacterium
GGCAGACAACTCCAGGTATAGCAGACTCCGGCCAACCTGCTTTTTGCTTACCATTGGTGTTAGGTCGTGCCAAAGCGTACCAACCTACCCGGCATGACTCGGGGCGGACGAGGCCAACGGGGAGGTGGCGGTCCGATGCGTGGTGGTCGAGGGGGCTACGGCGGTGGTGGCTTCGGTGGCGACAGTGGGGGCGGTGACGATGGCGGCTTCAGCGGGGGCTTTGGTGGAAGCTCGGGCGGTGGCGGCGCGAGTGGCGACTGGTAGTAGCCGCCCAAAAGAAGATTTGGATCGACAGGGAAAGAGGAGATGCAATGCGTAGGTCGATGACCGGTGTGGTGGTTTTGGTTTTGGCAGTGATCGTGGCGCTGCTTGGCTTTGGTAGCTATGTTTCCACGAAGAACCATCTTGTTCAGCTAAACGAGAACGTGAACCAATCGTACTCGCAGGTGGACATCGTGCAGCAAAGACGGTTGGACTTGATTCCGAACCTGGTGGCCAGTGTGAAGGGCTACGTGAAGGAAGAGGAGACCGTGCTGACCAACATCGCGAACGCACGTGCGGCGGTGATTGCGGCTTCCAGCGATCGCGCAAGCTCCATTGATGCGAACAGGCGTCTGGACGTGGCGCTCAGTCCCTTGAACCGGTTGCAGGAGAGCTACCCGAACCTGAAGGGCAATGAGCAGTTTGTGCGCCTGGAGGATGAACTGGCGGGAACGGAAAACCGCATCGCTGTGGAGCGCAATCGGTACAACCTGTCCTTGAAGGAGTACAACGTCTACGTCCAGCAGTTTCCGAACAGCTTTTGGGCGGGTATGGCGGGGTTCCACACCAAGGATGACCAGTACTTCAAGGGCAATCCGGCCAACGCCACTGCACCGACGGTGGACTTCAACAAGTAATCCTAGGGGTACCACCGACTCCGTTGCTGAAAACCGCGCCGCAGGGTGCGGTAGGGTAGAAGGGTGATCGCTGGCGCTGGCAAGACAAGTGCGTCCACGCTGTTGGGACGGCGCGTGCTGGACCTTTCGGGGCGGAGTCTGGGGCGTGTTGTCGAGCTTGCTGTCGACACCGCCCGAGATACGGGTCATGTCTCGGCCCTGGTGATTCGAAGCGGCCTGGGCCGACCCCAGGTTGCCATCTCTGTGGAGGGAATGTCGATCCCGCAGCGCGCAGGGGAGGCGCTACAGACCGGGGCCACGCCCCGAGCTGTGGACGGGTTGGAGCACGCCTTGTTGCTGGAGCGTGATCTGCTGGATCAGCAGATCATCGATGTGGACGGGCGCAAGGTTGTGCGTGTGAATGACGTAAACCTGACCTGGGAACCGGGACGAGACGGCGTTCATGCAGAAGGGCTTCTGATCGACGAGGTCGAGGTGGGGGTGCGCGGAGCGGCACGGCGACTGCTGCATGGGCTGCCCCAAACCGCGATTCTTGGCATCTCCGAGCGCATGAATGGGAACACGATCCCGTGGAGTTGCGTGGATCTTATTGAACGTGATCCGGGGCGCCGCGTACGGTTGAAGATCGGTCAGGAGCGGTTGGCCAAGCTGCACCCCTCCGACATTGCGGACATTCTGGAGGACCTGGCACCCGCGGAACGTGAGGCTGTCTTCATCAGCCTTCCGGAAGAGACTGCGGCAGAGACCCTGGAGGAGATTGAGCCGAGGCTGCAGAAGGAATTGCTGCAGGGCATGGACTCCGAGAGAGCCGCCGACATTCTTGAAGAGATGGACCCGGGGGCGGCTGCCGATGTCCTGAGTGAGCTCTCGGAAGAGCACTCCGAGGCCATTCTGGAGGAGATGGAGCCCGATGAGCGCCAGGACGTCGAGGAGCTGCTGGAGTTTTCTCCGGATTCGGCTGCCGGGCGCATGACCACCGACTACTTTTGTGTGCCAGCCGGGGCCACAGTGGAGGAGACGGTGGACGCGCTGCGACGGTTTGACGGCGATCCCGACACCGTGACCGAGGTGTATGTGCTGGGCCAAGACGGTAGCCTTGCGGGGGTCGTGACGCTTTCACGCTTGCTGCTGGCAGGCGGTCGGGGCAGCGTTCTCAGTCTGGCACCGGAGGGGCGACCGGTAAGTTGCCGCCTGGATGCGAACGAGAAGCAAGTGGCAGAGTTGTTTGACAAATACAATCTGCGTTCCTTGCCGGTACTTGCGGCTGAAGGCAGAGTGGCAGGCGTGATCCACGCGGAACAGGTGATCGCCGGTTTACGTGAGGGCTGAGGTGCAGCCAGACGCAACCCGGCCACTCACGATCCTTTATGCCTCCGGGCTTTCCCCGAACGACTCCTCACAATACCGATTGTGGGCTCTGAAGCGGCTGGGCCATGTAATCGTGCCGATCAACGCATACGACTACGAGCCGTCGTTGCCCGTTGCACGAAAGATGCTGCACCGGCTGCAAATGGGACCCTGGGTCCAGCGGCTGAACCGGGAGATCTTGCGTCAGGCAGAGCGTGAACGCCCGGATGTGTTCTGGGCAGACAAGCTGTTGCCCTTACAGCCGGGAACGCTGGAACGTCTTCGCCAACGCGGGATTGTGTCCATCAGCTACATGATCGATAACGCCTTTGGCCCACGCAACGATCCAGGCTGGCGGTTATACATGCGGTGTATTCCGTTCTTCGATCTCCACGCGACACAACGGGACCTAAATGTCCGCGAGTACCTCCGTCGTGGCGCGCGGGATGTGGTGAAGATCCAAACGGCATTCGAACCAAGCATCCACTATCCGCCACGCTCAGGGTGGTGTGACGCAGACCGCGATCGCGACGTCAGCTTTATTGGGACGCCCTATGATCAACGTGCCCGGGACCTGACCCGGCTTTGGCGTGACTTCAGGTTACCGGTGGTTATCTCCGGGGCCGAGTTCCTTTGGCGAGAGCAGCTGTCCGGTGAGGCTTTCGCCGCGATGTTTCGCGAAGGGGAGCTGTACGGTCAGGGCTACCGTGAAGCGATATGGCGATCCAAGGTGAACCTGAGCTTTTTGACTCACTCGAACCAGGACGAGTTCGCTCACAAGAGCTTCGAGATCGCGGGCTGTGGCCAGTTCCTGATGGCGGAACGCTCGGCGGGCCATGCGGATCGCTTTCTGGAGGATGAAGAAGCGGTTTTCTTTTCCGGGGTGGAAGAGCTGGCAGCAAAGATTCACCGCTGGCTTCCAGACGAGGCCGGAAGGGCGCGCATTGGCGCCGCAGGCTACAGGCGCGCGGTCCGCGACGGCTACTCGAACGATGTGCAGGTTCTTCGCATCCTGGAAAGGGTTCGGCCGCTTTTGCGCGCTAACGCAGACCGCTTTGCCACAGCTCCGTAGCGGGCCGGGCAGAGTAGATTAGGAAGATAGGTGCAGCTCCAAGTGCCGTCCGCAGGTGCCCATCCGGGCGCAGCGGCCGGATTCTGCTGACGATCCCTGAACTGGTGGCTATGAGATGAACTGGAAGCGCTGGCGCAACAGCATCGTGCTGATTTTTGCCGTGCTGGGGCCTGGCTTTATCACGGCCAACGTGGACAACGACGCTGGTGGTATCTATACCTACGCGCAGGCGGGAGCGGGTTTCGGCTATGGCCTGCTGTGGACCATGATCCCGATGGCGGTCATGCTGACCTTTGCGCAGGAGATTTCCGCGCGCATGGGCGTAACGACCGGCAAGGGCCTGAGCGAGCTGATACGCGAGGAGTTCGGTCTGCGCACCACGGCGCTGCTCATGATGGGGCTAGTGCTCTGCAACTTTTGCGACGTGACGGCGGAGTTTGCTGGGGTGGCCAGCAGTACGCAGCTGTTTGGCTTAAGCAAATACATCACCGTGCCGCTCGCGGCGGTGCTGGTGTGGGCGTTGGTCGTCTTTGGGGATTACAAGAAGCTGGAAAAGATCTTCGTATTTCTTTCCTTCCTGTACGTGGCGTATATCGTGACGGCGGCACTGGCCCATCCGAACTGGAGCTTTGCCGTGCGCGAAACGCTCCATCTGCCGCGGCTGCACGACCTACGGAGTTCCAACTACCTGTTCTTTTCGGTAGGCATGATCGGCGCCACGGTGGCGCCATGGCAGCAGTTCTATCTCCAGGCTTCGGTGGTGGATAAGGGCACAGGAAAGAGCGGGCTTCGGTATGCGCAGGCCGATGCCATTGTGGGCTCCTTGTTTTCTGTCGTGGTTGCGGCCTTTATCGTGATTGCCTGCGCGGCAACCCTGTATGCCAGCGGGCACCACACGATCGGCGACGCCGCCGATGCAGCAGCCTCCCTGCGGCCACTTGGCGGGGACTATGCCTATCTGCTGTTCGCGTTTGGCTTGCTCAATGCATCGCTGTTTGCGGCGTCCATCCTGCCGCTGTCTACCGCATACACAGTATGTGAGGCGCTTGGGTTTGAGTCAGGCCTGACCAAACGATTCCGCGAGGCACCAGCGTTTTACTGGCTCTACACGGGACTGATTGCCCTGGGAGCCATGGTGATCCTGGTACCCAGGATGCCGCTCGTAAAGATTGCGGTTTTCTCACAAGTGTTGAACGGGGTGCTGCTGCCGTTTGTGCTGGTGTTCATGCTGATCCTAGTGAACCGACGCAGCCTGATGGGCTCACTTGTGAACGGGCGCACGTACAATATCGTGGCCTGGGGACTAACGGCGCTGGCAACGCTGCTTACCGTGGTGATGCTGGCCGGGCAGGCCTTCTCGGTGAGTTAAAGATATTTGCCGTCGGCAAGATCCCGAATGAGTGTGAGGTCGGCTGCAAGAAAATCGAAGTCCGGAAGACGCGCCAGAGTGGTCCAGCGCATGTCCTGAAAGATCCGGGTATCCAGGCTGCCTGAGAACTGATCTACACGAAAAAACTGGATCTCAATTAGAGAGCCGTTGCGGTAGTTGTGCCGTACCGTGGTGAGGCGTTGACCTACCACGGCGTCGATGCCCAACTCCTCATTGAGCTCGCGGGCAAGTGCGGCCTCGGCCGTCTCGCCGTTTTCCACCTTGCCGCCGGGAAACTCCCATTTCGAACCCATCGGCTGGTCTGGGCGGCGCTGGCAAACCAGCACCTCATGAGCAGCGTCCGTTTGGCGCAAGATCAGTGCCGCGACGACGTGACGCACGGGTCGACTTACCATCCGTGGGCTGCCGGTGTTCTTGCGAATAGGCTCATTACCTCTGCTGCCAGTGTAAGCGTTCAACGGAGCTAAGTCCCAGAGGTCCGTTCAGATCGGGGAGGCGTCCCTGCCAGGGGAACGTAATCCAGATCCTAGACATGTTGGTCGCTGGGCCTCGGTGTAGGACCAAGCGGAAGGTAGACAGACCAGCCCTCACGGGCACTTCTTTCGATGAGGGCCGATGTGGGGTTGATCGGGAATGGCTGCCGTGCGATGGCGAGCATAGCTGCATCGTGAACGGAGTTACCGAACACCGCATCTGGAGTGGAAACGCCAGCTTGCTGCAAGGCGGCCACCTTTCCTTCATCGGTCGGTACAGCAAGGAGTCGATCCGTGACCGTGGCGTTCTCAACTGCTACCTGTGCGGCGAGGACGCGCTCTGCGGGAATGTTGAAGCGGCGAACGCCTTCCTCAATCACCCATTGATTGGTGGAGCTGACGGCCCAGATCTCGGTTCCACGACTTTGGAGCAGATGCACAAGCTCGTGCAGCTCAGGAAAAATGTGGGGCTCGATAGTCTCCCGAAAGAAGGTTGCCGCGGCCTGGCGAAGAGCCGCCTCGGGGAGACCCGCGTAGACGGCGACCATGTCACCGCAGATAGTTACCTCAGAGACTTCGCCGCGCCGGTAGCCGTCGTAGCGTTCGTTCAGCCACGCGACCATCGCCGGAGCGATCAGGCCAGACTCCATGCTCCACCACATGAAGGATGAGCCGGCGTCGCCGGACCAGAGCGTCCCATCACAGTCGAAGACGGCGACCCTCGGCGCGAGGCGGTCAAGCGTGGCGAACAGCTCTTGGGTACTCAAAACATGGGGGGACTGCAGAGGAGACGGGATCGACAACAGGAACTCCGGTTCGGCGAAAGCCATTCCCAGTAGAACAGGTTCCATCATCTACAGCTCATGGGCGACGCGAGGAACTTTGTTAAGCTCCGAAGGGATGACCGAGGCACCTGGAGGCACTTGTGGCACAGACGGAGGCTCCGCAACTGGTAGTAATGATGGGCGTGAGCGGCTCAGGGAAAACGACGATCGGAGCGCTTCTGGCTTCCAAAACAGGCGCCCTCTTTGCCGACGCGGATGATTACCACACCCCAGAAAACAAGGCCAAGATGGCTGCTGGATCGCCCTTGACCGACGAAGATAGAGCACCGTGGCTCGAAGCGCTGAACAGGCTACTGCAAGGGTGGTCTGAAAAAGGCGTGAAAGGAGTTCTGGCCTGTTCCGCTCTGAGAGAAACGTATCGTCAGACGCTAAACAGCGGCCTGCGCCCGAAGGAACTCGCTTATGTGTGGCTCGACGGATCTCCCGAGATGATCGCGGCGCGGCTGCAGGCACGCAAGGGCACCTTCATGAACCCCTCTCTGCTTGGGAGTCAGTTCGCCACGTTGGAGGCGCCGTCCGATGCCCTCCGGGTGGTAAATGATAGAACTCCGGATGAGGTCGCAGGCGAGGTGAGTTCCAAGTTAGGGTGGGCCTGAGCCGAGCCAGAAGAAGACGCCTGCCGGGCCCGGCTACGCAGGCGAAGTCGCCTCCGTGGACCATGTTCTTGGCCGCAGGGAGGCCGACTTTCCTTTGGCCCACTAGGTTTTCGGCTACTTGGACAAAGAGCCTGTGCCGTGATCGGCTCCGCAGGTTCCACTGGATACCCAGTTGGTCACCGTGAGCGTGGAAGCATCCGCGGAGAAGACCCCTGTCGCTGTCACGCTGTTATCAGCCGTGGCGTAGGTGAAGGTGAAGGTGCCGCCGGTCACCTGCGTGTCTGAGATCGGCACCGAGGTAGGGAAGCACGGGTTGCTGGGAAGCGTGGCCGCCCCGGAGAGCGTGAAGTTTCCGCTTGTGTCGGCGCTTGGGGACTGGCTCAGGGTGGCACTGACGTTGAGCAGCTGTCCATCCGGATCCGCGAAGGTCCCGCTATACACCCCGTTAATCGGCGTGAAGGCCTGCGCCTGCGCAGTGACCCTGGCCGACAACGCGCATGTGCCCCCGACTACGTTATACGCGGCTTCGGTGAGGGATCTGCCATCTGCGGCAAGGGTGCCAGTGATGGTTAGGGTGCCTCCGGCGACTGGCCCCGTGAGCGTGACAGCGTTCTTACTATCCACCGTTCCTGCCAACGCGAAGCTCGCCTTGGGCGAGACGCAGGCGCTCGCGGTTTGCGCGTGCGCGGTAGCAGTGATGTGGCCGTTTGCCGTTCTGAAGTCGCCTGAGATGGAGGGAAGCAGCGCAGCGGAGCCTGCAGACGCGCTGATCTGCCAGTTCCCCGTTGCCATCACAGGCGCTGAACCGCTTGAGGTGATAGTGCCGTCGTCAGAACAGCCGAAAAGAAGTGACACAGGAAGCGAAAGACAAGCGCCGGCAAAGGCGCGCACGAAAGGATGACGATTGAACATGGAACACTCCGGCCCGGAAAGATCACCGGCGGAATCCGGCGATGTGGGTTCAGTATGCCTCGGCTGCAACGTCTGGGCCATTACCGGAAAGCGTTACGTACAGGGGCGAAGCTAGCCGATTCCGCAAGCCGCTGCGAAGATCGCTGCAACCCCTTGTATTCGGCAACATCATATTGATTGACAGTAACTCACTCACATGTAAGAGTGGGAGTCGAGCACGGCAGCGTGGCGCTGGTGCAAGAGATTTGAGGACGGAGGAGCAACAGGATGGCAAAGATTATTGGAATTGACCTCGGGACGACCAACAGCTGTGTGGCTGTGATGGAAGGTGGAGAGCCGAAGGTGATCGCGAACGAGGAGGGTGGCCGCACGACTCCCTCCATTGTGGCGTTTACAAAGAACGGCGAGCGCCTGGTCGGCCAAGTAGCCAAGCGGCAGGCCATTACGAACCCGGAAAACACGATCTATTCGATCAAGCGGTTTATGGGTCGCCGTTATAACGAAGTGAACGACGAAATGAAGATGGTGCCCTACAAGGTCGTGCAGCAGGGCGATCACATCGACGTCGTAGCACAGGGGAAGGACTATACGCCGGCTCAGGTCTCGGCCATGATCCTGCAGAAGCTAAAAAAGGCGGCTGAGGACTACCTGGGCGGGAGCGTAACAGAAGCTGTGATCACGGTTCCGGCGTACTTTAATGACGCCCAGCGCCAGGCCACCAAGGATGCCGGCAAGATCGCTGGATTGGACGTGAAGCGCATCGTGAATGAGCCA
>CAXTRM010000095.1:8318-11259 GCA_964246625.1 uncultured Acidobacteriaceae bacterium
ATAAGAAGAAGGACGAAACCATTGCGGTTTATGACTTCGGCGGCGGCACGTTCGATATCTCGATCCTGGAAGTGGGTGACGGGGTCATCGAAGTCAAGTCAACCAACGGTGACACGCATCTGGGCGGTGACAACCTCGACCAGCGTATCGTGGAGTGGCTGATTTCGGAGTTCAAGAACGAGAGCGGCCTGGACCTTACCTCCAAAGGGAACGAGATGGCCCTGCAGCGGCTGAAGGACGCCGCGGAACGCGCCAAGATCGAGCTTTCCACCGCACAGGAGACAGAAATCAACCTGCCGTTTATCACGGCGGATGCGTCTGGTCCCAAGCACCTGGTGCGCACGCTGAGCCGCGCCAAGCTGGAGCAGTTGGTAGCGGATCTTCTAGAAAAGTCCGTTGGTCCCTGCAAGCAGGCCATGAAGGATGCGGGCGTGGATGCAAGCAAGATCGACGAGGTGGTGCTTGTGGGTGGACAGACCCGGATGCCTGCCATCCAGAAGCTTGTGAAGGACCTGTTCGGCAAAGAACCGCACAAGGGTGTCAATCCGGACGAGGTCGTCGCGATTGGTGCGGCGGTGCAGGCCGGCGTCTTGTCAGGCGACGTGAAGGACCTGTTGCTGCTGGATGTAACCCCTCTGACACTGGCCATCGAGACGATGGGCTCGGTTGCCACACCGATGATTCCGCGTAACACGACGATTCCGACCAAAAAGACGGAGACGTTCTCGACTGCAGCCGATAACCAGACGGAAGTGGAGATTCATGTGCTGCAGGGCGAGCGGCCGATGGCGAACCAAAACCGGACGCTGGGCAAGTTCAAACTGGGCGGCATTCCTGCCGCGCAGCGTGGCACGCCCCAGATCGAAGTGACCTTCGACATCGACGCAAACGGCATCCTGAACGTGACGGCAAAGGATAATGCGACGGGCAAAGACCAGAAGATTACGATTACCAGTTCTTCGGGTCTGAGCAAGGAAGAGGTCGAGCGCATGGCGCGCGAAGCCGAAGCCCATGCTGCCGAGGACAAGGAAGCCAAGGACAAGATCGAGGCACGCAATGGTCTGGACTCCATGGTCTACAACGTCGAGAAAATGCTGAAGGATGGTGGCGACAAGGTGCAGGCGGCGGACAAGAGCGAGGTCGAGTCAGCGCTTGCGGATGCCAAGACCACGCTGACCGGAGACCCCGGCGCGACGGAGTTGAATGCGGCGCGTGAACGGTTGACCACGGCGAGTCACAAGCTGGCAGAGGCGCTCTACAAGGCCAATGCAGGCGCAGGTGTCCCACCGGCGGACGGTGCTACAGCGAGCACTGGAACTGCCGATAACCAGCCCAAGGACGAGGGTGTGATCGACGCTGAATATGTCGATGCCGAGAAGTAGTCGGCATACGCGACCCTCAGGTGTTGGGCGGGTGAAAAAGGGGGAGACCAAAACAGGTCTCTCCCTTTGCACAAAGCATCAGGCAGACGATTCCTGGGTCTAATAGAAGAGAGTGGATACGTGACGACCTGAGGGAGAGGGAGAAGACAGAATGGACAAGTCAAAGTTGAAGCAGGGAGTCGATCAAGCGTGGCCGCAGGCGATCTCCTTTAGTTTGGGCATGGGCACGGCGGGCATGGCCGAGATGCTGTGGCGTTGCGAGGGGACCCGTGGGGGCAGAACCTACACCTCCGGATTGTTCAACTCGCTTGAGGAGGCCCAGAACTTTGCCCAGCAGCTGCAGAAGGCAGAGCCCGATCAGACCTTCAATGTGGAGCAGATCAAGGCCAGCGCTGTTTGGAACTGACCGTAGCCTGCTAAATCAGGTCGCGATGGACTTTGTCCGCCGCGACCTGTTTGCATCTGACCCCACAGTGACCGATGGGAGCGATCATGAACTGGGTGGCCTTGGAAGCGATCGCAAACACGGCACTGGTGCTTACGAGTGGAAGCGCCATCGCGTATGCGGGGCGTCAGCTGCGGCATGAACGCGCGTACCGGTCGGTCGACAACCTGGAGAAGCAATTAGCGTTTTTCCTGAGCGATGTGTTTGTTGGCGCACGACGACGGCTGGCTGAAGCGCGCACGCGAGAGGACGAGCTTATTCCGTTACCTGCGGATGATCCGCCCACCGTGGCATTTGAGGTCCTGGACTTTTACGACCACATCGGGCTTCTGGTGAAGAAAGGGCATTTGGATCTGCACGACGTGTGGCACACCTTTTATGAGTGGGCTCAGCCGGTGTACGTCGATTTGCAGCCGCTCATTGAAGACAAGGACAGCGCTTTCCGTGACCACTACACCGATCTCCGCAAATTGATGCGGCGTATGGACGAGATCCAGATCAAGCGCATGCATGCCAAACATGCCAATCACTGGGCTTTGTGGACACCGGAGCGAATCCTTTGCCACTACAAGTACGAGCTGGAGGTCGGTTCGGGTACCAGGCGCGTGCGGTTGCGCCCGCGAAGGCAGGAGAGTATTACGGTGCTTGACAGCACAGGGGCAGAGCTGGAGATGGAGGAGATCGGTGCCGGAAGGGAATGAGGTTCACCGCTGGGCAGAGCGGCATAACGAGGCGTTTGCAGGGCGCAAGCTGAATGTGTTGCCAGGGCCGGGGCACCGGTTTCACGATGCACACCTGGTCGATGGTAAGAAGTTGAAGCGCGTCCATGCGGTAGGAAAGCACCTCGGGTACGAGTTCGGCGACGATCTGATGCTCCATGTGCACCTTGGCCGGTTCGGTGACTGGACCGAAGGTTGCGGTGAGCTGCCCCAACCCAAAGGTGCACTCCGGGCCGTGCTCCAGAGGGCCGGCTCGGGCCGGCCTGCCCGCAGCGTCAAGGGGCAGCCACACAATCTGCGGTGCCAACATGATGACGGTACGCAACCGTTCCCGCCGGAGCAGGTGGAGTGGTGTGAGCTGCGCGGTCCCACGGACTGCAGCGTCTATGACCGTG
>CAXTRM010000095.1:11269-12142 GCA_964246625.1 uncultured Acidobacteriaceae bacterium
GAAAAGCAAGAAGCCCATCGCCGAAGTACTCATGGATCAACAGGTCGTCTCCGGGATTGGCAATATCTACCGCGCGGAGTTGCTGTTCCGGCACAGGGTCAACCCGTTTGCGCCCGGCGCGGAGATGGATACCAAGATCCTGAAAGCGATCTGGAAGGAGTCTGTTCCTCTGCTACGAGCCGGCATGGTAGACAGGCGAATCGTCTGCACCCGAAAGGCGGATCGCCCCAGCAAAAAGGACCCTGCGTCTCGCGGCGAGGAGCACTATACCTATCGCCGTCATGGGAAGCCATGCTTCGTGTGCGGCACACGGATTCTCCATCGTGACCTGGCGGGGAGAACGCTGTACTGGTGCCCGGTCTGCCAGGGTACGACCGAAGCACAAAATGCGGAGGCGTGGGACCATGGCGTAAGTCTTCGAGCGTCTCGAGCACAACTGAAGGCGAAGAAAGCGGGCGTTCTCGAGTAGGGAACCCCGTACCAGCCTTCACGTATCTATTGAGACAAGTTGAGTCTCGCGTCATCTAAAGTGTTGAGTACGCGAGCAGGTTCGCGCTCGGAGATCTATGGCACAACCACAACAGAAGGATTACTACGGCACGCTAGGCGTGAAGAAGACCGCCACGGCTGATGAGGTACGAAAAGCCTTCCGTAAGCTTGCACGTAAGTACCATCCGGATGTCAATCCGGGGGACAAGAAGGCGGAAGAGAAGTTCAAGGAGATTTCGGAAGCCAACGATGTCCTGAGTGAGGAGAAGAAGCGCAAGATCTACGACCAGCTGGGCTTCTACTCCGATTCGATCGATCCAGCGGCTGCGGAGGCTTACGCTCGTGGGGGTGGGGCTTCGGGCTTTGGCGGGGCACCTTCCAGTG
>CAXTRM010000096.1:0-8110 GCA_964246625.1 uncultured Acidobacteriaceae bacterium
GCATTACGTCCAGTCACCTGGGAGAGCGCATCGCAGCCGAAGGTTATCCCTATGAGCTTGCGTTACTAGCGTTGACGTTCAACAACATGCTTGATGGTCTTGAAAGCTCGTTTGAGCGCATCTCGCGGTTTTCAGCCGACATCGCCCATGACCTGCGGACACCGGTCAACAACATCCGCGGCGAAGCAGAGGTGGCGTTGGCGCGGGCGCGCTCGGTGGATGAATACCGTGATGCACTGGAATCCACGCTCGAAGAAGCGGTTCGCCTATCCGATCTGATTGGCAACCTGCTCTTCCTTGCGCGAACCGAGAGTCCGCTACATCATCTACGGCTGGAGACGGTGAACCTGAGGGAGCTTCTCGAGGGCGTGCGGGAATACTACGACGCTTCGGCCGCGGACGGCGGTGTGCGCTTGACCAGCAACATAAGCCAGGAAAAGGTTATGGCTCAGGTAGACCGTACGCTACTGCAACGTGCCGTGGGGAATCTCGTGTCAAACGCCGTCGCCCATACCCCGGAAGGGGGAGCCATTGAACTGCGAGCGCGCCTTGACGAGACCGAGGTGCTCATCGAGGTAGTCGACACGGGTGTCGGGATCCCTGCGGAAGCCTTGCCACGCGTCTTCGATCGCTTCTTCCGTGTCGACCCTTCGCGGTCGCGGGAGTCCGGGGGCACGGGGTTAGGTCTTTCGATCGTGCAGGGCATCATGCAACTGCATCGTGGCAGCATTAGCATTTCGAGTCAGCCCGGGACTGGAACGCGGGTCACCCTGAGCATGCCGGCCAAGGGCTGAGCTCACTGCATCTCCTCACCGCAGCATGCGATCAAAGTCGAAGCCCCTTCTTGTGGGAAGGGGCTTCTCGAGGCTTTCAATGTTCGTGACCTAGTCGTCGTCATCGACCACGGCGTGGTTGGTCTTGAAGTCACTTGCAGGGCGCACCTTGCTTTCACCCGGGTAGGGTAGCTGGAAGTTTGTCGACTCGTACCAATCCAAGTGGTTGACGGTGGCCGGGTCTTCTGAGTCCGGCTTGTGCTGCTTGCCGGCAAAGACCTTTGTCTTCTTCTTCATCCAGCCGGCACGCAATGCCCTGATCGAAGCGTCCTCAGCGGAGTTGGTAAACGAAGGTCGGAACGCTGCCGGCAGCAGCTGTGCCGAAGCAAGGTTGCTACAGAACAGGTTGTACTTCACGTCGGGTAACGATGCGGACAGTGCACTGAACTTCGGGGTAGGGATAGGTTGGGCCGGCTTTTGCGTCACACCCTGGGTCAAGGGGATGCCGTTGGCAACATGCGTCCAGGGCAGGAAGTTTGCAGCCGGTGGATTGTCGACGAACACCTCACTCATGGGAGACGCGGTGAGATCGAACTGATTCATGGGAGTGAGGCCAAGGATCTGTTCGATGGTGCGGGTCATGTTGACCTGAGTGTAGAACGTGTTGTCTTCCGTCACGCCTGCACCGGAGCCGTCCTTCTTCACCTGCTGCTTCACATACGGGCTGATGACGTAACCCGGGCTGCGATGGCCGTCCACATGGTCTACGCCGTCCTGCGCGTCGTCCTCCTCGATGAAGATAGCGGAAGAATCCCAGATAGAGCTATGGCTGATCGCATCCACAAAGCGGCCGACTGCGAGGTCGTTGTCGGCCTGCATTGCCTGTGCTGTCGGCGGTCCCCCGGTATGATCCGAACTGATCCACATGAATTCCAGCTGGGGCACTGAACCACCAGCAACGTCTTTGTTGAACTCCTGCTGCCACACATCGAAGCGGAACTGATCCGGTATGCCTAGGTCAAACTGTGGATAGTTCTGGACGGTGTTGTTGATCAGGTTCGGCAAAGGTGAATGCGACGCCACGGTGTTGAAGTTGTAGAGCTGCTTTTCCGCACCGGCCTCATACGCCAGAGTGTCGTTGTAGAAGTCAATCCACTGCGGCTCCTTGGTGGATCCTGTGGGCGTCCGGAAGGTGTTGTATTCGATGTACTCACCGAAGTTCTTGAACGAGACTCCCTGTTTCACTGCAACGTCCCACAGATGACCAACCTTCTGGTACGCGATCGTGTCGCCTCCGTTGGAAGGGTAATCGCGCAGCCAGTCCGGCGATTGAATGTCGTCGGAGTATGGCGCCATGGCCTGCACGATCCAGTTATGCCCGTCCGCGGACTGCCGACTTGGATCGTAGAAGTTATCGAAGAGTGGGAAGCGCTGCATCAGCGCATGCGCATTCGGCGTGACCTGACCGAATGTCGGATTGTCTCCAAATACGGCTAGGCTCGGGTCACCGTTGCCACCGACCACATCACCCAGAATCTGATCGTAGGTCCGATTCTCACGAATGATCACGAACACATGCTTGATCTTCGAGGGCGCCCCGATCCGCTCCGGGATGGCAAGTGCCTTCGCGTTCTTCTTGCCGCCAGAAGCCGCGAAGATATTGCCCGCGAGATCCCAGTGATTGTTCGTGAAGACCTGTTGCGTGTAGATTCCGAGATCGCTGGATGAGGGGACCGGGATCAGACTCACCGTGCCGAGATCCTGATGCGTGTTGAAGCTCACCACACCATGCGTTTTGCCGTAACTGTTCTCAGCGGTGTTGGTCGGCGGTGGTGCGACAGCAAACCCGGTGGTACCGATACCTTTGTCATTTGCAACCACAAGCGTGTTGCTTGCAACATCCAGCACAACCGAACTAGGCGCATAGCCTACAGGAATCATGCCCAGAAGCGTATTTGCACTGCCTCCGTTCAGGTCCACGACGCCAATTGCGTTAGCGTTGTAGAGAGCAACGTAGGCGACGTTTTTGCTGTTGTCGACCGCAATGGAGTTGGGTGCAGCGCCGTAGGCGGCTCCTTTCACACCGGGCACCTTGATCGGCAGGCCAAGATCGAGGGTCTGCACGACCTGATGCGTCGCGGCATTGATCATCGTGAGGCTGTCGCTATAGGTGTTCGCAACCAGAAGCATGTTGTGCCAGAAGGCCATGCCGGTTGGGTGCAGTTCAGTTTTGATCGTGTCGACCACCGAAAAGGAAGCGAGGTCTACGACGGAAACTGTGCCGGTTGCCGTGGAGCCCGTGGGAAAGGCGGCAACCACCGGCGTACCGTTGGAGTAGCCCTGGAAATCCTTCTCTTTAGCAATGCGTCCAGCTTCGTTGGACACAAAAGCCGTTTTGCCATCCGGCGAGATCACCACGCTATGCGGAACGTTGCCGACACGAATCTCCGTTCCCTTCACAGGCATGGAGGCCGTGAGATCGATGCGCGCCAGCGTGTCATTGGTATTCAGCACGGCGTAGGCTGTTCGGTTGTCCGGCGAGACCGCAATCCCGCTCGGCAGAGAACTTGTCCCGGAGTAGGGAACGCCACATGGAATGGCATTGCTGCCCGTGGTTCCGGGAACGCTGGTGGGAAAGCACGTGACCGTGGTCAGGCTTCCGTTCGCATTGAGGTCAGAAGGAGCGCTGACCTGGGCGTAGTCGGAAAGCAGTCCTTCTGCATCCACATTGGCTATATAGATCGAACTGCCTTTGCCGCTACCGCCGTCCTCGCTGAAGATCAGGTGCTTGCCATCTGCCGTATAGACGATGCCTGTCGTGCTGCCATCCCTGTCTTTGCCTGCGTTCGCAGAGTATGCCTGCAGAATCGCGCCTGTCTGGGTATTGAACACGGTGACTGCCTGCGATGCGCCCATCTGCAGGACGGCAGCCGTGTGATTGCCGGACGGGTTCAGCGCAACGGCTTTGGCCCGCGTCGTGGTGCCAAGGTATACCTGCGTTCCCGCAGGTGTGATGATCTGCCCGTTGCTCACCACCCAGGGAGTGGGAAGGTTCGAGGGGTAGTTCGGTCCCTTGGCTGCGTTCTTGTTCTCGCCAACGGTGTAGGTCGGAAATGGCACGGACTGCGCACCTGCTGTGGTACCAAGCCCCGCCGTTACAAGGGCTGCAGCGACCAGTTGTTGCTTGCGTGTCCCCAGGCGATGACGGCGCCTTTGTGAGCTTTTGTTAAACATCGTTCATCCTTAAGGTGCGGAGCGGTTTAGGTGGTCTTTGATTGACAGTGACGTGTTCACTCGTATGCAGATGGGCAGGGCGGTACAGTGTACGGAGCCGACGACTTATCTACTACGAAAGAAGTATGGCAAGAGGTCACTGACGATCTGGTGACCGCAAGATGACAAATCCGCAATGTATAACAGCCGATCTACGACGGACCTTCACCTCAGGGCGCAATTTGTTCGCCCGGCCGGGCTCCTCAGGGTGCCCAGTATCAACAAGTCACAGTCGCGGTTACCTGAGCACAGGGTTGCCCTCCGTTCGAGCTCCGGCAGCAGGTGGAAAGCGACCGGCTCGCATTTGCTCGAACGCCTGCGCACAACCAGCACGATTCGCAGAGATCGTCGTCGGCCACGGGAGTGGCTTAGGCACAACGGCGCCCGCGAGTAAAGCGCCAAAAGCAAAAGAGCCACCCGAAGGTGGCCCCTGCTGTATCCCTTTCGCATCTCCGCGCCGTAGCCTATCCTTGCTCAGGCTCGTAAGCGGAGTATTTTGGTAGCGATATCGGGGCTCGAACCCGAACTCTTCGCCTTGAGAGGGCGACGTGTTAACCAGTTACACCATATCGCCACAGAACAGGCGAGCAGCCTGTTGCGACCTCATCACTATACCAAACTCTCCTGCGGAAGAGAACCAGCGTGCTGCTCTGCCTTGGGCTTACCGCTTTCGGTCCTGATGGGGCGCGCCCCGGACCAGACGAGCTGACCGATTCCTATAGCCCGAGCTTTTTTACCTCGTCGTTGTAGTACTTCCGGTACAGGATGTCCCACTCCTGGGAGCCTTCCAGAATGATCTTGCGTTGGGAGCTGATCTTGAGTCGCGCCGCCTGGTCGATCCTGGTCTCCTCGGTCAGAAGCTTTTCGAGCGCTTTGCGCGCTTCCTGACGAATGGTATTGCGGTCTTCCTGAAACTCCACGGCGTCGATGTCGGCGAGCGTGTCGGCCACGACATGCGCCAGCTTGTTGAGCTTGTCCCGACTGATTCTCATAGCACCGCCTTGTACTTGCGCGCGAGCTCGCCCTTCACCTTTTTAAACATTTCAGGGTAGCTCGCACCTGTCTTCAGCATGTCATCCTGAAACGCCTCCAGAATGACCCGCACCTCTTCGTTGATGCGGTCTTCCAACGACATCTCATCGGTCAGCGCACTGGCGACCCGCTCATTGACCAGCGCGGGCTTATCGGTCCGGATCATCTTGGCTTCAACAAGGTGCTTGGTTGTCTGCCGCGCAAGGTAGCCGAGGTAGTCCTTGGAAAAGATCATGGGCAGCTTCAGGGTAGCAGAAGCTCCGCGCCCGGACCACGCACGGACCCTGCCGCATCTGTCAGAATGGAGCCGATGACCTTTGATGATCTCAGCACGCTGAAGGACGACATGATTGCCTTCATCGCCGGTCACGGTTTACGGCGAATGAATGCCTTTGTGCCCGAAGACGTGCCCACCGTCGCCTTTGAAGACGATGACCTGGACAGCTGGAAGGACTTCGTCGAGCACGCCAAGGCTGCCGACGTCCCGTTTATCACCATGAACTCGGTCCTGCTCGAGCCGGAAGACGTCGCGGCCCTGATCGCGCAGCTGCGAGAGGCCAGCTTCCCTGATCCGGAGGCCACCGAGCTTGAAGAGGCCCAGGCGCTGATGCGTCACGTCGGCAAGACAGGCTATCTCCAGCTCTCGTTCGCCCACGGCGGTGTCATGTTTCTGTACGAGACCGCGACCGAGTGGTACGACGGCTTTCAGAACCTGCTCGATGCCGTGCAGGAGCTCGGCGGCATCATCGTGGACGACCACGAGGACGAGTAGCCCACACGTGACCGTGCTCGCCGAAGCTAGCTCCGCTGCTGATCCGTTCGCTCTCTCGACATATGACCTTCCCTCGGTTGAGCGGCTTGCCGCGACGGCTGAGCTGCCGGTGGCCCTTGCGCAAGTGCTGTGGTGCCGAGGCATTCGCTCCACGGCGGAGGTCGCAGCGTTCTTGCAGCCCCACCGGGACCTGCTGCACGATCCGATGACCATGCTCGGCATGGGTGCGGCCCTCGAGCGCCTCAGGGCAGCTCTCGTGAGGCATGAAGCTATCCTCATCTACGGCGACTATGACGTGGACGGCACTGTGGCCACGGTGTTGCTGAAGACAGCCCTGGAACGCGCTGCAGCGTCCCTGGGTGTGGTGCCGGATGTCCGCTACCACATTCCCCATCGCATCCGCGAAGGCTATGGCATGCGGGAAACCCGGATCGCCAATGCGGCTGCCGAGGGGATACGCCTGGTGGTCTCTGTGGACACGGGCATACGGGCCTTTGCCGCCGCGCAGGAGGCCGCCCGATGTGGCCTGGACCTTATCGTGACCGATCACCACCTGCCGGACGCCACGGGCGGCATCCCCGATGCGATCGCCGTACTGAACCCCAACCAGCCTGGCTGCCTGTACCCCTGCAAGGACCTTTGCGGAGCCGCAGTTGCTTTCAAGCTGGCACAGGCGCTGCTGGAGTCTGCCGCCCGGAACCCGGCCGAACGGGAACGGTTACGGGAAAAGACCTTGCCATCCTTTCTGAAGCTGCTGGCCATCGCCACCGTAGCCGATGCGGTTCCGCTGACGGGGGAGAATCGCACCATAGCCGCCCTGGGCCTCCATGCCCTTCAACAACCGGCACAGCCGGGCTTGCGCTCGCTCATGGAACTCGCCGGGATCGATCTCACTCGCCCGGTTACGGCAACCGACGTCGGCTTCCGTATCGGGCCGCGCATCAACGCTGCGGGCCGCATGGACATTGCCTCCGACGTGGTGGAGATGTTTCTTTCCCGCGATCCCCTGGTGTCCCGGTCGCTCGCGGAAAAGCTGCATGGGCTCAATGAGGAACGCCGCGCGACCGAAGCACGTGCCCTGGCGGAGATTGACAGGCTGCTGTCTGCTTCTTTGGCGGCTACACCCGAGGCCCTGCCTTTCTGTCTCGTGCTTGACGACACGCCCGACACTCCGTGGCACCGCGGTGTTATCGGCATTCTTGCCTCGCGCGTCGTCGAACGTACCGGACGGCCTACCCTTGTGCTGACCCATGAGAATGGCGAGGCGCACGGCTCCGGTCGCTCAGTACACGGGTTTCACCTTCTCGATGCGCTCACCACGGCCCACACAGAAACAGAGGAGCCATTATTTCTCCGCTTCGGCGGACACGCGCATGCTGCGGGCTTCGCGTTACCCTCCCATCGTGTTCCACTTCTTCGGGACAGGATGCAACGGCTGGCCGCCTCGCTTGATGCGTCGAACCTGGCAGGGGCTGCCTCATGTGACGCAGAGCTGCTTTTGGGTGACATCGACGCCGGCTTTCTGGCGGCCTACGAGCGGCTCGCGCCATTTGGCCATGGCAATCCTGAGCCTCTCTTCGTTGCGCGTGCGGTAAGGCTCACCGCGCCACCTCGTGTCTTCAAGGAGCGTCACGTCGCTTTGGAGTTCACACAAGCTGGCCAGCCGCGAAGCTGGCGCGCCACGGCGTGGAGTCGACGCACGGACTGGGCCCGGCGGGCCGCCCAGGAGGGTTGGTCGCCGGGCTGCTGCTTCGATGTGAGCTTCCGCCTGTCGCGGAACTGGCACCCTCAGTTCGGTGGCTGGGAGCTGCAAGTGGAGCAAATGCGGCAGGTTGCCGAAAACGCTTCACCATCACCAGAAGAAAACTGAAGCCGTGGCACCGCCCCGGTGTCTTATATACTGAAAGTTCGCGTATGGCCGAAACCCCAAGGAACCGCAGCCGCCTTTGGATCACGATCTTCGTCCTCCTGATAGCGGCCGGTCTGCTCTACTTTGCCCTTCGTGGGTCTCGCAACGCTGTGACGGTGCGCACGGCGAAGGTGGAACGCCAGTCGCTCATCAACACCGTCTCGACAAACGGACGGGTGGAGCCGCTTGTCGACTTTCAGCCCCGGGCCCCAGTAGCCAGCGAGATCGAGTTCCAACCCTTGCATCTCGGCCAGCAGGTCAGGCAGGGCCAGGAACTTGTGCGTCTGGATGCGAGCGACGCACGAAGCAAGATCGCTGCTGAGGAAGCCAACCTGACAGGGGCTGAGGGCA
>CAXTRM010000096.1:8120-11960 GCA_964246625.1 uncultured Acidobacteriaceae bacterium
GCGGAATATGGAGGCGGGCGGCACCCAGGATGAATTGCTGAGTGAAAAGTCCGATCTGGCCGCCGCACAAGCCCAGCACACCGAGGCCACGCGCTCGCTTGCCTCGCTTCAGGCGTTGCAGGCCAAAGGTGCCGCCTCAGGCAATGAGGTCGCTGCCGCGCAACAGCGGGTGACGGACGCCCAAACCAAGATCCTGCAGGTGCAGGCGCGTATGCGTGGCCGGTACGGTGCCTCGGACCTGTCCACGCAACGTGCCCAGGTCGCTGAGGCTCGGTCTTCGTTGAGCGCCGCGCAGAGCGGGTTTTCCGGCATGGACGTCCACTCGCCTATCAGCGGCACGGTGTACGCGCTGCCGTATAACCAGTACGACTTCGTTCCCGCCGGCGATGCTCTGCTCAGCATTGCCGACCTCGACCACCTCCAGGTTCGCTCCTACTTCGACGAGCCCGAGATCGGCCGCCTCATCGCAGGGCAACCCGTGAGCATTCGCTGGGATGCCAAGCCGAACCAGACCTGGCACGGTCATGTGACCCAGGCACCCACCTCGGTGATCACCTATAACGGCACAAGAAACGTGGGCGTGTGCCTGATCAGCATCGATGACGCACACGGCGAACTGATTCCCAACATTAACGTCACGGTGCGGGTCATCACCTCTGAGCACCTGAATGTGCTCAGCATTCCCCGCGAAGCGCTCCGCCCGGAGGGCGGAACGAATTTCGTGTACCTTGTCGTGAAGGACCGCCTGGTACGGACACCGGTCACCGTGCGCGAAGGTGACGTCAATCTCACCCGTGTGGGCATTAGTGGCGGCCTGCAGCAAGGGGATGTGGTTGCCCTGGAAGCCACATCGGACGTCGATTTAACCGATGGGATGCGCATTAAGGTGCAGCCCTGATCATGCGTACGACTGTCTTCTCCTTCTGCTCTTCTGTTCTTTCCCGTACGTGCCCGAAGCGTCCACGATGGGCCCGGCTTCTGCTCCTCGGCGCCTTGCTCGGTTCGGCCGCCAAGCCTGTAACGGCACAGGACCTTCACGGGTCCGAACAGGACCTGCTGCAGGGGCGCATCGATCAGGTTGTCCGCGAGTTGGGAGCGAACCCATCCACCGCAGCGGCTCACCTGCTACTTTGTCGCGCCTACCTTGCCGAACTTCACGGCAGCGAGGCAGCCAGAGAGTGCCGCACGGCTCTTCAGGCCGGGCTCTCCCAGGATGCCAGTGCACAGGACTGGGCCGGGCGAGCCTTTGGCATGGAAGCGGAACACGCCGGTCCCATCTCCGGCCTGAAGCTTGCCGGGCAGGTTCGCAATGCCTTTTCCTCTGCCCATGCCCTGAACGCTCGCAACCCGGCTGCCGCGAATGACCTCGGGGAGTACTACATCAATGCCCCCTCGCTGGTAGGGGGTGGGGTGGAGAAGGCTTTAGCCCTGGCTGATGCCATCGCTTCTTCCCTGCCGGAGATCGCCCACCGACTGCGCGCCCTGGTAGCAGAAAAACGCGGTGACAGCTCCCAAGCCGAACGCGAATTCCTGGCGGCAACCCAGATCGCGGCCTCCCCGGGCGCGTATGCGGACCTGGGTACGTTCTATGCCCGGCAGCATGCTGATGAAAAGGCCGCAGCGGCGGCCCGCCGCGCCATCGCTATCGATCGGGCCGTGGATGCCAACGTCGTGGATGCCGCCGGCACGTTGACCGATGTTCATCAGCCCGCGCAGGCGCTCGCCGTGCTTCGGCGCTACCTTGACCACGGTCAGCACAGTGATCAGGCTCCTCTTTCCCGGGTCCACACAATGATCGGTGACATTCTTGCGGGTCAGGGAGACAAGGCGGGGGCGCGCCAGGAGTTTCAGGCGGCTCTCGCGCTGGCCTCTGACTATCGCCCTGCGCGGAAGGGACTGGACACGCTGTGAGAGCACCTGGTCTCATCGCCGTACCTCGTTTCCGCACCCTCAGGTGGGCTCTTTTGTGCTTCGCGGCTGGCCTGGGCGCGCGTCCCGTCGTGGGTCAGATCTCTTTGTCGACCGCGGTCAACCTGGCCCTGCGAAACAGCGCCAAGGTGAAGTCGGCGCAGGCCGATGTGGCGCGGGCCCAGGCCGTGCTGGCGGAAAGCAAGGAGGCCTTTGTTCCGGCCGTCAACGCAACCGGCGGCGTCGGAAAATCCACCGGGGCACCGCTGGATCCGCCTGTGGTCTTCAGCATCGCTGCCCAGTCGCTGGTCTTCAACTCGTCCCAGGGTGACTACATCCGCGCCGCGCGGGCTGGGTATGAGTCGGCCCAACTGTCCCTGGATGCGGTTCGCGGCGATGCCGTCGAGGACGTCACAAACACCTACATCGCACTCGACAACGCCCTCCGCCGACAAACGGTGCAGAACGAGGCGCTCACCTTTGCCCGCCAACTCGTTTCCGTGGCCGAGGATCGCTTTTCCGCAGGTGTCGATCCCCACGTAGAGGTCACCAAGGCACGCCACACGGAGGCCCAGATCGAGCTCGAGCAGCTGTTGGTGCAGGATGAGGTGGCCAACAACGCCGATCATCTTGCCCGGCTGACGGGCCTGGTAGCCCGAGGTCTCGCCACCGACCACAACAGCATTCCCCATCTGACCATTCCAGCCTCGAACGAACCGGAAGCCGCGACGGCTGCAAACCAGACCATTGGGCTGTCCGCGGCCTTTGCCGCTGCCCGGGCCAAGGCATACACCGCCCGCGGGGAGCGGCACTACCTGCTCCGACCACAGGTCGCCTTTTCGGCGAACTACAGCCGCATCTCCACCGCCTTTACCACCTATACCCAGTACTACCCAGGCTTCGGCGCCGTGGGGAACAGCTTCAACTCCCTCAACCTTGGGGTGGGTATCACGGTGCCGATTCTGGACATGGTGCACCGGGCCAAAGCGAGGGAAGCCGCGGCGGACGCGGCCCACAGCCTGTACGACGCCCAGCTGCAACAGATGCAGTTTTTGGAGGGTCGTGGCAAGTTGCGCCATAGCGCGGGGGAACTGGCGGCGCGCGAGCACCTTGCAGAGTTGGACCGCGATCTCGCCCAAGACCAGCTGGACGCCGTGGTGCTTCGTTTACAGGCAGCTGCAGGTTCGGCGCCGGGCGAGCAAATGACGCCAAAGGACGAGCAGAACGCCCGTTTACAGCTTCGCCTCCGCACCTTGGACATGTTGAATGCGGAGTTGCAGCTGCAGCAGACCGAGGTGACCCTTCTTCACCAGGAAGGCTCGCTGACCACTTGGCTGGCGGGGACCGTGCCCTCCCCGACCACCACTCCAGGGAGTGGAACCCCGGATACGGCCACGCCGCTTTCGCCAACCGTAGGCATGTCGCCGGGCGGTACCACGCCTGCTGGGACTGCCCCCACGCCCCCCACTGTAGGGACCTCGCCCAACTCGCTTCCTTCGGCTCCGGTCACGCATCCGGCGCCCGGCACCCCCGCAAGCACGCCACCCTCCACACCCTCGGTCCAACCCCATCCATGAGCTTGTGCCAGCCACGCCACGGTGCAGTGTTCGGCCCCGGCTACGTGACTGGATGGTAAACTTAGGAGAGTTATGCCGCTTAAAACCCTGCTTTTGAATCCGCCCTCTTTTGAAAACTTCGACGGAGGCGCGAGTTCGCGCTGGCCGGCAACCCGCGAGATCGAGTCGTACTGGTACCCGGTCTGGCTCGCGTACCCTGCGGGCATGCTGGAAGGCTCGAAGCTGCTGGACGCACCACCGCACCACGTTTCCGCGGCTGAGGTTATCGAAACGGCCAAGAGCTTTGAATTCCTGGTGCTGTTCACCTCCACTGTCGGCTGGTCCGGTGACCATGGGCTCGCCCGTGCCATCAAGG
>CAXTRM010000097.1:0-3900 GCA_964246625.1 uncultured Acidobacteriaceae bacterium
GTTTCGGCTGGATCGTACCTGCCCGGCTTTGCGCGGGGCATGGTGAGAGCCAGACACCGCCCGGGAAAGAACGTGGCGACGGGACGGAGGGCTGCCGGTTTCCGGTGCAAAGAAGGGGGCTCGCACCAGGGAAAGGCAGCGTGGATCAGCGGCTGGCAAGGTGCTTCCACGGCGCCCTTGGATCCGGGGGATGCGAGGTGCAAGCGCATGGCGGGGGAGGTACGTTTCTGCCACGCCGAGCAAGAGGAGTGCCGCTACAATCGACAGTTGGAGTCACATGGCCGAACCACAGCAGCAGAAGCCCACGTTCCAGGCGGCGCCCGTACCCGAGGCCTGGGTGAAGACAGAACTTGCACGGCACCCGCAGCGCCCGTACCCAATGGACTACCTCGAAGCGCTCTTCACCGACTATAGCGAGATCCATGGAGATCGGCAGTTTGGCGATGATCCTGCGATGGCGGCCGGGATGGCCCGGTTCCAGGGAACCGCTGTGATGGTGATCGCAAACCTGAAGGGCCGCACGCTGAAAGAGCGAGTGACGCGGCGGTTTGGGTCGCCCGACCCGGAGGGCTATCGCAAAGCCCTGCGCGCCATGAAATTCGCGGAAAAGTTCGGCCATCCTATTTTTACCTTTATCGATCTGGCGGGGGCGAACCCCGGCTTAGGCGCGGAGGAGCGCGGGCAGGGTGAGGCGATTGCACGCAACCTGCTGGAGATGAGCCGTTTGCGCGTCCCGACGATTGCGACGATTACGGGTGAGGGCGGCTCGGGCGGCGCGTTGGCGCTGGCGGTCGCCGATCGTGTGCTGATGCTGGAGAACGCGATCTACTCGGTGATCTCGCCAGAAGGGTGCGCATCGATCATGTGGAAAGACGCGAGTAAAAAGCAGCAGGCCGCGGCGGCCCTGCGGTATACCGCAACCGATGTCAAGCGTTTGGGCTGCGTGGACGACGTCATTCCGGAGCCGACGGGAGGGACCCAGGCGGATCCGGCGATGGCGATGCAGCTGGTGGGCGAGCGGCTGGAACGGCATTTCGCCGTGCTGCAGTCGATGTCATTGGACCAGCTGGTCGCTGCCAGGTATGAGAAGTTTCGGAACCTCGCGCAGTTTTATACGACGGCGTAGTCTGCTTTGGGAGGCACCGGTGCGCAGGGAAGTGCAGAGGAGCAAGTCGGCTTGGCAGTGATGGAACAATCTCGACGCAAGGTGCCGCGGTCGCTGGAGTTTGCGCAGTTCGCCATTGGGTTCCTTTGGCTGCTGGCGGCGCGCGCCGGGGCGGCAAGCGCCGCGCAGGGGTTTGCGCGACTTCTGCGCAATGACGTCGTCCGGCCTTTGCTGGAGCAGCTCTTTCTGTTGATTCTGCTGGTGACCGGCTATACGGCTCTGCACTGGGTGGCTACCCGGAACGGAAGCATTCGCGAGACCAACGCCCTGCGCGTGCGACCGACGATGGCGCGCGAGTGGCAGAAGGGCGCCGCCCTGGGATGGGCTTTGCTGCTGATCACACTGATCCCGATGGCAGTGGTCGGGGATCTGCACCCGCAGTTCTGGCTGGCTGCCCGCGCCTGGGGAGAGGCGCTGCTTTCGCTGCTGACCTTGTTGGCCGCTGCGCTGGCGACGGAGATGGCCTTTCGAGGGTACCTGTTTCAGCGACTGATCGCGGCTACCGGACCGGCGACCGCGACGTTTCTGCTGTCGGCGCTTTCTGCCTTCGTAAGTACATCGCCGCTGAATAACACGCCGTTCAGCTTCTTTGTTGCGTTTGTCAGTGGGATCCTGTTTTGCGTCGCCTATCTCCGTACGCATGCGCTATGGCTGGGGTGGGGACTTCGGTTTGGATGGTTGGCCTCCATGGGCGTCCTGTTCGGTCTGCCGCTGTCCGGCTCGATCGATTTTGCCAGCGTAGTGGCGACAGATAGCTCCGGACGGACGTGGCTGACGGGCGGAGCCTATGGTCCGGAGGGGGCTGTATTTGCGGGGCTCGTGTTGCTGGGCGGTGTGGTGGCGGTATACGCCTTCACGCGTGATTATGCCTGGGCTTACACGCAGCCCGTGATCGAACCGGGCGGGTACCCGATGGACGTGCCACCCCCTGCCGCGCACACGGCGATGGAGGCCTCGACCGCATCCCAGTTGATCCAAATTCTAGGGTCAACGCCGACCGGGGGCAGTGCTTCGCCGGTGGTGGCGGCAGCCAAGCCGTTCAGCCCGCGGGTGGAGCGAGGCGAGCAGGTGCCGAACCCGGGGGAAAACGCCGGTTCCCACAGGACGGAGCCGGAGCTGGAGCGCGATACCCCACAAAGCTGAACGCCTGGGGAGCCCGCACGATGGTGGACTTGCAAACGCTTTCTGGATAGCGCAAAATTTGTGCACTTAGAGGTGTGGTATGGGCTCCTGTGCACGGTTTGCGGTGTTGCTTTCTGGCGCGCTGCTGGTATGTGCGCCTTTGTCCGGAGCGCAGGTTTTTGTGGTCGGAATGAAGACCGCAACGGCGGATGTGACGACGGAGTTCCACCCGACGCGCGTGAGCTTGCCTGACAAGCCACTCGATGAGCGTGGACGGCTGGATCTGATCCGGAACCTGGAAGCCGAGCAGGGTTTTGCCCACCGTGAGTTGCCTCTGGGAGCCGGGGTCACCCTATTGGCAAATGGGAACATGACGCCCCGGGATGCCGAGTACAGACGCATGCTCTATGAGAAAGGGCAGTCTGCCTCTCCGGGGGACCGGGTGGAGGTGAGTCACCTGGAGTTTCGGGCCGACCGGATCGTGATCGACTTTAACGGGGGTCCCTACGCCAAGCACCGCTTCCTGAGCCACATCTCGATTAACAACATGCAACTTGCCCAACAAGGGCCGATTGCCACGGGCTGCCGCGTGACGCTTGTGTTCGAGGGGGGCGTACCGGACGTGACGGCCGCCGAGGTCAAGGCGCTGCTGGATCCGGTGGTCGACTTCAAGGCAAGAACGAGTTCGGAGGCGTATGCCGATACGTTACCGCCCAAGGTGCGCGAAGCCATTGAGGCACACGAGATCCTGGTAGGGATGAATCGCCGGATGGTGTTGGCGGCCGTGGGCGAGCCGAAGACCAAGCACCGGGAGCACACCAAGGCCGAGGACGAAGACAGCGCGTATTTCGAGGAATGGATTTACGGAGATCCGCCGCAGCCAACGCGATTTGTGCGTTTTCAGCATGACCGGGTGGTGCGGCTCGAGATTGCCGCGATCGGCAAACCGCTCGAGATCCACGAGCGAAACGAGGTGGGCACGCCAGCGGGACCGACCCTGGAGGCGCGCACTCTCGTGAACGGGGACGTGCATGCCGGGCCGGAGTCGGGCGGTCAAGCGAAGGCACCGACCCTGAGGAAGCCCGGAGAGGCCGCCGAGACCGCGGGAGCGCCCGGCCTGGGGAAGGTCGTGATCCCCAAGGACTCTGTGCCTCCAACGGTGCGCCCGACGGCGCCCCCAGCAACAGATTCGTCGAACAGGTAGCGTCGAAACCGGTGGTCTAGGCCGCTATGGTCTGCCGTTTGCCCGCGAGCCACAGGTGTACACTGAATGTGAGCCTCTTCCGGGCTTAGCCTTCCCGCGTTTCTGTACAAGTCGCGCTTGAGCGCCAGCCAGCAGCGAGATCGGCAGCAGCATGCGTCCCGGAAGCGCTGAACTGATTTTGAGAGGGACAGACGTATGGCAAAGATCGCTAAAACCGGTGACCGCAAGAAGGTTATGGATACACAGAAGAGCACGGACTGCCCGAAGTGCTCCAAGCCGACTCGCATCGTGAAGCGCGTGAAGGATCGTGAGCGCGGAACTCCGGGTGGAGTTTTCATCTCCTGCTCGGCGTGTGATTTCTACGAGAAGCTTTAAGGTACGCTGCTGAAAAGAGCCTGCCCCAAAGGGG
>CAXTRM010000097.1:3910-11241 GCA_964246625.1 uncultured Acidobacteriaceae bacterium
CCCGGGGTAAAACCCCCGGCCCCCAACGGGGGGGGCTCTTTTCGTTGCAGACGATGCTAGCGGGTCTCAGTGAGGGGCTGCTCCGCGTTTGAGAGCTGCGCGAGGAGAGCGTTGGCGAGTTCCGGGTCGTTCGGGCTCACCTGCTCCACACGGACGGCCGCTTTGCCAAGCACGCCAAGGCGCTGCGCGGCGGCATAGGAGAGGTCCACGATGGTGCCGCTCTCATAGGGTCCGCGATCGTTTACGCGCACAAAGGTCGAACGGCGATTGCGCAGGTTGGTTACGCGCAGCCAGCTGCCCAGGGGCAGGGTCCGATGAGCGCAGGTGAGCGCGTTCATGTTGAAGCGCTCGCCGGTAGCGGTGCGTTTGCCCTGAAAGCCCTGGCCGTACCATGACGCCTTGCCGATCTGATACCAGCGATGGGGGGCTGCTTTGCTGGCGGTGGCGGGCTCGCGATGACGGAGGCGGAGACCGCCAGAACGAGGAGCAGACCGGCGGGTTTGCCACTTCCCGCAACGGAACTCCGAACACGGCTAACGAGTTTCTTCACACCCAAATTGTCCCGAATCAAGACCCGTAAGTCAATGATCTACAAAGACTTGTAAGTAGAACGCGAACTTGCGTTCCACGTTTGGGCTATGGTAGGGGCAAGGTGAAACAAGCGGCTATGGCGGAGATCCCCGGAGAAAACCGGAAGCGTTCTGAAACACAGAAATCCACACCCATGGCACCTTTGTTGCAGAACAGAAGGCAGCCAATTGTCTGGTCGGTTGCTGGTTTTGACCCTTCCAGCGGCGCGGGGGTTACAGCGGACCTGATGACTTTCGCCACCTTCGGTCTGTTTGGCTGCTCGGCGATCACGACCCTTACGGTGCAGTCAACGCTCGGTGTCACGGCTGCGGAGCCGGTTTCCGCCGACCTATTCCGTTCCACGCTGGAGCGATTGGAGGAGGACCTGCCGGCCAGGGGCATCAAGATCGGGGCCCTGGGCTCAGCAGAGCTGGCCAGGATCCTGGCCGATTTTCTGCGGGACAAGAGAGCAGCGGGCCGTGTCTTCCCGGTTGTCTTCGATCCGGTGTTGCGATCGAGTTCAGGGAGGCTGCTCTATCCGGAGGGTGCGCTTGACACCGTTCGGCAAGAGCTCCTGCCGGTTGTGGATTGGCTTACGCCCAACTGGGGTGAGCTGAACCTGATCAGCGGTGTGGCGATCGACAACGTGGACGCGGCCGTGCGAGCCGTTCAGCAGGTGAGGCAGACCTGGCCCCATCTAGGGATGGTGCTGACGGGAGGCGATCAACGGCCCCCCGTGGATTGGGTTTTCGACCAGCAAGGCGGGAGCACGCCACTTCCCGGAGAGCACATTGAGACCACATCCACCCACGGGACCGGCTGCGCGTTCTCGTCTGCACTGCTTTCGGGGCTGGTACAAGGGAGGGAACCGGTGGAGGCAGCCTTGAGCGCAAAGCGATTTGTAGAGGGCGCTTTGACCTATGCACCCGGGCATGGATCCGGTCGCGGTCCGATGGAGCTGCTGTGGCCCTTGTTGCAAGCGCGTGCGCCTGACTTGTTACTCTGAGAGGGTGAGTGAGTCGTTGCAGTTGATCGTCAATGGGCGGGCACGCGTTCTGGAGGCGATAGGCGAGCCAGCCATGCTGGATGCGGTACTGCACAGCCTGGAACTGCGCGCTGACCGGATCGCGGTGGAGTTGAATGGGGAGCTGGCGCCGCGGAAGAACTGGGGCCAGACCGCGGTGCACGCGGGCGACAAGCTTGAGGTGGTGCACTTTGTGGGTGGCGGGCTGGGCGCGGTCTGAAGAAGCTTACGCGGCAACCAGGCCATGTGCTTTGGCCTCCATGGCTTTGAGCAGGCGATCCATGCCGTCTTCGTAGCAGCGGACCATGCCGTCCGATTGCAGGGCCGCAACAGCCGCTGCCCCGTTACGTGTGAGCCTGTCGCGAAGCTCGGCCGACTCGTAGAGGCGGAGGATGGCGTCCTGGATCTGTGGGGCGCTGAACGCGTCGATCAACAAGAGGTCCTCTTCGGGACGCAGGAGCTCTGAGGCGCCGGTGTTGCGTGTGGCGATGGAAGGAACGCCGTTGCCCAGGGCCTCAAAGAGCGCCATACCGAAGCCGTCGTCCACGCTGGGTAGAATGAAGGCATCGCACTGGGCGTAGAAGTCGCGGATGTCGGCGACGTAGTCGATCAGTTTGACCGAGGGCAGCTCGGCGAGCAGCCTGGCGAGGGCAGGGAAGTCCGCGAAGTTGCTGCCCGAGCGGATGTGGAGCTCGGCGTTAGGTAAACGGAGAGCCTTCCAGGCCTGAAGAAGATACAGGTAGCCCTTGCGCAACGCCTGGCCGCCCACGCAGCCCACGACAAAGGTCGGGCCCGGCATCTTGGGCTCGCGCGGCGCCATGATCGAGCGACCGTACAGGGGGCAGAGGATGGCCTTCTGCCGGAGGTGTTCTGGGAAGCTGTTGCGGCTGTAGTTGGAAGGCGAGATGATGAAGTCGGCTTCCTCGTACTCCGCAACCTGGCGCGCGATGGCCCAGGGTGAGTTAGATTTGGTGCGCGCTCCGACCTTGCGGGCTTCTTCCTCGATCTGCGCGGTTTGCACGCGGATGTCCGGACAGGCGCGATCCAGGACGTACAAGCCACCACGCCGTTTGATGGCCTTCCCCGTCGCCAGGCTGGACGAGGCGGCACCGATGACGAAGTCGGCGTCCTGGAGACGCAGCGAGACGAGGTGATCGAAGACCGCGGAGTCGAGCTCTTCGAGTCTGACGCCGAAGCGAAGACGAAGGAGACCGTTAGCCATGTTGAGCGGTGCCGGCACAAAGGTGTGTTGCAGGCCCGCATCGAAGCCGCGCAATCGTGAACGGGGTGTCGAGGTGTACAGCGTGACGGCGTGCCCGCGCCGCAGGAGAGAGTTCGCCGGTAGCCTGTAGTGCATTTGTCGGCCTGTGGCGATGGCGGCGTTCAACGGACAGGGCTCCCAGGCGCCAGTCTAGCATCGGGTTGGCGGAGCACCGGCGAGCCTGGCTGCGGCGGCGGCACCACCGCGAAGGCGGACTGCAAGACGCGTTGTGTGAGCGGGTCCTGAACCCAAGCGACGACCGCAAGGTGGGAGGTATCAAGCGGGAAGTGCGTGACGGGCAGGTCAAGGGTACCGAAGCGGTCATTGCTTTGCGCGAAGGCGGCCAAGTAGGCGGCGTTCTGCTGTTCCACCAGCGTTGGGTCGAAGGAAAAGGTGAGGCCACCTAATTGGAAGGCCGAGGCAGCCAGACCCCCTTGCATGGCGCGCACAACCATGCGGTGGAAGCGGATGCCGTTCTTGCCGGAGTAGCGGAGCTCGTCCTGTGTAAGGGCAAGGTGAACGACGGCGCGCTGCAGGGTTCGCAGCGAGGTGTCACCGGTGGTCTTCGCACCTGCGCTCGCCGGAACCGGCGCGAGGGCCAGGGTGACCTGCGTGTGCATGGAGGACGCATCTTGAACTTCGACGGCGAGGCTGAGGTGCAGACCGCTGGGCAGAGCTGCCGTGTCCTCGATTTGCTCCGCGAGGCCAACCACAATGTTTTCGACGTCCCCGCGTGCGCTGCCGAGGATTGGCAAGGGTTGACCATCAAGGAGCGCCAAGGGCGTGGAAGCAACGCCATAGGCTTCCGCGCGGCTGACGGTGTCCGCTGTGGCGAGTGGATCGGGGGTGGGGATGTGCTCATCGAACTCGAGCGCGATGAGGTCCTTGCGGCTGTAGGTGCCGAGCAGGCTATCGAGAGCCAGATCGGGTCCGGCGCACGGGCCGCAGTCGCTGCCGGTGAAGAGCTCCAGCAACGCTGGATGGCCACCTGCCGGCAGATCGCGGCGGGGGAGTTGGAAAGGCTGAGGGTACAGGGTGCGGTAAGCCGCATCGATGTGCTGCTCGAGCGTGTCGCTGCTTCCGTTTGCCAGCGTTTGCTCAAGCTGGAGTGCTGTCTGCTGCCACTCGGTCGGGAGCGCGCCCAGCGCACTGGCCTTGATGAAGCCTTGCAGGGCCTGTGGCTTTCGGTTCTGTGCAAGGTCGAGCTCAGCGCGGAGGCGATACAGTTCACCTGACTGAGAGTCCAGCCGAAACGCCTCCGCGAGCAGCGCGGGGAGGGTCTCCAGGCGTCCCTGGCGCAGGCGCACGTTCGCCAGTGCCGCAAGGGTCCTCGCGCGGTCATGCGCGAACTGCCGATGCAGCTGAGCGGGTGGGAGTGAGGGCAGCCTGGCGTGGGCTTGCAAGCGACTCACCTGCTGCCGATAGGCGACTTCGGTCATCGAGCGGGTTGCATCCTCCGCCCAAAGCGCAGCGCCTTGGAGATCGGCGCCGTGCGGTTCTGCATCCGCAAGCTGGTCGGCGAGGGTTGCCTCTTCGGTCCAGCGGTCCAGTCCGGGATCGGCCGCTGCGACCTGCAGCGAGGCGATGGTGTGAATCTTCGACGTCTCCGCCGGAAAGGAGATGAGATAGGTGGACAGAAGCATGCGACGCGCCAAGGCCAGCTCCGATCCTGAGGCGTAGGTCCGCAGAAAGTGCTCGAGGGCCTGCGCCCGCAAGGCAGGCGCGGTTTGTTTCAGCGCGGCGTCGAGGTCGGCGCGCTCGGGGGACTGGGCGTGAGAGCAGACCGTTGCCGCAACGAGAGAAGAACAAAGGAGTGCTGCCTGTGCTTTACCCAATTTGCCCATGGTGAGAGATGTTGCTACCTCGTTGCTACACTAAGAGCCATGCTTTTGCAGCACATAGTCGAGACGCTCGACGCGGAGCTCGACAGGCTTTACCACCTTCGACAGATTGTCGCCGAAATCAGCGCACCCTTTGCCTTCGAAGTCGATAACGCCCCGCTTGCGGTGCTGGCGCCCGTCGCGGACGAGCCTGAGGCACCGCCACCGAGTCCTGCCACTGTGCCCAAGGCTCCACGCAAGGTCGCACGAAAGGCGAGAGCGGCGGCGGAGCGCGTTTCCAAGCCGAAGCGCCGGAGTGCCGGTGAGATCACTCCGCTGAAGGGAACCATTCCAGCCGGTCCCGTGGTGGTGAGCCCTGCGGCCCTGAAGCAGGAGCATGCGGCCCGGAAGGCAAGCCAGCCGGAACGCCCGCAGGCAAGGGCGCAGGAGCCACGGGGAAGCCTGGGCTCGATGATTCGTGCGTTGCGGCTTGACCGCGGCCAGTAGAGCGTTGCCCTGCCGTCCCATGTGCTGTTTGTGGTACCGCCAGGGCAGCCGGGCTTGCTTATGATGGCAAGAGTGCGCCCATGCAGAGCCAACGCAACCTGCCCCTAGCTCTTCTCTTGGTGGCGGTGTTTCTTACCTACGCCAACTCGTTTGGAAATGCGTTTCATTTCGACGACTTCCACACGGTGGTGGATAATCCCGCGATCCGCTCGCTGGCGAACCTGCCGCGCATCCTGACCGATACGACCGCCTTCAGCGTCCTGCCGGCCAACCAGACGTACCGGCCCGTGGTGACGGCCTCACTGGCCTTGGACTATGCCCTCGGCCGAGGCTATGTGCCGTTCTGGTTTCACCTGAGCACCATGCTCTGGTACCTGGTGTGTGTTGTGTTGCTGTACCGCTGGGCCCAGATCCTGTTTGACCGGACGGCGCCGGGACCCGACAACCGGTGGTGGGCGCTTGGAGTCGCCGCGTGGTTCGGCCTCCATCCGGTGATGGCCGAGACCGTCAATTATGTGATCCAACGTGGGGACCTGTACTGCACGCTCGGCTGCCTGGCAGGGCTGGTGCTGTTTGCCATGTATCCCGCGGCGCGGCGGTATGGGATCTACCTCCTGCCGTTTACGCTGGCAATGCTGTCCAAGCCGCCAGCGGCTGTATTTCCTTTGCTGCTGTTGCTGTACGTTTTCTTCTTTGACGCCGCGGCCCTGCCTGCGACGCGGCGATGGCGTGTGAGCCTTGCGGGAAGTTTGCCTGCCCTGGCCGTCACAGGAGCCCTCCTGTGGGTTGAGGCGGCCATGACACCCAAAAGCTATGCCCCGACGATCCTGTCTGCGTCGGCATACCGGCTCACGCAACCCTATGTGTGGATGCGCTACTGCGGTGCTCTGTTCCTGCCCACCCATCTAAGTGTGGACACCGATCTGCAGGCCTTTGAGACGGTAAATGGACGGGCTCTAGCCGGCTTTGCCTTTGTGTGCGTTCTGGTCACGACGAGCGTTCTGTGTGCTCGCCACAGGCGGTGGTATCCGGTCGCATACGGGCTCCTGTGGTTTGGGCTGACCCAGCTACCGACCTCGGGGTATGCGCTGAGCGAGGTGGAAAACGACCACCGGATGTTTTTCTCGTTTCCGGGCCTCATGCTTGCGGTGGTTTGGAGCCTGCGCCTGGCTTATGACGGGCTGCTCCGGGCGCGCCCATGGCCGCAGTCATTTCGGCGAGGCGTTCCGGCCAGTTTCCTGGCGCTGGGCGGCTTGTTGTTGTGCGTATATGCCTCCGCCGCGCACCGGCGCAATGCCGTTTGGCATGATGAAGCGAGCCTGTGGGCCGACAACGTGAAGAAGTCTCCCCATAATGGCCGCGGGCTGATGATCTACGGGCTGACACGGATGAACCAGGGAGATTACCCCGGAGCGTTGGCGCTGTTTCAACAAGCGCTTGTGTACACACCCAACTACCCCACCCTGGAGATCAACCTGGGGGTGGTGAACGGTCAGCTTGCCGAGACCGGGCAGCCAGCGCTGCGGCAAACCGCGGAGAGCCACTTCCTGCGAGCCATCGCCCTGGCTCCCGGGGATGACCTGCCACATGCCTATTACGGGCGATGGCTGCTGCATCAGCAACGGTTGCAGGAGGCTACCGCCCAGTTGCAGGTCGCGGTGGGGCTGAATGAACAGCGTCCCATGCAGCGGGACCTGCTGATCCACGCCGAAGAGCAGAGTGGAGACCTGGGTGCCGCCAAGGCCCTGGCGCAAACCACGCTGGCCCTGATCCCCGGCGACGCAACGGCCATGGCGGCGTTGCATGCCAACGCGGCAGAGCCGATGCCGGCTGTGGCGGCGCGCATCAATGCATCGCTTGCCGCTTACCGGGCAGGGCAGTATCAACAATCGATTGACGAGGCGCGCGAGGCGCTTACGCTGGAGCCACGATCGGCGGAGGCATGGAACAACATCGGTGCCGGGTATGGGGCGATGCGGCAGTGGGATCTGGCCATTGATGCCGAGCGGAAGGCGCTTCAGCTGGAGCCGAGATTGAGCATCGCCGCCAACAACCTGCGCTGGTTTGTAACGGAACGGGCCGGAAACGACCAGGCCGGTCCACCGCGAGCCGCCGACACGAAACAACGGGCCAGGGAGTATGTGAACCG
>CAXTRM010000097.1:11251-11955 GCA_964246625.1 uncultured Acidobacteriaceae bacterium
GCGGGCCAGCCCGAGCGAAGCATCGAGGCAGCCCGGGAGGCCCTGCGGCTTGATCCGAAATCTGCGGAGGCCTGGAACAACATAGCGGCCGGGGACGAAGCCCTGGGACGATGGGACGAGGCGATCGAAGCCGCGCGGCACGCACTGGAGCTCCGCCCCGACTTCCTGCTGGCCAAGAACAATCTCGCCTGGTCCCTGCAGCAGAAGGCACACGCCGGACGCTGAGAATGCATTGCAAGCAGGAGAAGGCGGTGGCACGTTGATTGCCCCTGTGCTTTTGAACGAGATAGGGTGGGTGCTCAACGCCTAGTTGACAGTGCCAGGGGCGCGGGCGCATAGTGCCGAACGAGTCAAACGTTTGCCCTAGAACCCCTCCGACAGCCGAGCGAGACAGGCTTTTGGGTGTGTGTTGTGCGCTGACCTGGCTCCGCGTTTCAGGAGGTTTGTATGCGTTTGTCCCCAAGGTCTCGTAGGAGCCGTACCCTGCATCAGCGCCTCACCGTGACGGCACGGTGGGCTGCTCCGGTCAGCCTGGCCTTTGCCGCCGGCATGGCCCATGCGCAGTTCCGCGCGTCTATCCAGGGCACCGTGACCGATCCAACCGGTGCCGTGGTCCCCAATGCCACCGTCACGCTGATCGACCAGGCCACAAACAGGACCTTGACGGCGACCTCGTCCGCCGATGGCATTTATAACTTCAATGC
>CAXTRM010000098.1:0-9095 GCA_964246625.1 uncultured Acidobacteriaceae bacterium
CGAGGATGAGACCCAGGCCGATAAGCGAGGCGGAGCGGACAAGGATGTGGAGCCAAAGACGGGGGATCGACGGGTCGCGGCGGAGGCGCTGCCGAAGGGCGAGCGGCAAGGAAAGGCCCACCGCGAACAGGAAAAACGGGTACACCATGTCCACGTAGGACATGGCATCGAGATCCCGGGGGATGTGATAGGTCCAGCGGGACAGGCCCTTGACGTCGCTGAGATCGTTGACAAAGATCATGACGGCCATGGTGAGGCCCCGGAAGATGTCGATGGAGACGATCCGGGTCCTGACGGGTTGACCGACCAGGCCGGTGGAGGGCTGGCCGAGCTCCGGCTGCCATGCGGTGGTGCTCATGGGAGCCGATCCCCAGGCGAGACGGGGGCGCCCAGAGCCGTGTGCAGGGTGTGCAGCAGGGTGCCCGTGGGATCGCTGAAGTATTGCCAGAACATCACGCCGCCCAGATGCTGCGCATGGATCCAGGCAGACTTCTGCTGCAGCGATTCGACGTCCTCATAGCTGATGAACTGGCGGGTGGTGGCGTTATAGGCGTAGGGCACCTGCGAAGCCTGGTCCCAATAGCGTGTGAACCCGCCCGTGGCAAGCAGCGCCTGCACCTCCGCGTAGCCGGTGTGCAGAGCAGGGGCGGCGGTGCCTGTCTGGAAGAGGCCGTGGTTGGCCGGCGGCACGTTGGCCCAGGCGTGGCCGTAGAAGGGAACGCCGAGAACCAGCTTGGCCGCCGGCACGCCGGCCTGCTCGAAGGCCTGGACCATGGCGGCAGCGGAGGCCTTCTGCGGATCCGCCGGATCGGCAAACAGCGGGGCGTGGTTGCCGGTCGGTGTCGGGCTGCCGGTGCCGGCCTCGTAGAAGTCGTATGCCATGAGGTTGACCTGATCGAGGCAGCGTGCCGCCTCGGCCATGTGCGTGTGTTCCAGATACGACAGGGACGCCGCCGCGGCTATGCTCAGCAGCAGGGGCTGTTGTGTGGGCCGGGTGTGGGCGTCAAAGGCCGCGCGCAGGGCCTGCAAGAGCAGGGTGAAGTTGGTGCCGTCTTCCGGCCGAAACGTGTTGCCTGCACCGGCAAGCCCGGGGTATTCCCAATCCAGATCCAGGCCGTCCAGGTGGTAGCGGAGCACCAGGGCGAGGGCGCTGTCGACAAACTGCTTCCGAGAGGCGGGGGTGAGCGCCGCATCAGAAAAGCCGCCGGAGCCGAGCCAGCCGCCGACCGACAGGACGACCTTGAGCTGCGGATGGGCCTGCCGTAACGTGCCGAGCAGGGTAAGGTTGGCCGCATCGTTTGGCGTGCCTTCGACCACGCGGCCTTCCCGGATCAGGGCAAACGCATAGTTGATGCGCGTGATCTGCGTGGCATCGATCTCCGCAGCGGACAGGAGCCGACCCTCCGGCTGGGTTGGGAAAACGTACGCGATGATCTCCGGGGTTGCCGGACGTTGGGCGTCCATCGTGTGCTCTTGCATTACCCCCGCCCCAAACAGGAACAGAAGAGGAGCCAGGCATCTGGCTCCCTGGACACGACGGCGTGCAGGATGAGGCTTTGGCACAAGGGAAACTCCGAAGACGAACGCATCAGTACCGTGGGATGGAGGGATCGATGCTGCGCGACCAACCCTCAATGCCGCCCGCGAGCGATTGCGCCTGCTCATAGCCCTGCTGCCGCAGCCACATGGTGACGTTGAGCGACCGGGCACCATGGTGGCACAGCACAACCACGGGTTGATCCGGGTCGAGCTCGTTGTAGGCGCGGCTGGGGACCTCACCCATGGGCATCAGGACGGAGTCGGGCAGGCGAGCTGTCTCGTATTCCCACTGTTCCCGCACATCGAGCAGAACAGGCGGGTTCGGCTGTTGGCGAAGCTGGGCGAACTCTTCCGGGCTGATCTCGGGCGGGAGCATACCAAAAGCATACAGAACGGCAGGGCATCTCCCCAGGCTGCACGTCCATGGTACGTTTGCGCTATATTGCTGATTGGGAAAAACACTCTCATGACAGGCAACTCCCCAGGCTCTTTCGGCATAGCGGTGAGGATCTGCGCCCTGGCAGGCGCGCTGATGTTGTTGACCGGTTGCGGCTTCAAACTGGCAGGCCCGGCCGAAACGGTATCTGTCGCGACCTTGGCCAGCGAGGACCTGTCCGGGCCCTGCAAGTTCGATCTGAACATGCCAGACCAGGCCCTTACCGCCCTGGGGGAGGCTCCCACGGCCTCCACGCCCGCTCCCAAAGAGGTGGCGGCCCTGGTGATCTATGAGCGAGGCAATAGTGCCGATCTGTTCAACGATAATCAGGTGCAAAATATGGCCGCCGCGCTGCACATGGTCACCGTGTTTGCGCACCAGTGCAACTCCAAAAGCCATGGCGACATACAGGCCGATGCGACCAAAGGGCAGGGACGAACCCTGTTCCAGGCCCTGCAACAGTATTCCGTGGACAGCAAGCACCCCGAGATCGCCGGACTCAAGGTGGTGGTAAGCGGCTTTTCCGCAGCGGGGGTGCTTTCCACGACACTGGTGAACGCCTACCCGGATCGTGTGCTGGGCTTCCTGCCCTACGCTTCCGGGTCCATCTGGGTGGATCTGGAGACCATCCCCGTAACGGCCGCGGCGGCCAAGGTGCCCGCGCTGGTGCTGGCCAACGCATACGACCCCAACTCAGGCGTCATGCGGAGCCTCCGCTATTTTCAACGCGGTTGGTCGCAGGGGGCTCCCTGGGGCTTCGGTGTGCAGAACCACACGGGCCACTGCTGCGTGAACTCCATCCGCGACGTCATGATCCCCTGGGTGACCGCCCTGGTAGAACCGCTTGAGACCGGGGCCGTGCTGACCAGTGCGGATGCTGCCGCCACCGCAGCGACAACCGCGGCGAAGCCGCGAAGTGCCGGCGTGGTGCTGCCGACGGTGCGCTTTACCTGCTACACGGACGGCTTCTACGACTCCTACGGGGAGTCCAACTGCTGGATCCCTTCGGCAAGCATCCTGCCCTCCACGGACGGTGGCTCCGAGGCGGGTTGGTTACCCAACACGACAGCGGCAGATGCCTGGCTGAAGTGGGTGCAAAGCGCTGACACCAACTGACGCCGCGCAGGTTATGTTTGCGGTTCAGCCGTTCTGAGGCAGCGGCGCCGGTTTAGGCAGCGGCGCCGTGGCACTTCTTGTACTTCTTGCCTGAGCCGCAAAAGCATTCTTCGTTGCGGCCGGGCTTGGGTGCGGCTTGCATGGGTGACTGGTCGGCGGTGTTGGCCGCGCCGGCGGACCGTGCGGAGGCGAGCTCACGTTCTTTGCGCTGTTCGAACTCGCGCTCCAGTTTGTCGATGGTGGTGGTTGGGGAGGCGATCGGGATCACGGGGACCTGCGTCGGCTCGTCCAGCACCTGTGCGTTTGGCGGGTTGCCGGGGTAGGACTCGCGTCCGGCCGCCTGCGCGCCGGCGGGAAGCGTTTCCCGGCCGGCGGCCCCTTGCTGTGCGGCAGCCTGGAGGCTGGCCAGCTGTTCACGCGTCTCGATCGGGGTGCCATCGGGTCCAAGGATCTGCATGCGGAACAGGTTGCGGACCGTGTCCTCCTGGAACTTGGTCATCATCGCTTCAAACATGTCGAAGGACTCCTTCTTGTAGGCCACCAGCGGATCCTGCTGGCCGTAGCCGCGCAGACCGATGCCCTCCTTGAGGTGATCCATCGAGAGCAGATGTTCCTTCCACAGCCCGTCAAGAACCGAAAGCATGACTATGCGCTCGTGGTAGCGCATGTTCGGCGCGCCGAGGATCTGCTCCTTGACCTCATAGCGCTCCCGCAGGCGCGAAAAGATGGCGTCGCCCAGCTCGGTGCGATTGAGGTCATTGATGTCGATCTCGTTGTCGAAACGCGCGCCGAAGATGTCGAAGACCGCGTTGAACAGCGCCTCATTCTGCCACTGGTCCGGGTGGACCTTCTCGGGAGCGTGCTCGTCGAGCAGATTGCCGAGGATGTGGGTTACATAGTCTTCGGTGATGAGCTCCTTCTGGTCGATGCCCTCGATGAGCCCGCGACGGAGGCCATACACGGCTTCCCGCTGCTTGTTCATCACGTCGTCGTACTCCAGGACGTGCTTGCGGGACTCGAAGTTCTGCGACTCGACGGCCTTTTGGGCGGCCTCGATGCGCTTGGTGATCATCCGGCTCTCGATCGGCACGCCTTCTTCCATGCCAAGCGACTGGAGCAGGGTGGAAACCCACTCACGGGCAAAGATGCGCATGAGGTCGTCTTCGAGCGACAGGTAAAAGCGCGACGCCCCGGGGTCACCCTGGCGACCAGCGCGACCACGCAGCTGGTTGTCGACGCGGCGGGACTCATGCCGCTCCGTGCCGATGATGTGCAAGCCGCCTGCGTCCACAACCGCGTCGTGCTCGGCTTTGGTGGCGGCGGCGTGCTGGGCCGTCACGGCGTCCCATTGGCCCTGCGTGGTTTCAAACTCCTGGCTCTGGTAGTAGAAACGGGTCATGCCGGGCGCGGCAACGGGATGGATCTCGCCTTCTGCCGCGGAGATGGCCCGGGCAATGCCACGCTTGACCAGGTCCTGGCGCGCCATGAACTCGGCGTTGCCGCCAAGCAGAATGTCGGTACCGCGACCGGCCATGTTGGTGGCGATGGTCACCATGCCAAGCCTGCCTGCCTGCGCCACGATTTCGGCCTCTTTTTCGTGGAACTTGGCGTTGAGTACCACATGGCGGACGCCCTTGCGCTTCAGGATCTCGGAGAGCAACTCGGACTTCTCGATGGACGTGGTCCCGACCAGGACGGGCTGGCGCGAGGCGTGGAGACGCTCGATCTCGTCGGCCACGGCGAAGTATTTCTCCTTGGCCGTGCGGTAGACCACGTCCTGGTTTTCGATGCGCAGCATCTGCCGGTTGGTCGGGATCACCACGATGTCGAGCTTGTAGATGTTGTCGAACTCGGCGGCCTCGGTTTCCGCGGTTCCGGTCATGCCGGAAAGCTTCTTGTACAGGCGGAAGTAGTTCTGGAAGGTGATGGTGGCGAGCGTTTGGTCTTCCTTGCGGATGGTGACGCCTTCTTTGGCCTCGATGGACTGGTGGAGGCCGTCGGACCAGCGCCGGCCGGGCATCAACCGGCCCGTGAACTCGTCCACAATGATGATTTCGTTGTTCTTCACCACATACTCCACGTCGCGCTTGTACAGCGCATGCGCCTTGATGGCGACCTCGATGTGGTGCTTCATGTCCCAGTTGTCCGGGTCGGCGATATTGCCGATGCCGAGCAGCCGTTCCACCTTTTCCCAGCCCTCATCGGTGACGGTGATGGCGCGTGCCTTTTCGTCCACGACGAAGTCGCCGGACCAGGTCTTGGTTTCCAGCGTTTCGACCAGTTCGCCCTCTTCCAGCTGCGGGATGATCTTGTTGGCGATGGCGTACTTGTCGGTCGTCTTGTCTGTGGGGCCCGAGATGATGAGCGGGGTGCGGGCCTCGTCGATCAGGATCGAGTCCACCTCGTCGACGATGCAGTAGAAGTGCCCGCGCTGCACCGTTTCCTTGAGATCGAACTTCATGTTGTCGCGCAGGTAGTCGAAGCCGAACTCGTTGTTGGTGCCGTAGGTGATGTCGGCATGGTAGGCCTGGCGACGTTGCTCGTCGGAAAGGTCATGAACGATCACGCCGACGCTGAGGCCGAGAAAGCCATAGATCTTGCCCATCCATTCGGCATCGCGCTTGGCCAGGTAGTCGTTAACGGTCACGACGTGGACGCCGCGGCCGGCAAGCGCGTTCAGATAGCAGGGAAGGGTGGCGACCAGCGTCTTGCCTTCGCCCGTCTTCATCTCGGCGATCTTGCCCTGGTGCAGCACCATGCCCCCGATCATCTGGACATCGAAGTGGCGCATGCCGACAACGCGGCGACCCGCCTCGCGTACCACCGCAAAGGCCTCAGGGAGGATGTCGTCGAGCGCGGCTTTTTCGGTCGCGACGATCTGCTCGGGGTCGGTCAGCCCCGCGAGCGCTTGGGCGATCCGTGCCTTGAACTCCGTTGTTTTGGCCTTCAGCTCAGCATCGGGCAGCGCGTGCAGGGCGTCCTCGTAACCGCTGATCTTGGCGAGTGTGGGGAGCAAGCGTTTTACGGCACGTTCATTGGAAGTGCCGAAGACTTTGGCGAGAGCGTTATTAATCACAAGGATCCTTCGCGTAACAGGGGCCGTGGGGGCAAGATTGTGTACCGTGGCCACCGGACCCGGGGAGGGGGCGCTAGGCGGTGGTCGGCCGGAGGCAGGGTGCCGACGCCGGCGGTGCAACGGAGCGGTACGCGCAGCTCGCGGTGCCGAAACGCGTGTGAAGCAGGTTGCGGGCCCGATCCCGCGCTACCTGGTGAGCCCGTGCGGTCAGCAGGTGCTGCACGGCCCGTTCGGCAACCGCTTGCTCCCTGCAACAGCGCAAACAACCCGCCGCCTGACGGGCGCGGCCCCTTCGGGAAACCGTGCGATAGGACCTTTCCCGGCCCCAGCTCAGGCGCCACACGGCCGCAGGGCCGCCACCGGCCGCCGCCAGGCACGACGGGGCGTTGAAGCCGGTCAGCAGCAGCAGGATCGCCGCAATCGGGATGAGGGTCAGTTCCACTTCGAGGGACGCGAACGGCGCACCTCTAGTTTAGACGAGACATCTGCCAGGGTGGAGGCGAACCGGGGGATGGGTCTGCATTTTGCCGACCAAAAGTCACGTTACAAACGTGTGCGCCGCGGCGCGTCGATCTGCCACCCTGCCGGGCGCTAACGCTGTCCATGCACCACCTGCAGCAGCAGCCACGCGTTCAGGCCGGCGATCAGGCAAGCGGCGCCGATGCTGAGCGCCCGAAGCCAGGTGGGGTTGGTGAACTCGCCCATGCGGCGGCGGTCCCCGGTGAACCACACGAGCGGAAAGACCGCAAAGCTCAGCTGCATACTCAGCACGACCTGGCTGAGAAGCAGGAGATTGGAGGTGCCGCGCTCCCCATAGAGCAGCGTCACGATCACGGTCGGCACAATGGCCAGGGCCCGGGTGACAAGCCGGCGCAGCCACGGGGCCAGGCGGAGGTGCAGAAAACCTTCCATGACGACCTGGCCGGCGAGGGTGCCTGTCAGGCTGGAGTTTTGCCCTGAGGCCAGCAGCGCCACGGCAAACAGGGTGCTGGCCCCTGCAACCCCAAGCATCGGGGAAAGGAGTTTAAAGGCATCGCCGATCTCCGCGACCTCCAGGTGACCGCCGCGGTGGAAAACAGCCGCGGCCAGAATCAGGATGGCTGCATTCACAAACAGGGCGAGCATCAGCGCGGTGACACTGTCGAGTTTGGCAAAGCGCAGGGCTTCGCGTTTGCCCGCAGGCGTCCGCTGGTAGTCGCGCGTTTGCACCACCGAGGAGTGGAGATACAGGTTGTGCGGCATCACGGTGGCGCCAAGGATGGCGACGGCCAGGTACAGCATCCCGGGGTCGGTGACCATGGCACGGGAAGGCACCACCAGGTTTCGGAACACGGCGTGCCACTCAGGACGCGACAAAAACACTTCAACGCCGAAAAGCACGGCGACCGTGCCGATCAGCACCATAACGAGCGCTTCGAGGTAACGGAAGCCCCGGTTTTGCAGCATCAGGATCAGAAACGTGTCTGCGCCGGTAAGGATGACCCCCGCCACAAGCGGAATGTGAAAAAGCAGCTGCAGGGCAATAGCGGAGCCGATCACCTCAGCAAGGTCACAGGCAACGATGGCCAGCTCCGCCAAAACCCAAAGGGACACCGCGACCGGGCGGGAATAGTGTTCGCGACAGATCTGGGCCAGGTCGCGCTCGGTCACGATGCCCAGTTTCAGGGCAAGACCCTGCAGCAGGATGGCAAGCAGGTTGGACAGCATGATCGCAAACAGCAGGCTGTAGCCGTAACGCGAGCCCCCGGCAAGGTCCGTGGCCCAGTTGCCGGGATCCATGTAGCCGACCGAGATCAGAAATCCCGGACCCACAAAGCCGAGCAACCGCCGCCAGAAGTGAGGCGAGGTGGAAAGGTGCACGGAGGCGTGCGCTTCGCCCAGGGAGGCGTGCTGGCCGGCAGAGATGTCCTGAAGGGTCGCCAAGGGCACTCGAATGGGATGGAGTTACAGTACTCAGTTAACCACAGTTCATCTACACGAGGGGGCTGAGGTTAACGGAGCTCGCGGACAAAGACCTTTTCCGCGGCGGGGGCACCGAGGGTGCGCTCCTGTTGCCCGACCTGGAGGCGCAGGGTGCTGTCGTAGTTCCGTTCCAGCACCAGGAGCTCGCTTTGCGGTCCGATGCCGAGCTTGTGCAAAAAGGCCAGCAGTTGCGGGTCGCGTTCGTAAAGCCTTTCCACCCCGTACCGCACACCCTCCTGTGCCTCGGAAAGGGCGATCAGGCCCCGATGACGGATCTGGTCCGGGCTTTCGGGGAGAACGTGATTCCCGTGCGGGCAGGGTGCGTTTTCTCCCAGTCTTTCAATCAGTTTGGCCTCAAAGGCGGGAGAAATGACGTGTTCCAGGCGCTCGGCCTCGGCGTGGATCTGGTGCCACTCCATGCCAAAGATCTCCGACAGCATGCGCTCCACAAGGTAGTGGCGAAACGCTGTACGGTGCGCCACCTGCCTGCCCAGGGTGGTCAGGTGGAGCGAGCCGCCGGCGTCCTCTACAAAACCGTCTTCCCGCAGCCGTTTCAGCGCCTTGGTCACGGCGGGCGGGGACACAGCCAGCCAATGGGCGAGCAGCACGGGGGCAACCGCATGTCCCTCGCTTTCGGCCTCGATGATGGCCTTGAGGTAGTCTTCCCGTGAGACGCTGAGTTCGGTGAGCATCAGGCGTAGTTAACCATGGTTCATCCCAGGCTGCAACCAAAGTTGCCCGCGAGTCTCGGACCGCGGCCCTGGCCAGGTGAACGGCTCCTTCAAGCGTAGCGGGAAGCCCCTCGCCACGCCACAGTTGGGACTACAACCTTTGGTGAGTTTTCTGAGTGGCCGAATCCGGTAGCCTCAGAGTGTCTCGCGCTAACTGTTCCGTACTGCTCGAAGGGCGCTCCTGAGTGCTGAACCTCGCCGATTGTCTGGTTGCCGGCTTTATCTTCCTGTTGTT
>CAXTRM010000098.1:9105-11814 GCA_964246625.1 uncultured Acidobacteriaceae bacterium
CTTGTGGGTCGTTGGCTGGTTCTGCGTTTTGTTGCACTTCTCGTCCTTACTGGTGCAGCCTGCATCGTCCCTGGGCCAGGCCGTGCAAGGTGTATTTGCGCTGGGAACGCTGTTTCTGTGTGGCACGGCCTTTGTGCTGTCGCACCCGGAAAGCCCAGAGAGCCCCCGGAAAAAGCTTCTGATTGCAGTTCTGCTTGCCGGACCCTGGCTGTTGACGCTGGTGCTTGCCTCATTCCGGGAGACCTGGATCGTTGCCCTGGCAGGGGCGGCGACGCTCAGCCTGGTGTGCGTTCTTGGGGTGTGCGCCTCCCTGGTCGGGGTTCGAACCCTGCGCTTCGGCGTCATGGTGGCGTTCGGCATCGGATGCGCCTGGTGGTTGGTCGAGGCGGTGCGTGCCCAGCGGGCGGACACGATCCCGTTGACCACGCTGACACTCTGTTTCGGGTTGAACGCCGTTCTGCTCAGTTGCCGTAAACCGCGTTTATCGGCGGCCACAGTGACCCTGACCTTTGGCTCGTTTGCCTGGGCGCTGGTGTGGGCCTGTGGCTCGCTGCTGGAGCGTTTCGCGCCCTCGCTTGCCGTGAGCCCGGAGATTTGGAACCTGCCGAAGTACTTCGTCGCGGCCGGCATGGTGCTTTCCGTGCTGGAAACAGAGATCCGAACGACGGAACTGACCAGCGAGCGTTACCGGCTGTTGTTTGAGCGCAACCCCCATCCCATGTGGATCTATGATCCGCAAACCCTGGCTTTTCTGGAGGTAAATGACGCCGCGGTAGCCCATTACGGCTATTCGCGCACAGAGTTCGAGTCGATGTCGCTGCTTGACGTGATGGAGGTCGCGGACGACGCGCAGGGGCTGGACGAGTTGCGGGCAGCAGAGCCACAGATGCTGTCCGGCCCGTGGCGGCATCGCCGGCAGGATGGTCTGGAGTTCCAGGTGGATGTGGCAAGCCAGCCGCTGGAGCGGGCCGGGCACCGCGCCACCTTTGCGATGATGCACGACGTGACTGAATCGCAGCGGCTGCACGCGCAGTTGTTGCAACAAGCGCATCATGATGCGCTGACAGGGCTGCCGAACCGGGCCTCGTTTGAGCGAACGCTTGAAGAAATGCTGGAAAATGCGTCACGTTTTGCATGCAATGTCGCGCTTTTTTGCATTGATTTGGATCGTTTTAAGCAGATTAACGACACCTTTGGCCACGGGGCCGGGGACCGGTGCCTGTGTGAGCTGGCCCGGCGCATCACCTCGCGACTGCAGGGGGCCGGGACGCTTGCGCGCACAGGTGGGGACGAGTTCATGCTGGTGCTGGGGAACCTGGACCGGGCCGAGACCGCAGAACACCTCGCGAGCCTGCTGATGTATGACCTGAAGGCGCCGCTGAAGCTGGAAGCGGGCGAGGTGGAGCTGGTGGTGAGCGTCGGTATCGCGATCGCCCCAGAGGACGGCACGGACGGAGCGCAGCTGTGGCGCGATGCGGACGTGGCCATGTACAGGGCCAAGCGCGCCGGGGGTGCGCAGTGGGTCCGCGTTTCGCGGGAGATCAGCCGCATGGCCAGCGAGGCCAACGAGATCGAGCTCAGCCTGCGACGCGTGTTGAAGGCAGGGGACCTGTTGATCGCGTACCAACCGCAGATGACGGTGGCAGGGGAGCTGCACTGCCTGGAGGCGCTGGTCCGGTTCAAGGACCCGCTGCTCGCCACGATCAGCGCGGAGCGCGTGGTGGCGATCGCGGAAGAGAGCGGCCTGATCGTGGGGCTGGGCGAGTGGGTACTGGACGAGGTGTGCCGGCAGAGCCGGGCCTGGATGGAAGAGGGCCTGCAGCCGGTGCAGATCGCCGTGAATGTGTCGCCGCTGCAGCTGAACCGGCTGAATTTTTCGCTCAAGGTAGCTTCCACGCTGGAGCGGTACCAGCTGGAACCCCGCATGGTGGAGTTCGAGGTCACCGAGTCGACGGTGATGCCGGACCGGGGCGGAGCGCCGGACCAGATTGCCATGCTGGCGCGCAGCGGCATCCGGTTCTCGGTGGACGACTTCGGCACGGGGTACTCTTCGCTGGGCCGTTTGCACCAGCTCCCGGTGGAGTCGTTGAAGATCGATAGTTCCTTTATCCGGCGGATAGGAGAGCGAAAGGGAACCTACCCGACGGTGCGGGCGATCATCGCGCTTGCCCACACCTTTGGCCTTCAGGTAGTGGCCGAGGGTGTGGAAACCGAGGAGCAGCTACGGATCCTGCAGACCCTGCGATGCGATCGGGTACAGGGCTTCCTGTTCAGCAGGCCGTTACCCGCGGCCGAGGTGCGAAGCTTCCTGGAACAGCGTCCGGGCGGGGTGACGCTGCCCGCGCAAGCCCTGCAGGGCTGACTGGTTCAGGCGGTCACGAGCGGCTGGGCGCCGGTGGTACGGTGTTGCGAGCGCAGCGACACGAGCAGGCCCAGGAGGCGGTCCGCCATGGCCCGCTTGGACTCGACGGGCAGGGGGACCGCGTCGTCCGCGGTGAGGAAGAAGCCCCCGTTCTGTTCGGCGTCGAAGCCGATGGTGGGATCGGCGACGTTGTTGGCGACGATCGCGTCCACGCCTTTGCGCAGGAGTTTAGCGCGCGCGTTGGTTTCGAGGGCTTCGGTTTCCGCAGCAAAGGCGACGACCAGGGTGCCAGGCCGACGGGCACGGGCGGCGTGGGCGACCAGGTCGGGCGTGGGATCGAGTTGCAA
>CAXTRM010000099.1:0-2537 GCA_964246625.1 uncultured Acidobacteriaceae bacterium
CTCTACCAGCACCGCACACCCGATGCGATCGTCCCATGCCTTGCCAAGGTAGTTCTGCGAGCCATTCAGAACGGTGAAGGGCGCGTCAGGAACGACGGGATCCCCGGGTTCGACTCCCATCGCAGCTGCCTCCGCAGGCGTTCTCGCACCAACGTCGAGGAAGATGCTATCGCGCGGGATGACGGCGGTACGCTCGGCAGGGGTCGCCACGTGGATGTCACGGATTCCTGTAACGGCTTCCACGGGACCCTTGCTGCCCAGAATGATCCAGCGCTGGTCAACGAGCGCCTGATCGAGCCACCCACCCAGCATCTGCATCGTCAGCTGGCCGTTGGGAGCGATACGCCTGACCATACCTCCGAGCTCATCCATGTGCGCATCCACCATGATGCGCGGGCCGGTGGACCCAAGTTGAGCCACGACGGATCCCATACCGTCATAGCGCAATGGGGCGGCGCTCAGGGGCGTCATCTCCGCTGCCATGATGGCGCGAACTGGATCCTCGTAGCCCGGAGGGCCGGGAGCGTCGGATAGCCTTTGCAGCAGGTGCAGCGTGGGGTCTGACTGCTGTGCGCAGGTGGCACAGGTAGCCAGGAAGCCAAGCACGGGCAGAACGCGGAAAAGAGAGCGCATACGCGCAGCGTACCATTAGGAAATCAGAGATTCTGAGGAGGCAGCAAGCGCATGGCCGTTCGCATTGGGGTACCGCTGCCTACGTCTGCTGACCTTATCTATAATGAGCAGTGCGCTCCGGACTACAATCGCGCGGTGGAGCGAGCGGGCGGCGAGGCCGTGCCGCTGCCGATGCATCGCAGTATGGCCGACACGCTTCTGTCTGCGCGTGAATGCCACGGATTTCTCCTGCCGGGTAGCCCGGCGGATGTGGATCCTGCTTTATACGGGCAGGAACGTGATCCCGCTACGGCCAACGCGGACCCGGCCCGGGCCTTCTGCGATCGTCTGCTCCTGGAGCATGCCGCTGCCAGCGGGAAGCCTGTGCTGGCCATCTGCTACGGTCTGCAGCACATGAACGCGTTGCAGGGCGGGACCCTTGTGCAGGATCTTCTACCCATTCCGGTGAACCACGCCGCTGGAGCAAGTGTTGCTGTAGCCCACACTGTACTAGTCGCGAGCCAAAGCCTCCTTTCTTCCTTGTTGACCCAAACGGAAGCGCCTGCTGAAGGCTCTTTTCGCAAGCTGGGGATTAATAGCAGTCACCATCAGGCTGTGAGCCTCGCCGGAGAGGGGCTGACCGTGGTGGCTCGATGCGGCCAGGACGGCGTTGTGGAAGCCTTGGAAGGGCGGATTGGAGCGGCAACGGTTCTGGGCGTTCAGTGGCACCCCGAGAGAAGTGTAGAAACATCGGCTGCCTCACGGGCCCTGTTCTCCTGGCTGGTGCTGGAAGCTGAAGACAGTCAATTGCCCGGACGGGGTACGGGGTTCGATGGCAGCCCTCACTGATCGTCAGATGGAATGGTTCCTCCGGCCGTACCTCAGCTTGGACGGAGAACTGGAAGCGGCGTCCGACGCGCTGCTCGGGCAACTCGGGGTGTACCTCGACCTCCTATTGCACTGGAACGACCGTACCAACCTCACGGCCATTCGGGACCCCGAAGAGATGGTCAGCCGGCACTTCGGCGAGAGTCTCTTCGCGGGTTTGCTCCTGAAGCGTAGGTTGCACGCGGAAGCGACTGTGCTGGACTTCGGGTCCGGGGCTGGCTTTCCCGGGGTGCCAATTCAGTTGCTGAACCCGAAGTTCCGGGTGACCCTTGCCGAGTCCCAGGGCAAGAAGGCAGCGTTTCTGCGCGAGGTAGTGCGGGTACTTGGCTGCGGCAGCTAGGTGTGGGGCGCTCGCGTAGAGACGCTGCCGCCGACGCGGACCTTTGATGCAGTGACCCTGCGTGCTGTCGATCGCATGGGCGAAATAGCGGCTCTGGCCCTTCGCCGCGTCCAGGACGATGGGTATCTGCTGGAGCTCACGTCAGACCGGAGACAGCCAGGAGAATACGTGTCCGTCCCAGAGCGTAATGAGAGCTATGTTCGTCTCCGTACCGCAGGGGCGTTCGGTGTTCCACGTGGAACAATGGCGTAGTGTCCAGGAACACCGGCACTGTTCCACGTGGAACGTTGTGGATCCACAGAGCCGGGCTGAGCCGGTCTGTTAGGCTGGGCCGGTACCTCCATGGCTCCAGGCACCTCGAAGCACGCACCCACCACTGACTCCGCCCCGGTCTCGCGGGTCGTCGCCGTCGTAAACCAGAAAGGTGGCGTCGGCAAGACGACAACGGCGCTCAACGTAGCTGCTTCCTTTGCGCTCGAAGGCTACCGCACGCTTCTTCTGGATTGCGATCCGCAAGCCAACAGTACAAGCGGGTTGGGTTTTCCGCGTGGTGTCGAACGCATCTCCGTCTACGACCTCCTGCTTGGAGATGCGTCATTGCCAGAGGCCGTACAAGCTACGTTCGTCGAAGGGCTTTCCTTGGTGCCCGGCACCCGTAACCTCATTGGAGCCAACGTCGAGTTGGTTCACGTCGACA
>CAXTRM010000099.1:2547-11688 GCA_964246625.1 uncultured Acidobacteriaceae bacterium
GCGCGAGTTCCGCCTGCGTGAGGCCCTCGACGCCACACGCACGGCATATGACTTCCTTCTACTGGACTGTCCGCCGGCCTTGGACCTGCTTACCCTCAATGCCTTGGTTGCGGCGGATCGTTTGCTGGTCCCCATGCAGGCGGAATACTTCGCCCTGGAAGGCATCTCCGAGCTGATGGCCACGCTGGACAGCATCTCCGCCAGTTTTAATCCAGAGTTGGGGCTGGAGGGTGTCGTGCTCACCATGTATGACGACCGAACTAATCTGTCTCAACAGGTCCGCGACAACCTGCGCAACTTCTTCGGAGACAAGCTCCTGAAAACCACTATTCCCCGCAACGTTCGCCTGGCGGAGGCCCCGAGCCACGGACAGCCGGCAGTTACCTATGACTCTCGGTCTCGCGGGGCTGAGGCCTACCGTGACCTTGCGCGCGAGCTGCTGAAGCGGAACGGCCTTGCCGCGAGGAAGCACCCCGTCGCGAAAAACCAAGCGGCCCCTTCTCAGGCACCGTCCGAGAAGAAACGTTCCTGGCCTTTCACCCGCAAGCAAAGTTGAGTTGAGGAGAGATCATGCAGGGATCAACAGAGACAAAGCGCCGCGCTCTGGGTAAGGGCCTGGAATCCCTTCTGCCCTCCCGACCTCAGGCCACGGTCAACCTGCACGCAGGCGCCGCGCCGGAGTCCGCGGGAAAGCCCCTCGAAATCGAGGTGGATCGCATCGATCGCAATCCGTTCCAAACGCGGGCGGGCTTTGATGAGGCAAAACTCGCCGAACTGGCCGCCTCGATCAAGGCAAGTGGTGTCGTGCAGCCCGTTGTGGTGAAACCCGGAAAGAATGGCCGCTTCACTCTTATTACCGGCGAGCGTCGCTGGCTCGCCAGCAGGCAGGCCGGCAAAGCGACCGTCCCTGCCGTTGTGCGCGAGGTGTCGGATCTCCAAACCATGGAGATGACGGTGGTAGAAAACCTGCAGCGCGCCGATCTTAACCCGATGGAGCAGGCGCGGGCCTATGAGCGCTTGAGCCGTGAGTTCCACCTCACGCAGGAGCAGATGGCGGAACGAACCGGCAAGGACCGCGCCACCGTGGCCAACTTTCTTCGGCTGCTGCGCCTGCCCGATGACGTGCAGCAAATGGTCGAAGCCGAGCAGCTGAGTTTCGGTCACGCCCGTGCACTGCTTGCCCTCCCCACTCCCGAGGCCATTGGCGCCGCGGCCCAACGCATCGTGGCACTGGGACTTAATGTGCGGGCCACGGAGAGCCTCGTGCAGGGTCTCCTTCATCCCGAAGGAAAGGCAGACCAGCAGAAACAGGACAAGCTGGTGGATCCCAATGTCCGGGAGGCCCAGGAACAGCTGCGAAGAAGCCTGGGCCTCAAAGTCACCATCGAGGACCGGCGCGGCAAGGGACGGGTGATCATCGAGTACACCGGCGTAGACGACTTCGATTCGATTCTGCACGCCCTGGGTGAACATCGAAAGGGGAGCAAATGACCAAGAGTTGGGCAAACCAGTTGTTCCTACGCAGTTTTGGGTCACTGACCCTCGTTCTGTGTACACAGGTGTCCGGCAGCTCCGCCTGGGCGCGGCAGCCCAGGTATGCTCCTCCTGGTGGGCGTACGCTGATCCGGGCTGGGGCCCTTCTCGACATCCGTGCAGGCCGTGAAGTGCGCAACCAGACCCTCGTTGTGCAAGCAGATCGCATTGTCGCAATCGCGCCCTCGGCGACAACACAGGCACAAGCCGGGGATCACGAGGTGGACTTGCACGAGTTCACCGTGCTTCCAGGACTGATCGATGTGCATGTCCACCTGACAGGCGTGACGGACTTCGATCCATACTTCGAGCTTTCGATGACGCCCGGCAAAGAGGCCATCCTAGGCGTGGAAAACGCGAAAACCACGTTGGAGGCCGGCTTCACGACTATTCGAAACGTCGGGGCGAACGATTTCACGGACGTCGCTCTGCGTGATGAGATCGATGCAGGCCACGTGCCCGGTCCGCACATGCAGGTTTCGGGCCCGCCTTTGGGGATCACCGGCGGGCACATGGACCAGAATTTACTGCCGTATCAGTACCATGTCGTCGCGGAAGGCGTAGCAGACGGCATTCCTGCGGTGCAGCACATGGTTCGCCAGAATATCAAGTACGGTGCGGACCTGATTAAAATCGGAGCCTCCGGCGGCGTGCTCTCGAAAGGAGACGACCCCCAAGCGTCGCAGTACACACGCGAAGAGATGGAAGCCATTGTGGCGGACTCCCACAGACTCGGGCGCAAGGTCGCCGCGCATGCCCATGGAGCCCAGGCCATCCTATGGGCCACAGAGGCAGGGGTAGATTCCATCGAACACGGAAGCTACATCGATGAGGCTGGCATCAAGGCGATGAAGGCACACGGCACCTATCTCGTGCCAACCAGCTACCTATACGACTGGTATAAAACCAACGGTCACCTGCCCGCGTTGTACGCACAGAAGATGAAGGACACCACAGCCGTGGCCCGGGCGAACCATAAACGTGCGATCGCCGAGGGGGTCAAGGTCGCCCTGGGCACAGATGCCGCCGTCTATCCGCACGGACTCAATGCCCATGAGCTTGAGGTGTATGTGAATGATTACGGCATGACCCCCGTGCAGGCAATCCGGTCGGCCACCCTCAACGCCGCTGACCTGATGAACTGGAGTGATCGCGTCGGCGCATTGGAGCCAGGGAAGTGGGCAGACGTAATCGCGGTCAAAGGCGATCCGTTGCAGGATGTACGAACCCTGCAACACGTCAGTTTCGTGATGAAGGGCGGAGTTGTTTACAAGAATGAAATAAGCCCCGAGCAGGTAGCCACACCGGGCACGGCACCGGTTGACCGGGCGCCTGATACGGCGCACGCTAAAGAGTGATGCATGCAACTACCCTGGAGTACCGTCTTCGCTATCCCTTGCACGGGCTGATCTTCCTTGTTGGGCTTTGGCCCTTTTGGGAGCCCTGGCTCGGGCTCACCACGAAGTCGTCCTGGCTCGTACTGAGCGGGGATCTTGCGCGCCAGGGTTGGCTGGGCTTCCAGGCAGCTACCACGCTGCTGCTGGCTGTTGGCATCGTCTTTGCTGCGCTGGGTGCCTGGCTACGTACGTGGGGCACCGCCTATGTCGGGGCGGCCGTTGTGAACTCGGGTGCCATGCACGGTGAGTCGCTGCTGGCGGATGGTCCCTACCGTCGCACGCGCAATCCGCTCTACCTCGGTACGCTGTTGCACACTGTCGCACTGGCCCTGCTCATGCCCCCTGCCGGCGCTCTGTTTGCTATCGCAGCCGTTTGGATCCTTCAGGTGCGTTTAGCCCTCAGCGAAGAGACCTTTCTCCTGGGCCGTTTCGGGCAACCGTACCGAGAGTACGAGGGCCGCGTCCCCAGATTTTTGCCGTCTCCAAGACCCATGGTGCCCTCTGCCGGCCAACGACCCTCCTGGCTTAAGGCCGTTCTCGGGGAAAGCTACATGATCGGTGCCCTCATCACGCTTGCCGGCTTCGGTTGGGATTTCAACACATTGCCTTTGCTTAAAGGCCTTCTGATCTCCTTTGGCATTTCGCTGGTGTTCCGTGCCTTTCTGCCTCGGCACAAATCGCCCACGGTCACCAAACTGGCATCCTGATATAGCGCTAGCTTCCGGCCCGCTATTCGTCCTAAGACCTTAGTTGACAAGTAACCCCTCTTCTCCTAATCTCCTAACAGATTAGGAGGTCAGGCATGCCCTTTCTGGACGAGCCTCAGCTTACGCCATTGGAACTGAGGATCATGCAGGTGATTTGGACCCATGGAGCTGGCACGGTAGCCCAGATCCAGGACCACCTGGAGCCGCCACTCGCCTACACCACGGTGCAGACCATGCTCAACATCCTTGCGCGCAAAAAAAAGGTGAAGCGCGAGCTGCAAGGGCGTGCTTTTCTTTACCAGGCCGTCGTGACGCAAGACAAGGCCCTGGGACAGGCCGTTCGGGACGTCATCGACCGTATGTTTGGCGGTTCCAGCGAAGATCTCGTTCTGAGTCTTGTGAAGAGCCGCCAGTTGGATGCGGGCAGGCTCGCGGAGCTGGGCAGGCGCTTGGAGGCTGAGGGCCGTTTGGCTCCTGATCCGGAAAGCGATGCGGAGGGCGGTCATGAGAACTCTTGAAAGCTTCCTGGCTGCCCTGCTGATCAACTCAGCCTGGCAGGTGCCCCTCGTATCCGGAGCGGCATGGGTCGCTTCCCGGACACTTCGTGAATGCAAGGCTCTCTTTGTACATCGTTTTTGGGTAGGCACCCTGCTGCTCCAGGCAAGCCTGCCCGCCCTTACGGCTCTTCCCTGGTCGCTTCCTGCCTGGGTGCCACGACTCCACCAGCCCTTGCAATCGGAATCCGCCTTTGTGTCGGTAAGCTTCGGTCCGGGCTCCGCCGGTGCCGCTCAGCCGTTCACGGCAACTCTGTTCCACGCCGCCGCGATCGCCTGCGCCGTTCTGCTTCTGCACTCCCTGGCAAATCTTGCCTTGGCGCTCTGTCGCACAGCCAGGCTGGTGCAGTTGCCGCAGCATCTCCCGGACACGCAGACCGTCGACCTGTGGCAGCAGTGCTGCGAGCGGTTCCAGGTACCGCATGCGCAGCTTCGGGTCGCTCCTGTGCAAACGCCCCTGACGTTCGGCGTTTGGCTTCCGCGAGTCCTGCTGCCCGAGGGTCTTTTGGGGTGCTTGCGCCCTGCGGACAGACATGCGGTGCTCGCGCATGAGTGCGCCCACATCCAGCGTGGGGACTACGGTCTCAACCTGCTGTACGAGGTGCTCACGCTGCCCATCCGTTACCATCCTGCCCTTCGCCTCACACGCGCCCGCCTGGCGGAAACGCGTGAGTGGGTCTGCGATGAGGCCGCTGCAGCGGTGATGGCCTCGCCGGCCGGCTACCCTCGCTCGCTTCTTCGATTGGCTGCGCTACTGGCGCAACGCGAGCCATTCGCTGCTACGCACGCCATCGGTATGCTCGATGCCAACGCAATGGAAAGGAGACTTATGCATTTGACCAGCAATTCTCGCCTTACAACGCCACGTCGCCGTCTGGCAGCCCTTTGTGCCTGCACGCTGCTCGGGGTGGCTACCACCGCATCGGCCTGGGCTCTGCGAACCGGAATGCTTCACCCTGCCTCTGCGCAGGCATCAGAGCCGGCAACGCAAAGTGTGCCCAGTGGGGTGATGGCCGGCAACGTGCTCACCCACGTTCCGCCGGTTTACCCATCCGATGCCAAGGCCGCTCACCTGCAGGGCTCGGTGGTGCTGCACGCCATCATCTCCGCTGAGGGTGTCGTGGAAAACCTCACGGTGGTCTCCGGTCCCGAACCGCTTCGGGCCTCAGCCATCGAGGCGGTCAGGCAGTGGACATACAAACCATACCTGTTGAATAACGAGCCCGTAACGGTTCAAACCGACATCACCATCAACTACCAGCTGCAGGATTGATCCGGGTTCCCGAGGTGCGCCGCGGCCGCGCGCCTCGGAACGGTTGTGGCCTGCCCGGTGATGCTGCTGTGCCATTGCAGCACCACGGCCGCGGCGCCCCTCCCGGCGGCAAAGGCAAAGGGTGCGTGAGAGCGGTCTGCCGTTCAGGTCGATGGCTGCCAGTTCGGCGTGGCCGGCCGGACGTCTCATCCCGCCAGCGCCAAACCTGCAAGCTCTGTCTTTCGTACACTGGATCCGAAAGGTACTGCGATGACACAAACTCCCTTCACCAAGAAAATCTCCGCACGCAACAAGCTCGTGGGCGCGGTGGAAGAGATCGTCCTGGGCACAGTGACCGCCAAGGTGAGTGTGCGGGTGGGCGAGAACCTGATCGAATCCGTGATCACGCGCCAAAGCGTGGAAGAGATGGGCATCAAGGTCGGCGACACCGTGACGGCGCTGATCAAAAGCACCGAGGTCATGCTGATGACGGATTAACCTATCTCCCGGAGAAGACCTTGTGACCCCCGATGAAGACCTCCTGGTCCTGCAACAACAAGAGCAGCTTCTGTGCTTCTCGTCCTTTGGCGCCGAAGAGGCGTGGCGGTTAGGCTCGAGGCTGCGCGGCAGTTTATTGGCCAGGGGCGCTGCGGGTTCGATGGAGATCGATCTCGCCGGGCACCTGCTGTTTGCCTGCGCCACCGCGGGGGCTGCGCCGGGACAGGCCAACTGGATCCGTCGCAAGCGCAACACTGTGCGGCACTTCGCCCGCAGCACCTACGCGGTGGGCCGCAAACTGGAGCGGGATGGCACGACGCTGCTGATCAGCAATGGCCTGAGTGAGGTGGACTTCGCCGCCCATGGCGGCGGGTTCCCCCTTATGCTGAAAGGCACAGGCATGGTGGGCAGCGTGGTGCTCAGCGGTTTGCCGCAACGCGAAGACCACAACCTTGTCATTGAAGCACTTGCTGAGCTGAGCGGGGTGGATGTGCCCCGGCTGGCCCCGTGAGCCACGTGGTGCGCATCGCACGTCGTGCCGCCGACCGTCTGCGGGCCGGGCACCTTTGGGTGTACCGCTCCGACCTTGTCTCGGAGGGCGACGTTGCCGGCCTTGAGCCCGGTGCTTTGGCGGACGTAGCGGACCCCGGCGGTAAGCTGCTGGGCACGGCCCTGTACTCCTCGGCATCCCAGATCATGCTGCGGCTGGTCTCACCGCAAGCCGGGCTGGATCGACCGGCGTACCTTGAAGCCATGCGCGCTCGCGTCCGCGAGGCCTTCTTGCGGCGTCGTGCGGTGGCGCCCCTGCACCGCGAACCGGGCGAAGAAACCAGCGCACAGCGTCTGCTCTTCTCTGAGGCCGATGCCGTGCCGGGCATCGTGGCGGATCGATACAACAACCTCGTTATCGTCCAGCTGCTGATCCAGGGAACCGCGCAGGATGACGTCCGGTCGGTTCTGGCCGAGGCTTTACAGGACGAGCTCTCCCCGCACGGTGAGCCGTGCACCCTTTGGGAGCGCCCCGACCCGAACTGGAACAGCTCGCCCCGGCGCCGACAACCCCATGGCTGCACGTAGGGCAGCAGCCGCCCCCGACCCAAACGGAGTTCCACCTCAACGGATTACGGTTTTCCTACGACGTCGAAGCCGGCCAAAAGACGGGTGCCTTTCTGGACCAGCGACTCAACTACCAGGCCGCGGCGAACTGGATCAGGCGTTCCGGGCACACCGGCGCTGCGCTGGACGTGTGCACCTATCAGGGTGGCTTCGCCCTGCATCTGGCGCGTGTCTGCCAGCGCGTCACAGGGGTAGACCAGTCGCGCAGCGCCCTGGAAACCGCGGAACACAACCTGCAGCGCAACCCCGGCCTCTCGGGAAAGGTCAACTGGATCGAGGCAGATGCCTTCGACCTCCTCCGCACCCTGGAGGACCCTCGGCGGGGCGCTTCGGCGGCTGGAACCCTGGGTCTTCCCTCACGCTTTGACGCCATTGTCCTGGACCCGCCGGCTTTCGCCAAGAGCCACCGGGCGGTAGATGGGGCGTTGCGGGGCTATAAGGAGCTCAATCTCCGGGCCATGCGTCTGCTGTCTGGCGGTGGCACGCTGGTCACTTGCTCGTGTTCGCACCACGTCACCCTGCAGGCATTCTGGGGCGCTGTAGCTGAGGCAGCCGCGGACGCGGGTCGCCGCGTGCAGGTGTTGGAAGCCCGAGCGGCGGCACCGGACCATCCGGAACTGCTCACCCTCCCAGAGACGCAGTATCTGAAATGCCTGATCTGCCGTGTGGAGTGACCCTAACCCTTCCTGGGGCAGGGAGGGCTGTGCGTCGTCGTGCCCGGGCTCATGCTACTCTTACCGGGAATCTCCTCGAGTGTGCCCTGCCCGGCCAAGAATGATAGGCAAAGACCTTGCGCAGTAAGATCTACCATCTGTACGGCCCCGTTGCTGCCTTCGCTCTGCTGGCGCTTTCCTTGTCGGCCTCCGGCCAGATGGCCAACCCTGGCACCAGCTGCCCCGATCCGCTCTCGCCGGACTGCGGAACCACCCAGTCCAATCCCGCCGCCTCACAATCCCCTGTGCTGCCCCAGGGCGGCCTGCCAGCACAAACTACCCCGGGGGACCGCCCCGACCAGAACACGCAGCTGTATGTGGACTCAGCCGGGACCACCGACCGTCGGCAGCAGTCTGACCAGAACCGCAATGGCACCTATCTTCCTCCCGAGCCGCCTACCGATATGCAGCGGCTGGCTCAATCGGCCACGGGGGAAAACCTGCCCATCTTCGGTCGCGACCTCTTTCAGCGCGCCCCCTCCACCTTTGCGCCGGCAGACCAGATTCCCGCGCTCTCGGACTACGTCGTTGGCCCGGGTGACCAGCTGCTGGTCAGGCTCTGGGGCGGTGAGTCCTTCAATGGGCAGCTCACGGTGGACAGTACAGGCTCCATCTACATCCCCAAGGTAGGCGCGATCCATGTAGCCGGCCTCCGGGTGGATGAGCTGGAAAAGCAGATCAGCGCTGAGGTGCGGCACACCTATCGCAACTTCAACCTGTCCGTGAACCTCGGGCATCTACGCTCCATTCAGGTGTATATCGTCGGTGAGGCGCGTCGGCCGGGTGCCTACACGGTCAGCTCGCTCAGCACGGTGCTCAATGTCCTGTTTGTTTCGAGCGGCCCCAGCATCCAGGGTTCCTTGCGCCACATTCAGGTGCGCCGTGGCGGCAAGGTGGTCTCAGAGCTCGACCTGTATGCGCTTCTGCTGGCTGGCGACAAAACGCAGGACATTCGCCTTGAGCCGGACGATACCATCTTCATCCCGGCAGTCGGCCCACAGGTCGCCATGGCCGGCAGCGTGCACCATCCAGCTATCTACGAGCTCAAAGACACCACCTCCATTGACGACCTCATCAAGCTGGCCGGCGGCTTCAGCCCTACCGCCTCCACCAGCCAGATCTCCCTCGAGCGCATCGAGCAGCAGCACGATCGCGCCGCCATGACGGTCAACCTCGACGCAGCTGGTCGCGCCACGGCGTTACGCGACGGCGACGTGCTCTACGCGGGCCACATCATCCGCGCCTATGAGAAGTCGGTTACCATTCGTGGCAATCTCGCCAATCCAGGACGCTTCGCCTGGCGGCCCGGCATGCGCATCAGCGATATCATCCCCGATCGCATGTCGCTGCTGACCAACAACTACTGGCAGC
>CAXTRM010000100.1:0-414 GCA_964246625.1 uncultured Acidobacteriaceae bacterium
GGTAAGCGTGAAGCCTAATCGTCTCGTAGCCGCATTAAGTCTGGGTGTGCTGTTAGCCGGCCCTGTTCTGGCCCAGCAAACCAACGAGCAGACTCGTAAAGAAGCCAAGGCCGAGTTACGGCAGCAAGAAAAGGCCGACAAGGCCCAGGCCAAGGCGGACAAATCCGAGCGCAAGGCCGTAGGTTCCCACAAGGCCAAGAAGGCAGCCAGGGATCAGGACAAGGCCAACGCCGTTCAGCCGCAGTAACAACGACCAACGCACTCAGCTACACGGCTGACCGGCGTCTCCGTAGCACCTGCTCCGGCAGTGCCGACCCGGTCAGCCGAAGTACCACATACGCCACCACCAGCCAGATCAGGCTGCCCGTGCCGATGACCACTACGTCTGCAAGATGGGTGTGCGCTGCCGGCATG
>CAXTRM010000100.1:424-6830 GCA_964246625.1 uncultured Acidobacteriaceae bacterium
GCCAACTTCCGCGTAGTCCACGTGAGCAAGCGACACCAGCCGTTTCCGGTGCAGCAGCACGGCCAGCGCCGAGGTCTGCGCGATCATCGCCAGATCCGAAGCGATGGCCAGACCTCGCAGGCCGTCAGCCTTGAAGAGCATCCAGTAAAGCGGAAAGGACAGTACCGTCGCTACGATCCCTGTCATGGCAGGGGTTCGCGTGTCTGCCGCGGCATAGAAGCCGCGGGCGTAAATGCCCTGCACCGCCCAAAAAGCCAGCGTGAGCGCGAAAAGGGTAAACAGGCCGGCGGTCTCGCGGGCATCCCGGCGATGAAAAGCCCCGCCGCGAAAGATGTCCATCAGCCACGGTGCCAGCGCGATCATCCACGCGGAAACCAGCAGCCCCACCGCAAACAGTCGCGAAACCGAGCGACCCACGGAGGCGGAAAAGTCATGCGCTCGCCCCTGCTGGTAAAGCGAGGCGAAAAAAGGCAGCGAAGCGGCACCCGCTGCCGGCCCGATGACGTTGAAGGGGGCATTAAAGAGGTCTTTGGCGGTTTTGATCAGGGTCAGCGAGCCTACACCGGCCGAGGCAAAGTAGGTCAGAATCCACTCGTCGGCCTTCACGAGCGAGACGCCGAGTAAGAGCGGCAGGGACAACACCAGCCACTCGGTGAAGATTGGGTGCCGGAAGTTCACAAGAAACCGGAAACGTAGACCGGTACGCAGGGCTCCCAGCGTATTCAGGAGCGCCGCCCCCAGCACCACGCCGGCCACTGCCCCTAACGCCAGCGAGTAGATGCCCCATCGTGTATGGAGGAAGACCGCGCCCAGAATGATGCCGGCGTTATAGATCAAGGGCACAAACGCCTGGTAAATGAAGATCTTGCGCACCTGCAGCCGGGCGCTCATCATGCTGCCAAGGAAGAAGAAGAGCTGTACCGGCAGTAAAAGGCGCGTCAACGAAATGCACATCGTGTACCGCGGAGAGCCCGGCAGAAAGCCCTTGATGAACACGGAAACATACAGCGGGGCAAGGATCTCCGCGAGCAACACGCCCGCCAGCAGGACCACAAACATGGACGAAAGCACCACAGATAGTGCCTCGTCTTCCAGCGCCGTCTCGCCCCGTTCGCGGTAGCGGTTCAGCAAGGTAACCAAGGAGATCGATGCTGCCGACCCCGCCAGGAAGTAGGCCAGCATCTCGGGAAGCTGAAAGGCGGCCCGGTAGGCATCCTGCGCGTCACCGGCGCCGAAAAGGAAGTTGATGTACTTGATCCGAATCAGGCCGAAGACACCGGAGCAGAGCGAACTGGCCATCAACAACATCGCGGCAGAGCTGGCCGTGTGCCCCTTCGCCGGCACGGCCTTTACCGGCAGCCGGCCAGGCACAGAAGCATCTGCAGTCGTGGGCACCAACGGCGCGTCACCTACTCGCCAGCAAACAGGTCGCCCTGGGGCCGAAGCTCAGGGACGAGGCGAAGTGTCTCCACGGCAACCGGAATGGGACGGGGTTCGGGCGCGGGACGGGGCTCCAGGACCAGGCGCGGGCGCAGGGACTGGGGCTTAGCTGCGGGTTTCGCGATCCGTTCCACCCCGTTCACGGGCTGCTCCAGGATGACCAGCAGCGCGCACAGTTCTTCCCGCAAGGCTTGCAGCGCGGCGCGGCGGCGCGGGTCCTCGCTGCGGGCTGGCTCGGCTGGGCGGAGCGCAGGGGCCATCTGGACAGCAGGCTTGGCCTGGGCCATCTCCGTCAAGGGAACCGGAAGCGCCGCCTCGGCCGCGGCGGACTCACGCGCTTTGGTCTCATTCTTGAAGACCTGTCGAGCCCCGGGAATCGTGTATCCCTGGTCATACAGCAGCGACTTGATCCGCAGCGCCATTTCCACGTCGCGCTTCCGGTACAGCCGCTGGCCCGTGCCGCCTTTATTGGGCCGGAGTTGCGGAAACTCCGTTTCCCAAAACCGCAGCACATAGGCCGGCACTTCGCACAGGCGGGCAACATCCCCGATGCGGAAGTACAGCTTGTCCGGGATCTCCGGAGCGACATACTTGCGAATTGGCTGAATGCTCATTGATCTCCACGCGAGCAAACATCACCCGTCGGTCCGAGTATAGGGACAGCTCTTCCGCCTCGAACAGTACCTTTTCTGAGGCGGTGCCCGCTTCGGTACCTTTTTGCTGGTGGAACCAAGGTGGTACACACCCGCCTCAAGCTCTACTTGAACTCCTGCCGACCCTACCGGTGAGTGCCCGGTGCAACATGGTGGGCATTGGCCGGTACCGCACGATTTGCATCGGCCTGCGCCTGATCAATCGCCGCGTACATCTCCTGAGGATCCTTTACCTGGATCCAGTGACCTGGGGACACGACGATAATCGTTGGCGTTTCCATCACGCCGATCTTTTGGCCCTCTGCCGTGGTGGCGTTCACCTCGCGGTCATACTGCCCGGTGGGGTCGATCACGAAGGGCATCTGTTTGCCGCGCGCCCGCATAAAGGCCTCTTCGAAGTTATGGAGATCGTCTTTGGACGCGATCCGGAACTGGGAAGCAAACGTTTCCCGGCGGAACTGCTCCGCCACATCGGGCGACACCTTGGCCTTGAGGTAGTGCGCAAAGATAGCCGCCTCGTGGCTCCAGGCATGGCCCGGGATCTGGAAGTCGTTCTCCTGCAGGGGGATCTTGTAGTGGCTCACAGCCGCGTGCACCATCGGAAACGCGTGCGCGCAGGCTGGGCACTCCAGATCCTCGTACTCGATCACGGCGACCTTGGTGCCGGCCGGCGGCTTAAACGAGGACGTGTCCTTGAAGTTGGTCACCTGGTTGGCGGGCAAGGAGGTTTGGGCGACCACGCCGAAGGGAGCGAGCACGAAGAACAGGGCGGGAACGAAGACGCGGGGCATACGCATAAGACGACGGGCAGGTCCTTGGGCGAGCGTTACAGTGCTCTACCACTATTGCACCATGAATCTCCTGAAATGTCCTGAAAACGGCCAGTCTGCTGTGCCTGGGCGGCATCGGCCCCAGCACCACGATGCTATTCTGCGAGCGAAGGAAAGACGAATGCTCCTTGCCCTCCTCGCCCTTCAGGTCCTGACGGCGCTTGCTGTCCTGCTGCTTCTGGTTCGCCGCTCCGGAATGCCGGGGAAGCCCGTTGACGACCCCCGCTTCGTTGCCCTGCTCGGAGCCGACCTGCCCACCCAGCTGGCGCGCGCCGATGCACGGGCCGAAAGGGTGGAAGAGGTGCTTCGCGCCGAACTCGCCGCCGCAAGGCAGGAGGCCTCGGAAGCGGCGACCCGTACGCAGCTGATGGCAACCCAACATGCGGAAACGCTACGGCGGGAACTGGCCGCCTTCGGGGCTGCCGTTCGTGCCGGCGTGGAGGGCTCTCGCGGCGAGCACAGAAGCGAGGCGGAAACCCTTCGCATCCTTGTCGACCAGCACCTCCAGGCGCTTCGGCAGCGCTTTTCCGAGTTCACCCTGGAAAGCACCCGGGCACACGGCGAGGGACGTGATGCCCTGCATGACCGGCTCGCCGATCTGGCGCGCGCCCAACGGGAAGACCAGGACAAGATCCGAAGCACCGTCGAGGCTCGCCTGGAACACCTTAACCAGGCAAATACCGCAAAGCTGGAAGAGATGCGCGCCACCGTGGATGAAAAGCTCCATGCGACCCTGCAGTCGCGTTTAACCGAAAGCTTCGGTCAGGTCACCGACCACCTCGCCCGCGTGCACTCCGGCCTTGGCGAGATGAGCAAGCTCTCCGCCGGAGTGGACGATCTGTCCCGCATCTTTACCAACGTAAAAAGCCGAGGCGGGTTTGCGGAGGTGCAGCTTGGCATGCTGCTGAGCCAGATGCTCGCGCCGGCCCAATTCGACCGCAACGTCACGGTCAGGCCACACACGGGCGAGATGGTGGAATATGCGGTCAAGCTGCCCACCCCGCAAGGGGAGGTGCTCCTGCCCATCGACGCCAAGTTCCCACGCGAAGCCTGGGAGCGCCTAGAGTCCGCCTACGAGCGAGGAACCCCGGCGGAGATCGCCGTCGCCGGCAGGGCTTTCGAAGGGGCGATTCGCACAGAAGGCAAGCGCATCTGCGAAAAGTACATCGCGCCTCCCGCGACAGCGAACTTCGCCGTCATGTTCCTGCCGACCGAGGGCCTTTATGCCGAGGTGATGCGCCGGGACGGGCTCCAGTCGGAGATCCAGCAGAGTTGCCATGTCACCATCGCCGGACCGAGTACCCTGTCCGCCCTGCTGAACAGCTTCCAGATGGGATTTCACATGCTCCACCTGCAACAAAAGGGAGACGAGGTGTGGAAGATCCTCGCCAACGCCCGAAGGGAGTTCGGCACCTTTGAAACGCTCATGGGTTCAATGGAAAAGCAGGTTGGCACCGTACAAAACACCATCGAAAAGCTGAACACCCGTACCCGGGCGATCAACAGGTCTCTTCGCGAGGTAAATATGGAGGAGCTCCATCCGACCCTGGCGGTGCCGCTAGGTCAGGAGCACACAGAAGCAGTTGATCGCACAGGAGATGGGGCAACTCTTCCCCTGCTCGCGGTCCACGGAGACTAAACGGACGACGAGGTCCAGGCAGCCGCGTGTTCGGTGGACTTGCGCCCCTGATCGCGAAAGAACCGTTTCCGACGGCAGGTCACGCACTCCCATGGGAAGAAGCCCAGCCAGGTAAGCACAGTACGCTCCATCAACGTGGATCGGTTCACCCGCCGATACAGCCCGGGGCTGCATCGGCTGCAGTACCGCCGCCCCTCCCGGGAGGGTTCCTGGCCATCCTTCGCGGAGATCGGGCGCTGCATGGAAACATGCTAATGGAAAGAGACGATGGCCGCGTCATCTTCTTTACACGTATCGACCACGTCGGTATTCTTGGGCACTGAGGCTGGACGCGCCAAACACGGCCCATGGGCCCCCGTACCAGCCTTCAAGACACAGGAGATTCAAATCGATGGCAGCAGTGGACGAGAAGGTCAAACAGATTATTGTCGAGCAGCTTCAGGTGGACGAAGCCGAAGTGACTCCGGGCGCGAGCTTCCAGGAGGATCTTGGCGCTGATTCGCTCGATGTGGTCGAGTTGGTGATGCAATTTGAAGAGGCCTTCGACATCCAAATTCCTGATGAGGATGCGGAAAAGATCAAAACGGTCAAGGACGCAACCGACTACATCGAGCAGCACCAGAAGACGAAGTAACAACTTCAACTCTGAACGGAAGGCAAGCGAGGAAGATGGAGCAGCGTCGCGTCGTCGTCACAGGCCTTGGTCTGATTTGCGGAGTGGGCAACACCGCACCCGAGGTTTGGGACGGCCTCATGGCGGGCCGGAGTGGCGTGGGCGAGATCACCGCCTTCGACCTGAACGGCCACTCCGTCCGGATCGCCGCCGAGGTCAAGGGGTTCGACCCCACCCACTTCATCCCCGTTAAAGAAGCCCGCAAGATGGGCCGCTTCATCCATTTCGCGATGGCAGCGGCCCAGGAAGCGATGGAGCACTCCGGCCTGCAGGTCACCCCCGAGAACGCCGACATGTTCGGCGTGCACATTGGCTCCGGCATCGGCGGCTTTGACATCATCGAGCGTGAACACACTGCCCTGATGAACGGTGGCCCTCGGCGTATCTCTCCCTTCTTCATCCCGGCCTCCATCGTCAATCTCGCCGCCGGTCACGTCAGCATCCGATGGGGTGCCAAGGGACCGAACGAGGCGACGGCCACGGCCTGCACCAGCTCCGCGCACTCCATCGGCGATGCCTTTCGCATCATTCAGCGCGGGGACGCGGACGCCATGATCGCCGGCGGTGCCGAAGGCGCGATCACCCCCTTGTCCGTCGGCGGATTCGCTGCCATGAAGGCACTTTCCACGCGCAATGAAGACCCAACCCACGCCTGCCGTCCCTGGGACCGTGATCGCGATGGCTTCGTCGTCGGCGAGGGCGCCGGCATCCTCATCCTGGAAGAGCTCGGCTTCGCCCAGGCACGCGGCGCCACCATCCTCGCCGAGGTAATCGGCTACGGCATGAGTGGCGATGCCTTTCACATGACCGGCATGGCTCCGGAAGGCGAAGGCTGCCGCCGCGCCATGATGAACGCCCTGAAGTCTGCCGGCATCGCTCCCGACAAGATCGATTACGTGAACGCCCATGCAACCTCCACCCCTTTGGGCGATGCCCTCGAATCGCAGGCCATGGAAAACGTCTTCGGCGAGCGGGCCCTCAAAGGCGAGCTGCTCGTGAGCTCTACCAAGTCCATGACAGGCCATTTGCTTGGCGGCGCCGGGGGCCTGGAAGCAGGCATCTGCGTCATGGCGCTCCAGCATCAGACCGCGCCGCCCACGATCAACCTGGAAGAGGTCGACCCGGCCTGTCGCCTGAACTACGTTCCCAACACGCCCCAAAAAGCCAAGAT
>CAXTRM010000100.1:6840-10526 GCA_964246625.1 uncultured Acidobacteriaceae bacterium
GATCGACTACATCCTGTCCAACAGCTTCGGTTTTGGCGGAACCAATGGATCCCTTGTCTTCAAACGCTGGGGCATCGACTAGCTCCGACTGGATCTCACGCCCGAAACGCCTCCCCTCCGGAGGCGTTTTCTTTGCTCCACACACCGGCCGTCCGTGACTCCCTCCTGCCCCGTTCACGTGCATCACAAAGGAGAAGGAGATCTTGATGGCTTTGTTGACAGTGGGTAAAGAAAACAGCGCGGACATTGAACTGTACTATGAGGACCGGGGCGAGGGCACACCTGTGGTGCTGGTGCATGGCTGGCCGCTGAACGGTGGATCCTGGGAGCGGCAGGCCGCGGCCCTGCTCGCCGCCGGTTACCGGGTCATCACCTACGATCGCCGAGGCTTCGGCAAAAGTTCAGCCCCCAGCGCCGGCTATGACTACAACACCCTGGCTCGCGACACCGATACCCTGATCGAATCGCTGGACCTGCAGGACGCCGCCCTGTTCGGCTTCTCCATGGGCGGTGGCGAGGTGGCGCGGTACATGCGCAAGCATAATCAGGGCCGTGTGACCAAATGCGGCTTCATCAGCTCTATTGCGCCTGCCCTGCGCAAGGACGGCAACAACCCTGAGGGCGTCGACCCATCCGTCTTCGATCAGATCAAGGCAGGCATCGAAAAGGACCGCTACGCCATGCTGCAGGGGTTCGGGAAGGACTTCTACAACTACGGCCTGCTCTCCAACACTGTCTCTGAGGCCAAGCTGCAAGCCGACTTTATTGTTGCCTCTCAGTCCAGCTACCAGGCCATGCTGTTTACCGTGGACTCCTGGCTCGAAGACTTCCGCGAGGACGTCAAGCAGATCCAGGTACCCACCCTCGTGGTCCACGGCGATGCCGACAAGATTGTGCCGCTGGAGCATAGCGGCGGCCGGCTGCCCGCACTGATCCCCTCAGCCAGACTCCACATCGTGGGTGGCGGGCCGCACGGCCTGACCTGGACGCATGCGGCCGAGGTCAACAAGGCCATGCTGGAATTTCTGCACACGTAAAGGTGAGCACAGGCGAGGGTCTCCCCGGCACGCAGGACCAGGCCAGGGCAGACCCTCAGCTGTTCACCGCCGCCACCGCCGAGCGCACCAGGGCAATCACAACATACCAGCCAAAAACGGCGTAAAAGCCGGTGCTTCGCTTTGTGTTGGCAACGATCGCGAGACCGATCGCCAGCAACGCTGCCGTCCACAGGGAAAACAGGTCCAACGACGTCAAAAAGGTCTTCAACGCACCGGGCGTCTCGAGATAATAGCCGGGATTGCTCCCAATCAGGGCCTGGGTGGTGAAGCTTGCCGGATCCCGTCCGGCGAAGAGCACGAGGCTGGCGAGCAGCGCGGCCAGCATGCCCGGCAACCACGCGTACATCGTCACGCAAAATACCCGTCCATAGCTCGCTGAGCCGCCAAAACCGAAGTTCATCGTCGGCCACAACACCAGGGCCGTCAGCGCCACCAACGCCAGGTTGGTCAGCGGTGCCGCCCAAAAGCCGTACTGGAAGCTGAAGCGCATCGCACGCTGCTGCACGGCCATCTGCTCGGGCGGCAGCGCGGCCATGCGCTCGGTCAGCTTGGGGTTTGCGCGGATCTCATTTTCCACCAGCTGCGGCCAGCCGACCTTTGTCTGTATGGCCAAGGTGAGCACGTAGGATGCTAACACGATCAGCACGTACGGCACCCACCAGCTTGCGCTCCGCTTCACATCCAGAAAGGTCTTCGAGGGCGCGGCAAAGGTATCCGTGACGCGCTCGACCTGGGAAAGCGGCTGCACTTCGGTCAACACCGGCTCTGACATGCCCAACGCTCCTCGCAACACTGTGGATTGTGTCCGCCAGTGTATATGCGAAGCGCCAGGAGCTGGCCTTAATTTTCGTGGGGCATCAGCCCTCGGTCGCCGTACCCAGCGCCACCAGCAGTTGCACCGCGAAGCTCAATCCGCGCTTGCCTGCCGGTGAGGTCGCCTGCCGCATGATACGGAACAGGCTCGGCGTGGGCCCATCCGGCTGCGGCCCTTGCATCCCTTGGTCCATGGCCTTTGCCAGCCGGTGCAGCGTATCCGGGTCGATGGCGGCCGCGATCCTCCCCAGGGCGATCAGGTTGCGAATGGCATTGATCGACTCCGGCATGACCAACGCGGAGGCCAGCTGCCCCGCGATGATGTCACGTCCGCCAACGAGACCTTGCAGCAGGTCGAGAATGCCCTGATCGTGCGCCGTTTGCAGCAGGTCCCACGCCACCAGCAGCGCTTCCGCATGTTCGCGCGGGGCGGCTTCCACCTTGCGCATCAGCTCCACATGGGGGTCAACCGATGGGGGTGTAAAAGTAATGGGCTGTGCCATGCATACCTTTCCTGGGTGAAACCGGTTAATCTTCGCTTCGGAGCCTTTGCGCTATCGACGGCTGGGTCTCAGAGCCCTCCCTTAAGAGGGTTCCTTCGTCTTGATCTGCACCAGCTTGTCCCGCAACCTGGTGCCTGGCATCCAGTAGTCCCCATTGGACCACTTCTTTTCCACCTCCACGCCCCCTGTCGGCGTGCGGGAGCCGAAGCGGAAGTTGCGGCGCGGCAGCGGCGAAGCCCCCTTCTTGTCCAGCACCGTCATCTTCACGGAGATCTCCTTGTACGCCGGCGTGTGCGTCGCGCGGTCCACATGCATGCTGGTCAGCTTGTTGACCGCCTCTTCCGTCGAGATCATGGGCAGGTACATCTCCTTGCCCTGCACCCGGGTCGTCACCAGCACCTGCAACTTCAGCTGTCCATACTTGTTCTCAATGCGGACGAAATGGCCGCTCTGCAGCCCGCGTGCTTCGGCCAGCTCCGGGGATACCTCCAGGAAAATGTTCGGCGTGATCTCCTTGATGCCCGGGACGCGATAGCTCATGTTGCCCTGCTCGAAGTGCTCCAACAGGCGCCCGTTATTGACGTGGAGGTCATAGATCTCGTTGGCTTCTTCGCTCGGCGCCACATACTGCAACGGGTGGAACCGCGCCTTGCCATCGGGGAACGGAAACTCCTGCGTATACAGCAGCGGTTCATCGGTGCCATCGGCGTGCACGGGCCATTGCAGGCTTTTGTAGCCCTCCAGGCGCTCATAGCTCACCCCGGCAAAGGTGGGCGTCAACTTCGCCACCTCAGCCATCACCTGCTCGGGGTGGGTGTAGCCCCATCCGCCCGCGCCTCCCATGGCCTCGGCAATCAGCTGGATGATCTCCCAATCGGGCTTGGAATCGCCTAAAGGCTCCCACACCTTGTACAAGCGCTGGATGCGGCGTTCCGTGCTGACAAAGGTTCCATCCTTTTCCAGCGAGGGTGAGGCCGGCAGCACCAGGTCGGCATACTTGCACGTCTCCGAAAAGAAGATGTCCTGCACGATCAGGAAGTCCAGCTTCCCGAGCGCCTCGCCCACGTCCTCCGCATTGGCGTCGGAGGTGATGGTGTCCTCGCCCTTGATGTACAGCGCATGGAGCTTGCCCTCGTGTATGGCGGAGATCATCTCCCGGTTGTCCAGGCCTGGCTTGGTGGGCAGCGTCACCCCCCAGTACGCTTCGAACTTGTTGCGCGCTTCCTCGTTATCGACCTTCTGGTACCCCGAGAACACATCCGGCATGGAGCCGAAGTCGCTCGCGCCCTGCACGTTGTTGTGCCCGCGCAGC
>CAXTRM010000100.1:10617-11596 GCA_964246625.1 uncultured Acidobacteriaceae bacterium
GTGTAAGGCTGCAAACTCGCCTGGAACTCGTCCCATTTGTTCACCCAGGTATCGATGAACTTCTGGTCGTGCCGGCCGGTGTCGATCAGGTACTTGTTTACGGCCATGATCCAGACCTCATCCGTGGACGGGCTGGGATGAAGCCAGATATCGGCACGTTCGGCCATCTCATGTTTGCGGAGATCGGCCACAATCAACCGTTGCCCCCGTGCCTTGTGCGAACGCTTCACGCGAGTCGCCAGCACAGGGTGGCTTTCGCTGGTGTTGGACCCGACCACAATCACCAGGTCCGCCATCTCGATGTCGGCAATCGAGCCTGAATCGCCCCCATACCCCACCGTACGGTTCAGCCCCATGGACGCCGGTGTCTGGCAGTAACGGCTGCAGTTATCGATGTTGTTGGTCCCAATCACCGCCCGTGCCAGCTTCTGCATCAGGTAGCTTTCTTCGTTGGTGCACTTGGAGGAAGCGATAAAAGCCAGCGCATCCGGTCCATGCTGGGCCTTGATGTGCGTAAAGCGCTCGCGCACCATCTCGATCGCCTCGGTCCACTCGATCTCCACAAAGGTTTGGCCCATGCGCTTCAGCGGCTTGCGCAGCCGGTCCGACGAGTTCACAAAGTCCCACCCGAACTTGCCCTTGACGCATGTGGAAATGCCATTGGCCGGCCCATGCTCAGGCTCGATCTTCAGGATGTGCCGATCGCGCGTCCAGATGTCGAAGCTGCAGCCCACACCGCAGTACACACACACCGTTTTGGTGCGCTTTACGCGCTGCTTCCGCATCTCGGCCTCTATGGTCGAGATTGCCAGGATCGCCGGGTACCCCGTCGACGGCTCCACACCCTTCACCACGTCGATCATGTCGTCAAGCACCTTGGGCGGCAGCGCCGTCAGGTAACCCGTGTGCCCGACCATGCCCTTCTCCATCAGCGCATTGCAGGGGCACACCGTCACGCAGTGGCCACAGCTGACGCAGC
>CAXTRM010000101.1:0-3617 GCA_964246625.1 uncultured Acidobacteriaceae bacterium
GAGAGTGGGGTCCACCGTGCGGGGCGTGGGCGTCATAACGTCGGCGGCGGTGCGGTGAAAGGCTTCCGGGCCTTCGCGCTCGAAGAGTCGACGAAGGTCGCCGTCGGAGAGCACACCCAGCAACTCTCCTGACGCTCCCTGAACAGTCGTCATTCCAAGACGTTTCGCGCTCATCTCGTGGATCACGTCGGGCATGGGGGCGTCGGGTGAGACGATCGGGAGAGCTTCACCGGTGCGCATCAACTCACGCAACGGCGTGAGCCGGCGACCAAGGGAGCCGCCGGGGTGCAGCTCGGCGAAGGCCTGGGGCGCGAAACCGAGATGGTGAGCGAGCGTGATCGCGAGGGCGTCGCCCAGCGCCAGCATCGCTGTGGTCGAGGCTGTTGGGGCAAGCTGGTGCGTGCAGGCCTCCCGATCCACTGAAATATCCAGGACATGCAGGCTCGCACGGGCCAGGGTCGAATCGGGGCAGCCCGTAAGGGTCAGTACCCGGATCCCGCGAGGCTGCAGGCTTGGCAGGAGGCGCAGCAGTTCTTCGGTTTCGCCGCTGTAACTCAGGGCAAGCAGGGCGTCACCGGAGAGGAGCAAACCCAGGTCGCCGTGCAGGGCCTCCCCAGCGTGCAAAAAGGGCGAAGGCACGGAGAGCGAGGTCAAGGTAGCCGCGATTTTGCGGGCGATCAGGCCGCTCTTGCCCACGCCGGTGAGGACCACCTTGCGGCCGTCGCGGACCACCTGCTCCAGCGCGCTCACGGCATCGTCAAATGCAGCTCGTTGCGGACCCTCAAGGCGTGAGGCAAGCTGCAACAGCGCCATCGCCTCGATGCGGACAAGAGCGGCCGGCGAGTCCGCGGCGTCAAACGGTTGCTTCATTCCATGCGCATGCTAGCAGAGCCGGCCGCAAAGGGGCAGTAAACTGGATAGGTGGCGCGAGGCGGATCGCGCGGGAGCGGAACATGGTGCGCAGGTTTGCGGTGTTGGCTGTGATGTTGCTGGTGATCGCCGGCCTTGCCTGGGCGGGCGTCCTGAACCTGAGAGCGCGCCGGGCAGCTCTTGCGGCCAATCACGTGGAACTGATGCCAGCAAAGGCCGGAACTGCCGGGCCGCCCGACGCTGAAGGGGACGATTTACAGGGTAAAGCGGCGCCGGCGTTCACGTTGGTCAGCACAGAAGGCAAGAAGGTCTCGCTCAGCAACTACAAAGGGCACCCGGTTATTTTGAACTTCTGGGCTACCTGGTGCGGCCCTTGCAAGCTGGAGATGCCCTGGTTTGAGGAGTTCTCAAAGAAGTACGCCTCGCAGGGCCTTGTCGTACTGGGGCTCAACCAGGATGACAGCGTGGAGCCCGCGGAGGTCGCCAGGGTGGCCAAGCGCCTTGGGGTCAGCTACCCCGTCCTGATGGCGGACAAGAACGAGGCGGTCTCCAAAGACTACGGCGGCGTGGCCTACCTCCCGGAAACGTTCTACCTGAATCGCGAGGGCAAGGTGCTCAACGTCACTGCCGGAGCCCCGAGCAAGGATCAGCTGGAAGCGATGATTCAGGCAGATCTGGCGAGCAAGTAGCGTTGGGTCGGGACCAACAGTGCATAAGCAGAGACAAGGGGATCCCATGCGGTTCGGCATAGTGTCACTGTTGGGTGTGTTGGGTTTGGCTACGGGTGCGATTGTGTCCGCGCAGCAGATTCAGCTAGGTGACCTCGCCACGGGACAAGGCGCCGTCCGACGCCAGCACGTCGAGCTGGAAACCGATGCCCTCCAGGTACGGCCTGGGCGCCCTGACTGGATCGAGCTGCGTTTTCGGGTAGATGCCGGCTTCCACATCAACTCGCACACCCCCAAGGATGAACTGCTGGTGCCGACCGAGCTGCAGGTAGTGGACACATCGCAGCTCAGGATCTCCGGGCAGCAGTACCCGGCGGGTGTTCCGCTGCGGCTCGATGTGGGCGAGGGCGAAGTGCTGAGTACTTACCAGGGAGAGTTCCGCGTGCGCCTGCAGGTAACAGCCAAGCCGGGCGAAGGAGTGTTAGACGGGACCTTACATTACCAGGCGTGCGATGCCCGCTCCTGCTTTCCACCCAGGAGTTTGCCGGTACACGTCGCGCTTACGGCCAGGTAGGCGTTCTGTCCCGCGGCGGCGTCCTATGCCGTGTGTTGGGAGAGCGACAGGGTATTGCCGTCAGGGTCCTTGAACCAGGCAATCTTCGCGCCACCAGGGGCACGCCAGATCCCGTGCTCGTCCTGCTCTAAGTAGCTGAAGCGCAGGAACTGGATGCCCTTCTCGGTGAGGTCCTTTACGGCGTCCTCGAGCGAGGGTACCTCCCAGCCGAAGATGGTGAAGGCTGCGGGGGTGAACTTTCCTACGCGAACCAGGCGAAGCATCATGCCGTCGGCGTGGCGGAGTTGGAAGACCAGGGCGAAGCCGTCATCGCGAACGAACGGGAGGCCGAGACGTTCCTGATAGAAGGCGCGTGCGGCCTCGGCGTCACCGATAGGGATGAAGCCGACGGCCGGGCAAGAACCGAGAGACATAGCGGCATGGTAAGCCTGTCAGTTCCTCAAACGCTGCCTGAGTTACTTTTTTCCGGGCCTCTTCTGTGTTTCCACGAAGCGGCGAACGCGATCCAACGATCGGGCCTTACCGAAGACCACAAGGCTCTCCATTAAGGGCGGGGACTGAACGCTGCCGGTAATCACCGCGCGCAGCAGCATGAAGTTCTCCTTCACGCTCCAGCCCTTGGCCTCTCCCAGCTGCTTCATCGCGCCCTCAATGGCGGCGCTCTCCCATTGCGTGACACCTTCAAGGGTCGTGAGGAGCTCGCCTGCAAACAGGAGCGTCTCTTCCGTTGACCGCTTCTTCGGCAGCCATACCGACTCAGGTGGCATCACCGTGTCGCGGAAGAAGAAGTCAGCCATGTCCCCGATACTGCCAAGGGTATCGATGCGGGTCTGCACCAGGGGAGCGATCGCCTGGAGGTAACGGTCGGAAAACACGTTTTCCCTCAAGGCGGCATAGAACTGCTCCGGCGTTTGCTTGCGGATATACTCGCCATTCAGCCACTTGAGCTTGACGAGGTCGAAGACCGGCCCGCCCAGGGAGATACGACTGAAGTCATAGCGCTGCCGCATGTCGTCCAGAGAGAACATGTCGCTCAGCTTCATGTCCAGCCCTTTGCTGACGATCTCCTGTTCGGAGGGTTGCGCCATGCCGCCGCCCATTAGGCCCAGGTAGTTCAGTAGAGCCTGCGGCAAAAAGCCTGAATCGCGATAAAAGTTGAGTGAAACAGGGTTTTTACGCTTCGAAATCTTACTTTTATCGGCGTTGCGCAGCAGCGGCATGTGCCAAAACCTCGGCAACTCCCACCCAAATGCCTGGTAAAGCAGAACATGCTTCGGCGTCGAGCTGATCCACTCCTCAGCCCGAATCACATCGGAGATGTGCATCAGGTGGTCGTCGACGACGTTGGCGAGGTGGTAGGTGGGGAAGCCATCCGACTTGAGCAGGACCTGGTCGTCCACGTTGCTGTGATCGAAGGTGACGTCCCCTCGAAGCTCGTCACGGAAGGTTGTCGCGCCCTCGGTGGGCACTTTGAGGCGTACCGTGAAGGGCTTGCCAGCGGCCAG
>CAXTRM010000101.1:3627-6822 GCA_964246625.1 uncultured Acidobacteriaceae bacterium
CACCTCAGCCTCACTCATGTGGCGGGAGCGTCCGTTGTACTTGGGAGGCTGCTTTGCCGCGAGCTGCGCTTTGCGCTCCGCTTCGAGCTCTTCCGGTGTTTCGAACGCGCGGTACGCATGGCCTGAGGCAAGCAGCGTTTCGGTGTATTCACGGTACAGTTCCGTGCGCTCGGATTGGCGGTAAGGGCCATAAGGGCCACCCACATCCGGCCCTTCATCCCAGGTAAGTCCCACCCAGCGCAGAGCGTCAAAGATCATCTGCTCCGAGGTGGGTACGAAGCGCGTACGATCGGTGTCCTCAATGCGCAGGACGAACTGCCCCCCGCGCTGGGCGGCGAAAAGGTAGTTCAACAGGCCGATGTAGGCGGTGCCGACGTGGGGATCACCCGTAGGTGACGGGGCAATACGGACGCGGGTCGAACGGGACGACTGGACGGATGCTGCAGAAGACATGGTCGAGTCTCATGCTAGCAGGCGCGTTACACGTGGCAGAGCGGGACGGCACTCTGTCCACGTGCGACTGAGGCAAGGCAGTTATATCCGTGGGGAAGGGTCGGTGGGCGGGTACCCTGCCGGGGGATACGTGGCTGGGTAGCCAGCCTCGCCTGGGGCATACCCGGGAGGGACCGCCGTGACATTCCACTTTGCGAACGCAAGCACGCACGGGACAATGAGCCAGCCGACGCCGGGGATCAGAAACAGCAGGGCAAGCGGCCCTGCCAGCCCGGCCTTGGTGAAGATGCGCCAATACAGCCAGATGAAGAACAAAATACAAGCGAGGCCGAAGAGGAGGAGAAAACCAACAAGGCCAGCGCCCATGCCGGCCATGAGGTTGGCAGCTTGCTGTTGTTGCTGCTGGGGATCCATAGCGTCTCCTGAGGTGGAGCCACTGTAGCTGAGGGGGGCTCCGTCGCGCCAGCAAAAAGTGATCGGCTGCAGCAGCCGTGTCCCCCGTTAGCGGCCGGCTGGCAGGACAAGCAGTTCGAGGCCGCTCGCGGCACCCGCCTGGTGAAACACGGTCTCGGTTGCCGAGTGGAAGTCCTGCGAGGAGGCCTTGCTGATATCCATAAAGGTCTGCGGGTTGCGATCCGTCAGTGGAAACCAGGAGCTTTGGATCTGCACCATGATGCGGTGACCCTTGCGAAAGGTGTGGTTCACATCCTGCATGGTGAAGTGAACCTCGGTCAGTTTGCCGGGGGTCAGCGGTTCAGGATGCTCGGGGGAGTTCCGGTACTTGGCACGGAACGGTTCACCGCGCACCAGCATCTGGTAGCCCTGCAGGATGACAGGGAGTGTGTTGGAGCGCTTTCCGCCAGCAGGCGCGTCATCCGCCTGCACATAGTCTTCAGGCAGAACGTCAATCAACTTGACGTCAAAGTCAGCGTCAGTTCGCGTCGAGGCGATGCGAAGATGCGGGCTAACCGGCCCGACGACGGTGAGATCCTCTGTCAAGGGCTCTGTCTGGTACACCAGGACGTCAGGGCGGGTTGTCGCGAAGCGTTGGTCATCGTCCATGTAGCGTTGCGGCACATCAGGACCGCTTACGTAGGGCGTGAAAGGGACAGGGTGCGCAGGGTCGCTGAGGTATTCGTCCTTGCTGTCTGCCTCCGCTGGCGCTGTCCAGGCAAGACCACCGTGGGCCTGCAGATAGAGGGTGCGGAGCCGGGCGGCCGGTGGTGGCCAGGCAGGGTACTGTTTCCAAACATCGGAGCCGGTTTCGAAGGTGTAGGCCATTGGGAGCGGTGTCCACGGGGCTCCCTTTAACCAGTGCTCAAAGAAAGGCGCCTCGATGTGATCGCGGTAGAACACCGCTGTATTGGACCCAAAGCTGATATCGCCAAGGCGTGAGCCATCGGAGCGGGCCCACCCCCCGTGCACCCAGGGACCCTCGACGAGGGTGTCTTCCGGGGCTTCGGGGCTTAGCTTCGCGATGGCGTGAAAGGCCTTGACCGGGCCGGCGAGGTCTTCCGCATCGAACCAGCCGCCCACATTCAGAACAGCCGCCTTCACGCCATGTAAGTGCGGTGCCAGGTTCCGGGCCTGCCAATAGGGCCCGTACGCCGGGTGTGTCACCTGGTCGTGGAAGTAGGCATTGGTGCCTCCCGCGGGTGAGTCCAGATGCTGAAGCGTCCCCATCTTGAGGTAGTAGGCGTACATGTCTTTCGTCGGAAAGGTGAAGCGACCGGCGGGCTCCGCGGTAAGTGGATTCTGCTGTGGCCCAAAGAAGGGAGCGTAAAAGGAGTGGTTGGCGTCAAGCATGAAGGTGCCGCCATGGTACGCATCGTCGCCCATCCAGAGATCAAGGATCGGGGCCTGCGGGCTCGCGGCCTTGATGGCAGGGTGAGAGTCGACGATGGAGGCTGCGGTGTAGAAGCCGGGGTAACTGATCCCGAGAATGCCGACCTTTCCGTTGTTGCCGGGTACGTTTTTGAGCAGCCAATCGATGCTGTCCGACGTGTCGGTAGATTCGTCGATGCCCTTGCCGTCCTTGGATGGGGTCATCTCCAGCCACGTACCCTGGCTGTCCCATCGGCCGCGGACGTCCTGACAAACCAGAATGTAGCCGCTGTGCAACAGCTTTTCGTTGTAAGTGACGTGAGGGGCGACCTTGTCCGGTCCGTAGGGCGCGCAGCTATATGGCGTGCGGGTCATCAGGAAGGGGTAGGGCCCTTTGGCATCGATCTGATCGGCGATGGGGGTGTAGACAGCCGTGTACAGGTGAACACCGTCCCGCATGGCGATCTGGTATTCATGCTTGCGGTAGTGCGTGGAGATGAACTCGGGAAGCGTTTGGGTCTGCTTCGCAGCGGCGCTGGTGGCGCGTGTCGCCGAACTGTCCTGGGCTGAAAGAGTGCTGATCGCAGGAGTCAGAACCAGCAAAGCCGTTGACGCCACCAAAACAAACCGCAGAGTAGATCCCCTCATTACACCTCAATTTCTACTTTCATTGTAGGCGCACTCGCCGGGGCGAGTGTAAACGGAGGCACGACAACCCGGCACTAGAGCGTGCCCGGCTCCGGGGACGCTGGCGTCACGCCGCAAAGGCGAAGGACCAGGCGCTCCAGAACCAGCCGCTTATCCGGTGGATTGCTGCGCAGGTCGGCGTCGGCGCGTGCGATCGATCGCAGGGCCGAGGTGAGCTCCGTTCGGCTGCGATAGCGGCGGGCCTGCTGGATCAGGGCGTCTGCGGCAAAG
>CAXTRM010000101.1:6832-11595 GCA_964246625.1 uncultured Acidobacteriaceae bacterium
CTGATCCAGCAGGCCCGCCGCTATCGCAGCCGAACGGAAGCCAGGCCAGAGCGCCTGCCAGATGGCCCGCTGGTCCTTGACCTGCCGCTCGTTCAGGATCAGGAGTTGCCGAAAGGTTTTGCCAAGGGAGAACACGTGGCCGATCGCTGCATCTTCCCCGTCCGACGCGTTAAGCAGTCCGGAAAGAAGCGCGAGCGCGTTGGGTGCGTCCTTGCGGCTGATGGCCTCGGTGAGCTCATGGAGGCTGCGCTGCTTGGCCGCGGGCACCATCACCTCCACATCGCGCAGGGTAATCGCGGTCGCCTGCCGTGCACCTGCCTCAAGCATCAGCTTTTCCAGTTCGCTGGAGAGCAGAAGCATGTCCGTGGCGACGGCCTCCACCAGTTGGCGGGCGGCGTCGTCCTCCAGCGGGAGTGCCGCTTCCTGAGCGCGCCGCTGGGCCCATTGGACCGCGTCACTCTCTGTAACCCGCTGCAACTCGACCATCCCGCAGCTATCGCCGAGGGTTTCGCGAATCTTTTCCGCTCGCTCCTTGTCGGTGAAGTCCATGCGGCGGAGATCAGAGGGAAGCGCAATGTGATCCGCGACAAAGAGCAGCAGAGCTTGAGGGTTCGGTCGGCGGAAGTAGGCGTCAAGAGCAGCAAACTCCTCCTTCTTCTGACCGCGGCCATAGAGCACCTTCAGGTTTCGGAGAAAGAGCACCTGGAATGGGGCCATCAGCGACGGGGTTTGCGCGAGGTCCAGTGCTTCAAAGATGGATGTCTGAGCAAGGTCCACCTGGTGGAGGCAGAACTCTCGCAACTCGCGGGGAACGAGCGCTTCCACCACGCCTTTCGTGGCTTCAGACTGCAGGAAGGCTTCGTCGCCCAAGAGAACATACCCGGGTTTGCGCTCGGGGCCGGCGATCTCACGAAGGAAGCGCTCCAGGGAGGCAAAGCTGCGCAGGTCGTGTGTATGCGGGAGGGGGCTCACTGGAAAGACTCCATCATGTCGCTGACGAGTGCCTGCGCAAAGTCATGGGCGAGCCTGCGAGTGGCAGCCGGGTCTTCCTGGACGAAGCCGGTGAGGTCCTGGGTGGACTGAAACTGCTCTCGCCAGGGAAACGCATCATTGCGGTAGAGCACCTGGCCGTTTCGCGCAACAAGGCGCACATCGGCCGTAATCGTGACCAGGTAGCTTGACGTTTGCCCACTGGACGCGTCGTAGGTGAGCGGTGTCACGGCTTCTGTGAGGATGGTGCCGGTGAGCGTGGCGTCGGCAGCGTTCTGGTTATTGTCCGCGGTTCCGGGGGTGGCGGTCAGAATCCTGTAGCGGGTGGCGGTGTTCAACTCCCGTACCACCGCCTGCGTAAAGGTCACCTCGGTGCGGAATGCCTGGACGCGCGTCGCAAAGATGGGCACCGCGAGCGTGTGGATCCCGGGCGGGATGTGGGAGGCGGTGCCGGCCTGATGGTAGCCGCAACCGGCCAGGAACAAGACGACGCTGCTGACGACCTAGCAAGAGTAAATCAACAGGGTTGCACACCGTCGCGCTGCACCTTTACATAGTAGAGGTCGGTAGCGACCTGAAATGCTGCAGGATCCCCGGTCCATGGCAGCGTCTTGGTGTTCGTTGTGCTTGGGGTGATGGTGGTCCAGTGTTGGGCTTCCCCGACACGGATCGGCATGGCAAATCCGGGCTCGTCCGCTTGCCAGCGATACCGGAAAGCCTTGGCCGAAGCATCGTATGTCAGCTCCAGCGTCGGGAGCGCGGCGTGGGTCAGGTATTCGGCAAAAAACGAGGTCAGGTCTATCCCCGTACGCTGATTCCACCAGGCTACGACCGCGTCGGTCATGATGGTCTGGTACTGGAAATGCTGATAGAAGTCATGGATGTCGGCGAACCACTTGGCATCGTCGGCAATGACGCTGCGCAGTGTGTTCAGCATGAGCGCGCCCTTGAAATATTGGTCCTGTGGCGGCTCCGCGTTGATGCCACGAGGCGGAATGATCGGCCGCAGGTTCTGCACCTTGGGCTTGAGGCCGTTCGTGTAGCGGAGGGCATCGGCCTTGCCGAAGCGGTACTCCACATAGAGACACTCAAGGTAGGTCGTCCAGCCCTCGTGAATCCACATATCTGCCCGGTCAGCCGCGGTGATGGCGTTTCCAAACCACTCATGCCCACTCTCGTGGATGATGATGAAGTCGAACCGTGGGCTGATGCCGACACCGGTCCAGTCACGGCCATAGTAGCCGTTATTGAAGTGATTGCCATAGGCGACAGCGGATTGGTGTTCCATGCCGGCATAGGGCACCTCGATGAGCTTGTAGCCGTCCTTATCGAAGGGGTACTCACCGAAGAAGTGCTCATACGCGTCGAGCATCTCGGGAACCTGCTGAAACTGCAACTTCGCCTTCTCCAGATCCTGGGGCAGGGCATAGAAGTCGAGCGTCGTGTTGCCGTGTGTCGGCCCAGAGAAGTGTTGGTAGTCCCCTATGTTGAGCGCAACGTCATAGTTGTTGATCGGGTAGTGAACCTTCCAGCGCCACTCCGTGTAGCCGTCGCCAAGATCACGTGAGCCCTGAAATCGTCCATTCGAGACATCAGAAAGCCCCGTCGGCACAGCGACGGAAAGGTCCATGCCCTCCTGGGGCTCGTCACGCCACTGGTCCTTGTTGGGCCACCAGGTACTGGCGCCTTCTTCTTCGCAAGCGGTGGTGATCCACGGTTTGCCCGCCTGATCCTTGTCGAAGCTGAAACATCCAAAGCGTCCCTGTTTGACAGGGTGGCCGGAGTAGGCGACGTCCACAGTGTAGATCTGACCCTTGGGCAGGGGCGCGGGGAAGTCGATCCAGATTGCACGCTCTTCGCGCGTGTACTTCAGTGACTTGCCGGCGAGTTCGATGGAGTCGATGCTGAGCTCGGGGGTGAGGTCAAGTTGGATGCGTGTGCCTTCGGCAAGCATGCGGAACCGGACATGGTTGGTGCCGCGAATCGTTTGGTTTGCCGGGTCAACACGGAGCGTGAGCGCGTAGGAGAGGAGATCGTTGTTTTCGCGATAAGGACCGTAACTTCCCCGCAGGAGATCATCCTTGCTGGGTGGCACGAGCTGCTCCAGGCGCTTGACACGCTGTGCGTCCGCTTGCGAGCCCGGTGTCGTTGTGACCTCGCGCGCAGACGTCTGCCCGTGGGCCGGAGAGAGGACTACGGACGCCAATAGAAGAGCTGCCAGCTGCTGCAAGCGAGTCATTACAGCTAGAGTACCGTGCTCTGTTCGCTCGCGACGGCGTTGAAAAGACAAGGAGGGCGACCGAAGCCGCCCTCCTTGTTTTTACACTGCGTCGGATCTTCTGATACGCCTAGGCCTGGGCATGACCCTCGCCGAAGCCGGGCTTCCGGGTGGCCTCCGGCTTGAGCACCTTTTGGGTATCGTCGGTGTTCCCGCTGTTGTCCGGCGCCGCAAGGGCCGACTTCATGGGCGGAAGGTCCTTGCCCGCGATGATGAGCTCGATCTCCGATGCGTCTAGAGTTTCGCGCTCCAACAAGGCTTGCGACATCCGGTGCATGATGTCCTGGTTGGACTCGAGGATGGAGTAGGCGGAGCGGTACGCTGCATCCACAAAGCCCCGTACCTCAGCATCGATCTGCTGCGCCGTGTCGTCGGAGAAGTCGCGAGACTGCCCGATGTCGCGGCCAAGAAAGACTTCCTGCTCCTTCTTGCCGAAGGTCATGGGACCGAGCTTGCTCATACCGAACTCGCAAACCATGCGGCGGGCGAGGTCAGTAGCGCGCTCGATGTCATTCCCCGCACCGGTGGTCATCTTCTTCAGGAAGATCTCCTCGGCGCAGCGACCGCCCATCATCATGGCAAGACGGGACTCCAGGTAGTCCTTGGTGACGGTGTGCTGGTCTTCCTCGGGGAGGTAGACCGTGACGCCAAGTGCCATGCCTCGTGGGATGATCGTGACCTTGTGCAGCGGATCAGAGTGCTCCCGGAGCGCAGACACCAGGGTATGACCAGCCTCGTGGTACGCCGTGATCTTCAGTTCTTCCGGGCTGCGCAGCATACTCTTGCGCTCGGCACCCATCAGGACCTTGTCCTTGGCTACCTCGAAGTCGTACATGTGCACCGCTTTGCGGTTAAACCGTGCAGCGGTCAGGGCAGCTTCGTTAACCATGTTGGCAAGGTCGGCGCCGGAAAAGCCCGGTGTGCCACGAGCCAGCACATTGAGGTTGACGTCTTCCGCCATGGGAACCTTTTTCGCGTGAACACGAAGAACTTCTTCACGGCCACGGATGTCCGGACGATCCACAACCACGCGACGATCAAAGCGGCCGGGGCGGAGCAGGGCCGGATCCAGAACGTCTGGACGGTTGGTTGCCGCGATCAGGATGACACCGTCATTGGCTTCAAAGCCGTCCATCTCGACGAGCAGCTGATTCAAGGTCTGCTCACGCTCATCATGTCCACCGCCGAGGCCTGCGCCGCGGTGACGGCCGACAGCGTCGATTTCGTCGATAAAAATGATGCACGGTGCGTTCTTTTTGCCTTGCTCGAAAAGGTCGCGGACACGGCTGGCGCCGACGCCGACAAACATTTCAACGAAGTCAGAGCCGGAGATGGAAAAGAAGGGGACATTAGCTTCGCCCGCAACCGCGCGAGCAAGCAGCGTTTTCCCGGTGCCGGGAGGCCCGACCATCAGGACACCCTTGGGAATACGGCCGCCAAGGCGCTGGAACTTCTGGGCTTCGCGAAGGAACTCGATGATCTCCTTGAGTTCTTC
>CAXTRM010000102.1:0-270 GCA_964246625.1 uncultured Acidobacteriaceae bacterium
GCACAGGACAAACCCAACGCGCTTCTCGCTTCCACGGTTGCACCCCTGCCGCCAGATTCAAAGTCCGAAGATCCCACCGCGGATCTGGAGCGAGAGCCGCCAAACCGCTGAAGGCACTGTTCCTTCAGCCCAAAGGAAAACAAGATGGCTGACGATATCCAAAATGCAGCAACCCCGAGCGCTGCGCCGGCTGCTTCTCCTTCACCCGCAGGTGGCCCTCAGGGCCAGGGTGGTCCCCGCGGTCCTCGCGGTCCTCGCCCGGGTGGTCCT
>CAXTRM010000102.1:297-2733 GCA_964246625.1 uncultured Acidobacteriaceae bacterium
CGTCCGCCGCGTCCGGCTGGCTCCGGTGGTGGCCCGGGTGGCCGTAAGTTCTTCCGTCGCAAAAAGGTATGCAAGTTCACGGTAGAAAAGATCGATTCGATCAGCTACCGCGATGTGCGCCTGCTGCAGCAGTTTGTTTCCGATCGCGGCAAGATTATTCCACGCCGCCTGACGGGCACCTCGGCACCGTTCCAGCGCAAGCTGACCCGCGCCATCAAGCAGGCTCGCGCCATCGCCCTGCTGCCCTACGCCGCCAAGTACTAGCCACGGTTTCACGACCTGATTCGCCTGAAAGGGCACGATGGCTGGGCAGCCTGGCCGTATCCCTGGCAGCCATCGCCCCTCTCGGCACCCCGCTACGGGGCTGCACCACCGGAGACAAGATCATGGAAGTCATTCTGAAGCAGGACATCGAGACCCTCGGCCATCGTGGCGATGTGGTCAAGGTGGCTGACGGCTACGGCCGCAACTACCTGCTGCCCAAAAAGTTCGCCATCGAGGCGACGGCAGCCAACAAAAACGTCATCGAGCAGATGAAGCAGTCCGCCATCCGCAAGGCCGCCAAAGAGAAGGCCGAAGCCGAGCAGGTCGCCTCCACGCTCAACACGGTCGTGCTCAGCTCTTCGGCTCCGTCACCTCCGCCGACATCGCCCAGGCGCTGGAAGCGCAGGGTTACCAGGTCGAGCGGCGTCGTATCCAGCTCGAAGAGCCGCTCAAGACCGTCGGTGAGTTCCATGTGCCCGTTCGCCTGTTCCGTGAGGTCACAGCGCATGTGCAGGTCAACGTCAAGAGCGACCAGCCCGAGGCCCTCGCGCCCACAGAGCCCGCCCAGGCGTAACCACCTCTCCGTCCGCACCACGAAGCGGCGCTCCACAGGCGGGTATCCAGACGCACGATCCTGGATGCCACGTCGGGAGCGCCGCTTCCGTCGTTCCAGTCCCTTGCCGAGCCTCCTGCCGCGCCCCCCACACAGGCGCCCTATCAACCCTTTCAGCCCTTTGCCGGCGTCCCCGCGCTGCAGGTCTGCAACACTGCCCCGGACTCCCGGAACTTTTCCCGCGCATACCCGGAGATCCAGGCCGCGGTCGTGGGGAAATACACCCGCGCAAACGGCGTGGTCTCCTGCACCAGAAAGCGTGCCAGCGCGACGCCTGCATACAGGCTTTGCGGGTCGAACCGTTGCAGCACATCGCGCAACTCCGCCTCGGCGGCTTCGTGCGTCTGCGCCTTCACCTTGGGCCCAAACTGGTCTCCATCGAACTCGTTATATGTGCCATCCCGCAGCTTGGTCATCACGGTGTCGAAGTCCGACAGGCTCAATGGGCTGATCGCCCACTCCTCCTGTTGCACCGGCTTGATGCGGGTGGACACGCCCCAGATCGCCCCACCCACCATGTAGAGCTGCCCGAAGTTGGCCAGCCCGGGGTTCTCGTCCTTGATCCGTTCCAGCTCCGGCAGCACCTCCTGGTGCAGCACCGCGTCCACCGCATGCCAAAAGTCGGGCGGCGGTGCGATCACGTTGCCAGCGGCGTCCCGGCGCTCCTGCTTCAGCAAGGCCTGCGCCCGGTCCTTCAGCGTGCGTGAGCCGTACTTCATCTCAAAGCCGTGCCACTCGCGCGGCGGCCACGCTGCCCCGCGCGTCGTCACGTAATAGCCGCCCAGGGTATTGCCGCCGGTGACGTCGATGATCAGGCTCTTGTAGCGATCCTTCGGCAGCACAAAGCCCAGCGTGTACTTGGCCTCGTCCACTGCGGAGATAAACTCGCTGCACAGGCCGGTGGCCTCCCGCACCCGCGCCACGATCTCATCGGTATTGCACACCGAGCCCAGGCCGCTGCTGCCCACCACAAACAGCTTCAGGTTCGGCTGGCTCTTGGCCCTCGCTCCTTCGCGCAACTCCCCTACCACCTCGGCTGTGTCCTTCACCAGCAGTGACAGGCCGCGCTCACTCAGCTTGCAGCCGTCCTTCATGCTGATGAAGCTGGCATTGCGCTCGGCATACTGCAAGCGTTCCACACGGTCGGCCTTGCCGCCTGGCTGGTCCTGGTCGTCGCCTTCGCTGCCGGGCTGAAAGACAAAGGTCAACCCTTTCACGCTGCTTGAGGCCAGTTCAATGCCTCCAAAGGCCACCTCCTGCGCCCATCCCCGGGCAACCATGCCCAGGCAGCCCAGCACCCCTGCAACCACCCACCGTATGCCCCAGCCTTGTTTCAAGCCCAATTTCCCTTTTGCCTTTGTCCCTGCTACGGCTTCTGGTACGCGCCAAACGCCGAGTCTGTCCCTTCACCCTTGACCAGCGAAGCATCGCTTCCGCCCTTTTTCCCGGCAGGCCGCGAGCTTTCACGCGGCAGCGACGGCCGCTCCGTGTCCCCTTCCGTGGCCGGCGGCAACGGCTCCGGATGCCGTGCCGGGGCTGGCACCCGTGTGTGGACCGGC
>CAXTRM010000102.1:2743-11443 GCA_964246625.1 uncultured Acidobacteriaceae bacterium
GTTTCGCAGGTATCTCGTCGGTCAGCTCGGCAAATGAGGCCTCGGACGTACTGGCCGGCTCTACCTGATGGCCCAGTTCCAGGTGCACCAGGGCCGCCTGCAACTCGGCCGCCTGCCGGATGTGGCTCAACTGCGGCCTGCAGCCATTCACCGCACCCGGCGCATATTGGCTGGCGCAGTAGGCATCCAGGGCAGGTGCCGGCAGCCGGGTCAGGCACTCCGCCAGGCCAATCTGCGCATCAATGGCCACGCGCGCCTCTTCCGGACGCTTCAGGTTCAGCAGCGCATCGGACTCATCCAGCCTCACCCCTGGATATCCGGGGTCCAGCCGGACAATCTCCTGTAACTCCGGCAGTGCCGCATCGTAGAGCTTCTGTTCCAGCAGGTTGTGCGCCCACAGGGCACGTTCCTGCAAACCGGAACGCGTAACGCCCGCAGCCATCGGTGCGGCGCAGGACGGCCCTGTCGCATACCCTGCCGCTGCGGAAAACCCCGCGGTGGCCACGCTCGCCTGGTTCACGGAGCCATGAAACCACGGCCGGGCCACATACACGCCGGCGCCCACAGCCGCCATGCCCAGGCCGATCGCCGGAATCATCCACCAGGGACCGCGGGCCTGCTCCGTCGGCGCCGAAGGCGCGGTGCGGCTAGCCACCGGGGCAGGAGGCAGGGGCGTCGTCGGTTCGGTGGGGTCCTCTGCCGAAAGTGCCATCGCCCGGGACAGCACATCACGCTCGGGGACGGCTTCAACAGGCCGTTCACGCACCGCGGGCATGCGGGCAGGCGCTGCCGCCATGGCGGCCGTCGCGGGTGGGGGTGCTGCTGTAGGCCTGGAGGTCCGCGGCGACGCGGTTCGCGGCTCCGGGGCAAGCTTGGCTTCCGGGGCAAATCTGGTCTCCGGGGCAAATCTGGCCTCCGGTGCCGGCGCGCCCGGAAACGTGCTGCTGGCTATCTCCTGGGGCTGCTCTTCTTCTGGCTCGTCCACGTCATCGAGCAAGAACGAACGGTCCTGGCGCACGGCCGCATTGAGAAAGCCAAATACCTTGCGGATGGCCTCCTGCGACGCCGGGGTCCCCGCATCCACCTCGCTCCCGCCCACGGCGGTGCTTACCAGCGCAAGCAGGTCGCCACGGCCCAGGTTTTCTTCCTGGTACAGGATCGTGCGCACCAGCGACCCCATCTCCTCCTGAAATGGGCCTGTGGTGGCCACCTGGTCGGCAAAGGCCACAAGGTCCCCGGGGCTTCCAAACGCAACGTGCCGGCTGGCGAAAAACTCCTGCAACTCCTCGATATACACGCCATATCGCTGGCTTACACTGCCTGGCCTGACCTCTCCCACCATGACCCGTCCCTCGACGCGCAAGCTGCCCGCGCGTGCGGCTCCTCAAATTCGTCCTTGAAAAAAGAGAACAAACAGAAAGCGTCTGCAAGCTCGACGGCGCGAGGGGAAGACGTCCAGCCAGGGCGATCTCGAGCGCGCCCCGGTAAAAGCTACTGGAACGGTATCACAGCTGGATGCCACACACAGCCCGCTAACTACAGAACAGACTACAAAGGAAGCCCCCAAAAGTTGTATCGGCGGCCTCGGGAGTGTGGCCCTTTTCAGGTTCCCCGCTGGGTGGTAGCTTTGAGGTCACCATCCTTCGTAACTGATCGTTGGTTACCCCGTCGCTTGCTCGCCCGACAGGTAGCGACCCTCCGTCCCTCACCTCAGGAGCCTTCCACATGAGTGCCGTTCAGCTACAAGCCGTCCTCTCGACCCGCGTTGGCCGCTTCTCCTCCCTTGCTGCCCTGGCCTGCCTCACCCTGGCGGGTCCTTCCGCTCTGGCGCAGGGGGTAGCGACCCATCACGTTCGCGAGGCCGTGGCCTCGGGTACCGTGCAGGCGCTCGGGGGCGCCTCTCGGGAGCGTGTGCTGAGTCTCGACCTTGTGCTTCCTGTCCGGGATCCCGTAGGGCTGGAAATCTTTCTCCAGGATCTGTACGACCCGTCCTCCTCGTCCTACCGCCACTTCCTCACCCCTGGCGAGTTTACGGAGAGTTTTGGCCCCACCCAGGCGCACTACGATGCTGTGCTGCAATTGGCAAAGGCCAACGGGCTCACCATCACCGGCGGTTCGCGTGACGGCATGGACGTGCAGGTGCAGGCGCCGGTCTCTGCCATCGAGCGCGCCTTCCACCTCAATATTCAGACCTACCGGCACCCCACCGAAGACCGCACCTTCTTCGGTCCAGACCGGGAGCCTACGACCAGTCTTTCCTTTAACCTGTGGCACATCTCCGGCCTGGACAACTACTCCATTCCCCACCCGCTCTACGTCAAGCGGTCCGACTACGCTGCCGCTCACGGCATCACGCCGGAGGCCGTTACCAGCCAGGCCACGACCGGCTCAGGCCCGTCTGCTTCCTTTCTGGGCTCTGACATGCGGGCAGCCTACTACGGCACAGGGCACCTCAACGGGGGTGGGCAAACCCTTGGTCTCTTTGAATATGTGGGAACCAACCTGGCGGACCTGAAGACCTACTACGCCAACACCGGGCAGCGGCTCGCCCTTACCCCACAGCTGATCTCCACTGACGGCACCTCGACGGCCTGCAGCTACACCGCCGCCGGCGGGTACTGCGACGATGGCGAACAGAACCTGGACATCACCCAGGCGCTCGGCATGGCTCCAAACCTGTCCAGCCTCCAGGTGTACGTCGGCTCCAGCGATACCGCCATCATCAGCGCGATGACCACGCACAGCCCCCTGCCGACGACCATCGGCTGCTCCTGGGGCTGGACACCGGCAGACCCTTCCACGCTCGATCCCTACTTCAAAAAGATGGCCGCACAGGGCCAGAGCTTCTTCGCCGCCTCAGGGGACAGCTCCACATGGTCCCGGAAGAACGAGGCGTGGCCGGCCGATGACGCCTACGTCACCTCGGTAGGTGGCACCGACCTCGTCACCGCCAGCGCCGGTGGACCCTGGAAGTCTGAAACGGCATGGGTCGACTCCGGTGGCGGCATCTCGCCGGACGGTATCGCCATCCCCTCCTGGCAAAAGGCTGCGATCAACGGAACCAACCGGGGCTCCACAACCCTGCGCAACGGCCCGGACGTGGCTGCCAACGCCAACTTTACCTTCTACACCTGTTCGAACCAAAAGGCCTGCCTGGCCAATGAGTACGGCGGTACCAGTTTTGCCGCACCCATGTGGGCCGCGTACCTCGCGCTCGTCAACCAGCAGCTCACCACCGAAGGCAGGGCCCGGGTCGGTTTCCTGAACCCCACCATCTACGGCCAGAACGCCACGGCGTCCACCTACAGCACCGACTTCCACGACATCATCACTGGAACCTCGGGGAGCTACTCTGCCGTCGCGGGCTATGACCTGGTTACCGGCTGGGGCAGCCCCACGCCGTCGCTCCTCACCACCCTCACCAAGTAAGCTCACTCCAGACACAAGGGCCGAAGCCTGCCGCTTCGGCCCTTGCGCTTTTTGCCTGTCCGGGTCCAACTTGTCGGTCCTGCTTGTTGAGTCTTGCCTTGCCGGGCCTAGTTTCGGGGTTATCCTGTGCAGGCCGCCACCCGGGCCGGCCACCCCGGCCCGAAGGCGCCGGCGCACGCCCGCCGGGTGGGGGGCCCGCCCCCCCGGGCGCCCCCCCCCCCCAGCCCCGGGGGTCGCCGCCGCCGTACAATCTCCTCCATGGCCGATTCGCTGCCGCTCCTGAAGCCTCGTGAAGCCGCTGCCATCCTGGGCATCAGCTACCCCACCGTGAAGCAATGGATCCTGTCCGGCAAGCTGCCCACCGTGCAAACGCCCGGCGGCCACCATCGCATCGACCAGGCCTCGCTGAAGCCGTACCTCAGAAAAGACACAGAGCGCCCGGCCCGCGAGTCGCGTGAGCGGTACCGGCGCGTTTCCGGCCGGAACCAGCTTGTTGGGCACGTTATCGACCTGCAGATCGACGGTCTGCTGGCAAAGGTTGTGATCTCGTTCGGCGAGCAGCATGTCACCGCCATCATCACCGCCGATGCTGTCCGCGAGATGGACCTGAAAAAAGGCGATACCGCCGCAGCCCTGATCAAGGCGACCGAGGTCATGGTGGAGCGAATCTAGGATCACTCATGTACGAGTGAAAAGGCGGTTCAAAGTGCCTTTTTGACACTCAAAAACGCACTTAAAGTAGCACCTGAAGGGGTTGTTAACCGCCTTGGTTCCCCGCACAGCGCGGCCTATTCGTACTTCAGCGTCGTTACCGGATCCAGCTTGGCGGCACGGTTTGCCGGCAGGGTCCCAAAGATCACACCCACCAAAATGGCCGTAAACAGCGAAATGATTGCACTCCAGGGTGAGATCGGGATCTTCAACCCCGTCAGAACGCGCACCGCAAGCGGAAGCGCCAGCCCAAGAATCGTGCCCACCAACCCCCCGGCCAGCGACAAAAACACGCTTTCCGTAAGGAACTGAATACGAATTTCGCGACTCGTCGCGCCCAACGCTTTACGGATGCCAATTTCCTTGATGCGCGACTGCACATTGGCCAGCATGGAGTTCATGATGCCCACGCCGGAGACGACGAGCGTGATGGCCGAGGCAAGCGTCAGCACGATCATGAGCATGGTCGAAATTTGCCCCATGACCTGCAGAACCGTGGTGAGGGTAAACGCGGTGAAAGTGTTGCCGGCGCGGTGGCGGGAGGTGATGATGGCCTCGATCTTGCGTGCGACCGGCTCAACCTGGTTTGCGTTGGCGACTGTAAAGAAGATCTGCTTCAGGTTATCCGTACCCTGGAAGTAGCGTGCCACCGGGTAAGGAATCAGCATGGTCTGGTTATTGACTTCGCTCATGCCGAAGGTCTGGATACTTTCCTTGAAGACCCCAACGACCGTGAACGGGATACCGTTCACCGAGATGGTCTGGTCGATGGCGGCTCCGGAGCTGCCGTAGAGCTCCTGCGCGAGGGGCTCGATCATGACGACCACATGGGCGTGCGTCAGCTCGTCTTCGGTGTCGAAGAACCGTCCGGCGAGCACCTTGAGATTCCGTACCTGCTTGTACTGCGGACTGACGCCCAGCAGCATGGTGTCCTTTACCTGGCCGTTATGGATTGGGATACGGTCATGCCACTCCAACATGGGGGAGCTTGCCACGATCCAGGGGCCCAGCTGGTCCATGACGGCGTTCATGTCTTCACGCGTCATGAAGTCGGCCACGCTGACGTTTTCCGGGCCGGTAACCAGGCCGCCGCCACCCTGCATTTCGATCATGTTGGGGCCGATGGACGCGATCATGTTGAGTGCGTACTGGCGGCCGGTAAGTCCGAGCGTGGCAACAAGAATGACCGACGCCGACCCGATGACCATACCCAGCATGGTGAGCAGGAAGCGAGCTTTGCTGGCAGAAAAGGTATCGATGGCCTGAGCCACGATCTCGCGGAAGGCCACGGTGGAGGTGGCGCTGCGCAGCGTGGATTCAAAGGTGTCCCGTGAACTGCGGACCCTTCCGGCTACGGAGCGCGAAGCGCCCGGAGCCGCCGTGGTGGGCACCGGATTTTGAACGCTGGTTGCCATGCTGCTCCCGGGCCGGCGTACCGGCTCGCCTTTTCCAGTATCGCAGCCCAGTATGCCGAACAGGACTGTTTCTGTTCAGATACAGCCCAGCCCGTTCTGGATGCAGTGTTGCAGCCCCTATCCTGCAAACGGGTACAACTAAAGGGCCAGGCACCGGCCTGTTCGGTCGCCGGCTACAGGGGAAGGTATGCCACTGCTCCACGAGGATCGGCTGTTTCCGGCCGAGCCGGAGACGCGCAGAATAGCCGCCCGGCTGTTTGCCTCCGTCCGCGATCTGCCGCTGCTCAGTCCGCATGGCCACACGCAGGCGCGGTGGTTTGCGGAGAACCAAGCCTTTCCGAACCCCGCGGCCCTGTTCATTCAGCCCGATCATTACGTCCATCGCATGCTCTACAGCCAGGGCATCGCGCTGGAACGGATGGAGATCGGGGTACCGGAGATGCGGGATCCGCGCGAGGTTTGGCGGATCTTTGCAGAACACTACTACCTTTTCCGGGGAACCCCCACACGGCTTTGGCTCGACTTTGCCTTTCAGGAGTTGTTTGGCCTTACCGAGCGCCTTTCCGAAGGCACGGCCGACCTTTATTTCGACACCATCCAGCAGAGGCTGGACACCCCAGCGTTCCGCCCCCGCGCCCTGTACGAGCACTTTCGGCTAGAAGTGCTGGCGACCACGGACTCGCCGCTTGACGGACTCCAGGACCACCAGGCCCTACGGGCATCCGGGTGGCCGGCGCGGATCCTTCCGACCTTCAGGCCCGACGCCGTGGTGGATCCGGACTTCGATGGATTTGTTCCCAACCTGGAGCGCCTCGGCCAGCAAAGCGGAGAAAATACAGGTCGATGGCAGGGCTACCTCCGTGCGCTGCGGCAGGAACGCAACCGCTTCCGCAGCATGGGAGCCACCGCAACCGACCATGGGCACCCGACGGCGCGGACCGCCGATCTCGACCAGGGCGAGGCCGCGGCGCTGTATGAGCACATCCGGACGGGGCGCAGCTCCGTAGAACAGCGCGAGCTGTTTCGTGCGCAGATGCTGACCGAGATGGCCCGCATGAGCGTGGACGACGGATTGGTGATGCAGCTACACCCGGGGTCGTTCCGCAATCACAACGCCCGGTTGTTTGCACGGTATGGACGAGACATCGGCGCAGACATCCCAATGCAAACCGACTTCGTCCATGCACTGAAACCGCTGCTGGATGCGTTTGGCAACGAACCGAAGCTGACCTTGATCCTATTTACGCTGGATGAGAGCGCCTACAGCCGCGAGCTGGCGCCGCTGGCCGGGCACTACCCGTGCCTTCGACTGGGGCCGCCGTGGTGGTTTCACGACAGCCCGGAAGGCATGATGCGCTTTCGCGAACAGGCCATGGAGACCGCAGGCTTTTACAACACGGTTGGATTCAACGACGACACACGGGCCTTCTTGTCGATTCCAGCCAGGCATGATGTAGCCCGCCGCATGGACTGCGTGTTCCTGGCCAGGATGGTGAGGGAGCATCGGATGGACGAAGACGAGGCCATGGAGGTGGCGCACGCCCTCACATACGGCCTTGCGAAGAAGGCGTACCGGTTATAACGGAGCTGCCCCTGCCGCACAACGCCGCGGCGCGTACTACGAGGGCGGTTTGACGGCGGCAGGCTCCTGGTGAGGCGCCATGGGCAGCACGTCCACCTTGTAGTTGCGACCCAGCCAGCGGTTCTGTGCCGGCCAGAAAAGGGTGAACTCAAAGGCACCTGCCTGGTCGGCCGTGTCCGTGAGATCGGTATATGAGCCGGGGTGGCCGACCTGACGTGAGTCCACACGGTTGGTCGTCGTCCAGCTGTCGGCTGTCCAGACCAGTTGGAAGCGATCGGCATCCGTGATGCGCAACGTGCCGCCCTGCCTCATGGCACTGATGGGCCGATTGACCCGAAAGATCTCCATGCGGCTTTGAAACTGACGCTCGTCCGAGGGCACACCGTAGCGTTCTTCAACGACGGAGATCCGGTCGAAGACCTTGCCGTCAGCGACGGAACGGAGCAGTTTCAGGTACTCGGCATGGGCCCATACGAGGGGCTGCGCCGAGCCCGCAGAACGGCCGCAGTACATGCCCTCTCCGGGGAGGTCGTTATGGTCCCAGACCTGCTCCGGCAGCATGCCGCCGATGGAGGAGAAGCGCTCCATGGCACGTAGAAGCGGCTTGACATCGCGGCCGGCGGCCAACTCGTAGTGAGCGCGTTCGCCGGTGAGGATGGGCCATGCCCGGCCCTGGCCGTAGCCGATGTAGGGGCCACCGTCTTTCCGCTGGCCGTAGCCGTCATGGTTGTAGCGGCGCCAGCACGGCCCGTAGGGTGTATCGATCTTCAGGATCTTGTCGATGACCTTGAGGGAGTTGACTATCAGCGGATCATCCGCGCGGCGGATGCCGTACCGCACGAGTTCCAGGAAACCGGCATCGACGATCTCGCGGGCTTCAAAGGTGTGTTTTTCCCCGGGTTCTCGATTGGCGATGGTGAGTTCGCCGGGGGTGATGGAGTCATTGTGGAACGGTTCGCCCTCGGCGGGAGGCCGAATGCGCATGTAGTGATGCGGCACCTCGGGGTCGAGCATACCCTGCTCTGTGGTGGTCCACTCATCAAGATGCGCTTCGATCCAGTCGGCGTAGTCTTCCAGGAAGGTGCCCAACTCCCCAGAGCCGAAGCTCTTGCAGATATCGGCAGCGCACAGCAGACCGGAGATGACGACGGCCAGCGTGGAAGGCGAGTAGCCGGCGTTTTCTTCCCATCGCTCCTGCTGCGTGACGGGCGCGTAGCGGACAAGGAAGCCCGCCGCACGCGAAACAAAGGGAAAGATGTCAAAGTTGCCAAGGCCGTTGACCTTCCAAAGGCGCCAAGCGAGCACGATGGGGTAGGCCACCTCATCGAGTTGTATGCCCGACCAGTAGGTTGTGCCGTTAATCCAGAAATTTTGAGAGAAGCCGCCGTCAGGATGCTGCGTGCAGGCCAGGTACACCAGCGCGCGCAGGGCGGTATCCACGCGACCACAGGCCAGCATGGCGGTAGCTGACTGAATCATGTCGCGCGTCCACACCAGGTGGTAGCCGCCCAGGTCGTCATCGCGTTTGGAGGCACCCCAGGGGATGGACGCGGAGGCGATAAA
>CAXTRM010000103.1:0-2191 GCA_964246625.1 uncultured Acidobacteriaceae bacterium
GGCGACCTCTGACGGGTCCGCGATCCCCCCAAAGGCGCCTTCCGGCGCACCGGGCAGGGGCCACGGCACGAGGGCTTCTTCCGTGGCGGCAACGGAGGACCGGGATGGGGCTGGACCAGACGGCATCGGCAGCGGGGTGTGCCGAGTGCAGAGGCGGCGAAAACCCACCGTTAGTTTAGCGTCCCTTGTTTGCAGCTTTTGGCCGACACCCGTTCGGGCAGGGTGAGGCGCCTGTCCAGCGGCTTCTGCGCGGGCCGGTGAAGGATGGCCTGGCAGGACCGCAACGCCTCGGGGCGACATGGCAACACCCTGCCCCGCCTGTTTCGGCCCTCCCTGCCTGTTGGGGTGATAGATGTTCCGTTTCCGTGCTGTTAGGCTTAGAAAAGTTCAGTGCCACACGGCCCGCGGAGGGATGTGTGAGTGGTTGAAACAGGCGGTCTTGAAAACCGCTTTGCCTTAACGGGCAACGGGGGTTCGAATCCCTCTCCCTCCGCCATCCTGCCAGCTCTGGGAACCGTGTTCTCCCTCCTCATGCCGTCTGCCCCGGGGCCGTCTCGGGCTCCTGATGCAGCAGTGTCGCTGCGATCTCTTCCGCCCGCGCCAGCGTGATGCCCGTGCGTTGCTCCAGGGCCAGCCGATGGTGCCGCGCGGCAAGGTCGAAGTGAGGTCTTCGGCCAACGGCCTGGGTCCTGATCTGGACGGGGAGATCGAGCGTTCCGCCGAACAAGCCAAGGTTCGTGTCGAGCCGCCCAGCAAAGGCGGCCTCGGTTTCACGTCCAGGGGTGGTCCAGAGGTGATTCGTGCGGAAGAAGTCCGCCAAGCCGACCTGCGCCCATACACCCCAGATAAAGGGCTCGCCGAAGTCGCGGATGGGAACAACGATGCGCCCGCGCAGAAAGAAGAGACGGTTGTCGATGACGCATTGATCGGGGCTCAGGACGATCCGTCGTGCGCGCTCCTCGGCCGGGACGCGCAACACGGTGAGGGGTGCCTTCGCGCTGTAGCTCAGCGGCAACGAACGGTGCGGCTGACCGCAGGTGCGGCACAGGAAAGCGGTGTGGAGCGCGGCCACCCTAAAGCTCGGCCCATTGACGCAGCAGGTTGTGGTACACGCCGGTGAGCTGCACCGCGCTTTGCTGCACGGACCCATCCCCGGCCGTCGCAAGGCGCTGGATGGCAGTATCGAGCTCAAACAGCAGGGTGCGTTGCGCGTCCTGGCGGACCATGCTTTGCAGCCAGAAAAAGCTTGCCACCCGGGCCCCGCCCGTTACGGGCGTGACGTGATGGAGGCTGGTCGCGGGGTAAAGGATCATGTCGCCGGCAGGCAGCTTCACGCTTTTGGACCCGAAGGTATCTTCCACCACCAGCTCGCCACCCTCGTACTCGGCGGGTTCGGAGAAGAACAGCGTGCAGGACAGGTCGGTGCGGATGCGGCCGCCGCTGGCGGCGTGGGTGCGCACGCTGTTGTCCACGTGGGTGCCAAAGGTTTGGCCGCCCGCATACCGATTGAATAAGGGCGGGAAGACCTTGAGCGGAAGCGCAGCTGAACGGAACAGCGGGTGTCTGCCCAGGGCACCAAGGATGCGCTCTCCCACCTCCCGGGCGACGGGATGGTCTTCCGGGATCTGGGAGTTACGCTTTGTTTGTGCCGATTGGTGGCCGGCTGTGACCCGACCGTCAATCCAATCGGCTGCATCCAGTTGCGCACGGAGGTCGCGCACCTCGGGCTTTGAAAACACTTCGGGAACAACGATGAGCATGCTGGGTCTACCTAGATTGCTTCTGCGGTGGCGGCGTGAACGGGTTGCCTCACGGTTTCAAGGTGTAGCGCACGCCGAACTGCACATTTCTCGCTTCGCCGGGAACCAGGTGCCCGGGGTGCGGTTGGTCGATAAAGAAGGCGTTGGCCAGGTTGCCGACGTTTACCTGCGCATTCCAACGTTCGCCGACCGTTCGACTGCACATGAGGTTGAGGTTGGTGTACCCGGGAACGGCCCTGGCGACCAGCGGGACCGCTGTGGGATCGAGTGAGGCCTCGCTGTCATACACCCCCACCAGGGCTGTTGAGCTGGCCCGGCGCGCCGCGACATAGTTGCCCCCGAAGCCACCCACCACGCCATACACCAGCTTGTGGGTGATCCATACATTGCCTGAGTTCTTCGGGACGTTGGCAAGCGGAAAGCCGGCGGGC
>CAXTRM010000103.1:2201-6435 GCA_964246625.1 uncultured Acidobacteriaceae bacterium
GGTGAAGTACGGCGCCGTGTTGGCCCGCGGATCCTTGGCAGCCAACAGCAGCGTGTTGACGGCCACCAGCGGCGATGCGTTCAGGATCGACCTTTCCACGGAGCCGTCGAGGTAGGCATAGCCCAGGAGGAGGTCGAAGTTGGAGCGCATGTGGCCCAGGGCGCCGATCTGCACGCCCCGCACCAGCTGGTTGCCGGCATTTTCTACGTTGAGGGAGTTTGTCGGATCGATCTCGCGAGCGTTCAGCTTTTCTGTGCGGAAGATGCTTGCATTGAGGTTCAATCGGTCATGCAGGAAGTTCCATTTCGCGCCGACCTCGTAGGTCTCGTTGTACTCCGGTGGTGAGGTCGCGTTGTTGCCGCTCAGGGACAAGGCTTCCGCTGCCGGGTTGAACGAGGTTCCCCAATCGAAGTACACGCTGCCAGCGGCCCGGGGCTTGACGACGACCGCTGCCCGGTAGGTGGGGGCCTTGTCCAGCCGCTCGCCAAAGGTGGGCGCCACTACCGGGGTGGCAGCCAGGTTGCTTGGGCTTTGCGAAGAGGTGCTGAAGTAGTCGAAGCGGACGCCGCCTGAGACCTCCAGCCAATGCGAAAGGCTAAGCGTGTCGAGAAAGTCAATGCCGTAGCTTTGCGAGGCCACGTGCGTGGTCACCCCGGGAACAACCGAGCCAGGCGCAAAGGCGTCGCCGGCGTTGGGGCTGAGCGCCGTGGTGTACGGCAGCGTGTAGGTTGTGCGGTTCGGGTTGGAACGCTCGCGACCCCCTTCCAGCAGCACCACGGCGTTGTTGGCAATGTGCCCCACGGCAAAGCGCAGCGAGGCGCTCAGCTGGTCCCAGAGCATGTCTTCCGTGGATGCGCCGGCGATCTGATTGCGCTTGACCGCGATCTCGCTGAGCGGCGTGTGGAAAGGGAAGCAGGAGGTCGCGGCACTCGAGGTGATGGCACACCGCACCGAGATCTGCGTGGTGGGCCCTTCGTAGGTCGTGTTCCCATCCCGGTTGCTGTAGAGTACGGTGGCGGCCGAGTTGATCTGGGGCTCGGTGATCCGGTAGATCCGCGGGTAGTTGGCCCAACGCAAGGTGTTGCGCAACGTCACATGGAGGCCGAAGTCGTGCTCCACCTTGGCCGTCACGACGTCCGGGGTGGTGTGCAAGGAGCTCGCAGTGGCGAAACCGTAGAACGTCTCCCGGGGCACAGGGAGAAAGCCGGCGCCGAAGTACGGCAAACCGTAGTCCGGGATGTCGTTTTCTGCCTCGTGGAGGTAGCTCAGGGTGGTGCGCGTGTGGGTGTCGAGGCCGAAGCTGAGAGCCGGCGCCAGGCCGAGGCGCCTGGTGAGGGTAACGTCACGTCCGGCAACCCCGGTCTCCTCCGCAGCCACGTTCAGCCGCGCCGCGGCACCGCCAGGGATCCACGGAAGGGGCTCGTCCATGTCCAACGTGCCGCGCCGCATGGTGTCCGTGCCGAACTGGCCGCCGGCGGTGATGAAAGGATGAACCTCCGGCTGCTTTGTCTCCTGGTTCACCACGCCACCGGTGGACCCGCGGCCGAACTCGACCGAGGCGGGCCCTTCCAGCACATCCACCGAGCTGTAATCGAAGCTGTCGCGGTAGTACGACCCGAAGTCGCGGATGCCATCGAGAAAGATGTCGTTACGTGCGTTGAAGCCGCGGATGGTCAAGCTGTCGCCCTGTGATCCGCCTTCCCCCGCGGCGATGGAGATGCCGGGTACGTTGCGCAAGCTGTCGCGGAGGGTGGTGTCGGCCTGCTCGCTCAGCACGTACTCCGGCACCACCGTAACGGTTTGCGCCGTGTCTACCAGCGGCTGTGGAAGCTGTTGTAAGCCGACCTGGGCGATCTCGCTCGTGACCGATACCGTGTCGGCTGCGCCAACGCCGACCTCGATCCTGTTGTCGCCCTCAAACCAGCCGTCCAGGCCTGTCTGCGCGAGCACCAGATGGAGCGCCTGCTCGGGGGTGTACGCGCCGTGGACGCCCTGCGAGCGAAACCCGACCAGCTTGTCCGCCGGCACCCTGGAGTGCACCCGAAAGCCGGTCGCCCGCCCAAACGCTTCCAGGGTCGGGGTGAGCTCCCCCGGGGAAAGATCGAAGTGACGGATCGCTGTACGACTCGCGGCCGGTACGGGCTGCTGCCCGGGTCCCGCGGCGTCCTGCGGCAGGGCCTGCGCGGCGCCGTGTTCGCCCATCAGCGATCCCAGCGCGGAAACAACGGTCGCCTGTGCGACGGCTCTCCATCCGGGGCGGTTGCCGTTGGGACCTCGGTCCGCGTTTCGCGTGCATATGCTTCCCATACATCGTCCTCCAGCACGAGCAGGCGCAAGGGTGCGGGCGCACGTGATGTGCGTTCTGTGCGGACCTGCCCAGCACCATGCCGCTCGGCATATCAGACTTATGTGGTCTGATATTCAGAATCCTACCGTGAATCTCAGACCTGTCAAGTCCGATTTCAGTGGGCAGGTGGTATCGCGGCCCATCGGACGGGAAGTTCGCTGCCTGTGCGTCGTGGTGCTGCTCCGCAGAGCCTTCTCCGTCTCTTAGGCCCTCAGGGCGAGCGTGTACCTGGGAAGCCCGGGCCTGAAAACACAGGTCGTGGGCCGAGCCAAGATAACCTTGTGTTGTGTCGCGACCCAGATCTGCGCACAAAGAATGGGGACTTTGAGACATGACGATCCTGGTCACTGGCGCCCGTGGAAGTATTGGGAAAGAGGTTCTGACGGGGCTGCTCGCGGCCGGACAAACCGTGCGCGCCTCCAGCCGTGCCCCACAGCCTGGCGAGTTTCCTGACGGGGTGGAGGTCGTCCGCGCCGACCTGGGTAAGCCGGAGTCGTTTCCGCACCTGCTCGCCGGTGTACACAAGGTGTTCCTTTACGCTAACGCGCAGGCACCCGAGGCGTTCGCGGCTGCGGCGCGCAATGCGGGCGTGGAGCATGTGACGCTGCTGTCCTCGAACTCGGTCTTGTTTCCCGATCCGGGGAACAACCCGATTGCGATGATGCACGTGAAGGTTGAGCAGGTGCTGGAGTCCTCGGGGCTCGATTGGACCTTTGTGCGGCCGGGCTATCTTGCGACCAACACCCTGCGATGGGAGTCCATTCGCACGGAACGGGTACTCCGCACAGCTTTTCCCGAGGGCAGCGCCTGCCTGGTGCATGAACGGGATGTGGCCGCGGTTGCCGTGCAGGCGCTCACAAACGATGTTCATCGGCGCCAGGCCTATCTGGTGCCCGGGGCGGGCCCGCTGACCGTCCGCGAGCAGGTGGCCACCATCGCCGAGGCTTTGGGCGAGCCTGTTCGGCTGGACGAGGTGGACGTGGCGACCTTTCGTGCCGAGCTGATTCAACAAGTCCCTGAAAGGCTCGCCGACCGCCTGATCCAGTTCAAGGGCGTGATTCCGCAGGTTCCCCTGCCTTTCCGCATCGACGCCGTGCCGCAGCTGCTGGGTCGGCCAGCGCTCAGCTACGCCCAGTGGGCGAAGGATCATGTGGCCGACTTCCGCTAGCACCGGGCGGGGAGCCCCCGGGCTGGGGAGTGCGGACCTGCCGTGCCGGGCTGGTCGGTGCATCGCGTGTGTAAACGCTAAGATCGATCCGTGAGTGACACAGAAAAAGCCAGTGGCCTGATCGAGCGGGCGTCGGAGGACTTCGGATTTGGGGCCGTGATGACGGGGCAGCGAGGCGCCCGGCTCATCAACCGCGACGGCACCTTCAACGTCCTTCGCAACCGCACCACGCTGCTGGATCACCTCAGCTATGCGACGCTGCTGAATGTCAGCTGGCCGGTGTTCTTTTGCCTGGTCGTGTTCACCTTTTTTCTGATCAACCTGCTGTTCGGTGTGGGCTACCTGCTCTGCGGCCGGGGCACCCTGGTGGCCACCGGGCCGATGCTCGACCTCGGACGCCTTTGGCAGGCGTTTATCTTCAGCGTGGACACCTTTTCCACCATCGGCTACGGCAACATCGTGCCCGTCGGCCGGGTAGCCAACGTCCTTGTGGCCGTGGAGGCCGTTGCCGCCCTCCTGAATGCCGCGCTGGTGACAGGGCTGGTGTTTGCCCGCTTCAGCAAGCCCAATGTCCAGATCGAATTCAGTGCCTTCGGCGTGGTCCGGCTTGCCGAAAAGCCCGCGGTGCTGGTGCGCTTACGCAACCTCACGCGCAACGAGGTCCTGGAGGTGGAAGCGACGTGTATCGTTTGGTTTCGCGATCCCAGCAACCACAAGAC
>CAXTRM010000103.1:6445-11305 GCA_964246625.1 uncultured Acidobacteriaceae bacterium
TCCACATCCTGCCCATCGAGCGGAGCAAGATCAGCTTTCTGCCGTTGAGCTGGACCGTGGCGCACTTCATCACGCCGGACAGCCCCTTCCACGGGCTCACAAAGCAGCAATTCGAGGAGACCTTCGGGGAGATCATGCTGCAGATTCGCGGCATGGATCAGAACGGGGCACAGGCCATCTACGCGCGTGCGTCCTACACCACCGAAGAGATGGCCTGGGCGGCCCGTTTTGCGGACCAATACACCCACGACGAAAAGACCGGGGTGCTGGGCATCGACAAGGCGCGCTTTCACATGACCGTCCCGGAGTAAGGCACCCGGCGTGCGACGCTCGGGTGCGTCTGCGGCCGCAACCGATCAGCGCTTGCCAACGAGGGGACATGGTCGTCCGGGCGACAACGGGTCAGAGAATGGCTGACCCGATGCGATATGATCCCGACAGTCAACCCTTGTTCGTCCTGCCTGGAATCCGCCGCTTTCCCCGCACCCGTGCCTGTCTGTGGTTTCTGCTTTCCCTGATCTCTGTGGCGCGTGGCGCCGGCATCGCGGGCATTCCGCTGAGTCACCAGGCCTGGTCCACGGAAGAAGGGCTGCCAAACGCAAGCGTTCACCAGATTCTGCAAACGCGCGATGGCTATCTTTGGATCGCCACGGAAGGAGGCGCAGCGCGGTTCAACGGAACAGAGTTTCGCCCTGTCCGGCACGAGATGCAGCCTGCCTTTACGAGCGATGACGTCAGCTCGCTTGCCCAGGATCGCCACGGGGACCTGTGGTTCGGCACGGCGGACGGCCTGGTACAGGACCACGAGGGCACCTTTACCCACTACGGCACGCAGGAGGGTCTGCCCTCGGCTCCGGTGGAGTCCTTGGGCTTGGCCCAGGATGGCATCCTGCTTGTAACGACAGTGAGCGGCCTGGCCCGGTGGAACGGCCGTCGGTTCGTCCCGTTTCAGGCCCCTCCGGTCAGGTTGCCTGCAAAGGCTCAGGACGGGCACCTCGGGCCGGCCCCCGCCGAGCTGCCCAGGGGACTCCGTGCCACGGCACAGCTGCTTGATCGACGCGGGGCGCGGTGGATCGGGACGAACCACGGCCTGTTCGTTCTGGGGGTCGGTGGCGAGCCGCACCTTCAGCCCGTCGAGGCCCTCGGAGGGAGCGCCGTCCTTTGCCTGGCGGAAGATCGGGAAGGCGATGTGTGGATTGGTACCGAGTCGTCTGGCCTCCACGTCCTGCGCCCGCGCAAGTTTCGCGCCGATCCTGCTTCGCTGGGGGAGGTCGTGACCGCGGTGGCCGTGGGCGCGGGCGACCAGGTCTGGTACGGCACGCGTGATGGCGGCCTGCGGCGCGCGACCTCGGGTCGCCTGGGAGGCGCAGACCCGGTGGCCTCGGGCGCGCTTACCAGTCCCCTGGTGCTGTCGTTGGCGGCAGGCAGCCATGGCGATGTGTGGGTGGGCACGCCGGATGGCCTCAACCACGTGACCGGCTCGCACGTGCAACGCTTCACCTCGGCCGATGGGCTGCCGGACGATTTTGTCCGTTCCGTGCTCGTGGACAGGCATGGAACCGTGTGGGCCGGGACGCGCGGTGGGCTGGCCCGCCTTGAAGGCGACCACATCACCACCCGAAGTCAGCGCGACGGCCTGGGCAGCGACTCCGTAGGTCCCCTGCTGGAAACCTGGCCGCCCCCGTTGAAGGCTACGCCGGAACAAGGGGCACAGCCGGATCTGTGGGTGGGCACCGCGGCCGGGCTATCGCATGTCACCGGCAATCGCATCCAGAGCTACCCACCTACGGCCGGCGGGCGGACCTCGATCGTGACGGCCCTGGCGCAAACCGGTCCAGGCGAGCTGCTGGTGGCCGTGCATGCGGCAGGCCTCCTGTTCTTTCGTAACGGCCAGTTTGTTCCGGTGCCCCTGCCCCGGTTCCCGTCGGACGTTCACTCGATGGTGTTGGAACGCCAAGGCTTTGTGTGGCTGCGTGAGCTGCAACAGCTGCACCGGGTGCCGCTGGCCGAACTCCGCGCCTGCCAAGGGTCGCCATGCAGGGCCACGCTGGTCTCCTTTTCGACCGCGGATGGTCTGCCGCACGAGGCTGCCGCCGCCGAGGGCTCCCCTCAGCTGTCCCTGGCCGGCAGCGGAACGCTTTGGGTAGCGACCCGGAAGGGGCTTGCGGTGGCCGACACCTCCACCCTGCCCCGCAACACGGTGCCGCCGCCTGTCACGCTCGAGCACTTCACGGTGGATGGGACCGACCAGCCGCTTGGCCCCGCCGCCATGACCTTGGGACCGGGACATGGGCGATTTATTTTTTCCTTTGCCGCTCTGAGCTATACCTTGCCGGCCAAGGTGCGGTACCGCTACCGTCTCGAGGGCTTTGATCGCGACTGGATCGAAGCCGGCCCGGTGCACACGGCTTACTACACCAGCCTGCCGGCGGGACGCTACCGCTTTGTGGTGCAGGCTGCCAACAACGATGCAGTTTGGGATCAACAGGACGCGAACATCCACTTCCGCATCCTGCCGCCCTTGTATCGTCGGTGGTGGTTCGCCCTGCTTCTGCTGTTGGTAGTCGGTGGGCTCGTGCTGCTGATCCTCCATCTGCGCGAACGGGTAGTGCAGCGGCGCTTCGCGCTGGTGCTGCAGGAGCGCAACCGGATGGCCCGCGAGATCCACGACACCCTGGCCCAGGACTTTGTCAGCGTGTCGCTGCAACTGGACCTCGCCGCCAGCCTGCTCCGCGGCCAGCAGGTCGAGCAGGCCGCCCTGCAACTGCAAGCCACGCGCAGCCTGGTCAAGCAGGGCTTGCATGCCGCCCGCCAAAGCATATGGAACCTTCGTGCCGGCGCCGGGGAGGATAGCCTGCCCACACGGCTTTCCACCCTGGTGACGCGCTATGCTGTGGGGGGCAAGCCGCCCCGCCTGGACATCGGGGGCACCTTTCGCAAGCTCCCCGAGCCCGTCGAGGCCGAGGTCCTGCGTATCGCCCAGGAAAGCCTGTCCAACGCGGAGCGCCATGCGGGAGGAAACGAGGTGAGTGTCACTTTGTTCTACAAGGTGGACCAGCTGCAGTTAACCGTCCGCGATGACGGCAAAGGCTTTTCCCTCGCGGAAGCAGAAAAGCGCGAAGGGCACTACGGCCTGCGGGGCATGCGGGAGCGTGCCGCCGCCATCGATGGCGACCTTTCCCTTGCCAGTCAGCCCGGCGAGGGAACCACCATCACCCTGTCCATTCCGCTTCAAAAGGAGGCGCCCGTCTCATGAGCACGATCCGCGTGATGGTCGTCGAGGACCACCATATGGTCCGGCAAGGCCTGCTGGCGCTGCTCGCCAGCTCCCCACATATCGAGGTTGCCGGGGCAGCCGCCGACGGCCAGGAGGCCGTGCGGATGTTTGCCGAGGCCCAGCCGGATGTCACGCTGATGGACCTCCAGATGCCCAGGATGGGCGGCGTCGAGGCCATCGAGCAGATCCGGGCGAAGTTCCCGCACGCGCGCTTCATCGTGCTCACCACCTTTGACGGGGACCAGGACATCTACCGCGCCATGCAGGCCGGCGCCAAGGCCTACCTGCTGAAAGGCATGGAGATCGAAGAGCTGCTGGAGGCCATCCGTGCCGTGCACGCCGGCAAGGCCCGGGTCCCTCCGTCCATCGCCGAAAAGCTGGCCCAGCGCATCGGCACCCAGGCGCTCACCTCACGCGAGCAGAGCGTGCTGGAGCGGATCGTGGCGGGCAGAGCGAACAAGGAGATTGCCACCGATCTCCATATCTCGGAAGCCACCGTGAAGTCCCACATCAACAGCCTGCTGGGCAAGCTCGGGGTCGCGGATCGTACGCATGCGGCTGTGGTAGCGCTCCAGCGCGGTCTCGTTCACCTGCCCTGATCTCTAGGTCCCCGATGAAAAAAGTCGTTTGTCTGCTTCTGCTGCTGCTTGGTTTTTCCGGTGCCTCCTTCGGGCAAACGCCGTCGGGGTGGCGGGCAGCAAAGCCCGAAGAACTCGAAGGGATCCTGCCCGCGCGTGCCCCCGTCGAAAAGGAGCGCATTGAAACCGAGATGCGCACGGCAACCGGCATCATCAACGACCACGGACAGGTGATCGCGGCCGTGGTGCTCATCACCGCAGGCTACGCCGCGGACGGCAAGTACTCCCACTACCTGCTCGCACAGGCGCCCTTCACGCTGGGCACCCACAGCCTCCCTGCCGGGGCCTATGTCGTGGGCTGGAAGCACGCCGACGACGGCTTGCAGGTTCGCGTCTTCGACGCGGCCTCCGGCGTGGAGCGGGGCAGCATCCTGGCCAAACCCATCCCTGTGCCCAAGCGCGTGGAGAGCTTTCGCATCTGGCCCCCCTCCGAGCGCTCCATCATTCAGATCGGGCGCTACATGCTGCCCTACACGGTCGCGGAGTAACGTCGACAACTTGGTTTGTATCCTGCAGATCTCCCACGGAAGTGGTAGACCCGGCATAACCTTTTGGGCGTTACTTTGGTTTAGTCTCAGGTCACGCCGCACCAAGGATCTGTATGCGTCTCCGATTCCCCCTCGCCTTCGTGTTCTTGCCTTTGGTCTCTATTTCCGCCCTTGCGGACAGCTATCCGGTGAAGGGCGGCAGCACTGACTTCAGCGGCTCGGGCACCCTGTACGCCACGACCTCCACCACCACGCCGGATGCCTACCAGATCACCTCCGTGATCGGGGATGGCGTAACGGGCCTCCTCCAGGCGGGTGCTTACCATGGCAACGACAACCTCCTTTTCCCGAGCCAAAGTCCCCTTCTGGACGCTTCAGGCTTTGCCTTCACGGACACCAACGGCGACACCGACTACACCGTCGAGGCCGACTGGACCACCTTCCCCGAGCGGCTGGA
>CAXTRM010000104.1:0-3805 GCA_964246625.1 uncultured Acidobacteriaceae bacterium
TCTGTGGTTTTGTTGCACAGGTGAGGTGAAGCTTGTGGGCTGAAATGATTCGACGCACGGCGGTGAACAAGGTTCGCTGGTAGAAGGCACGGCGCCGTGACGGCTCGGAGCGCAGATGCGGTTTTGACATGTCACTTCGGTCGCCTTAGCCTCTTGGGGTCAGAAGCTATGGCGGGGACGACGGGGCTCGAACCCGCGACCTCTGCCGTGACAGGGCAGCGCTCTAACCAACTGAGCTACGTCCCCAGAACAATCTCTGGTGCATGCAGCGACGCGGCATGTCTGCCCAGTTGCTGATGACTGTTTGATAGTACCGGGTCCTAAGCGCAGGGTCAATCTTCACCAGGCTCGCGACCAGGCAGGCCCGTCGGTGCTGTCCTTGCGCAGCCGCGTGTCCAGTCCGTCCCGGTGTTCGATCACACGGCCGAAGAGCCAGATGAGGTCAGATAACCGGTTCAGGTAGGCGATGGCTTCTGCGGGAACGGTTTCTCCCGACTCCTGAAGCCGCACGGCACACCTTTCCGCGCGTCGACACACGGTGCGCGCGACCTCAAAGGCGGCTGACTCACGATGAGCCCCCGGAAGAGACCAGTCGGAGAGGATGCCTTCGATGGCTTCCAACTCGCTTACCTGCGCCGTCAAAGCCTCAACATCCTCGCCGTTCAGCGAAGGTGGTGTGCGCGTGTCCAGGTGCGGCCTCGACAGGGCAGATCCGACACGAAACAACGTCCGTTGAATCTGCTCTGTACGTTCCCGCAGATCCGTCTGGCTACACAGGCTGCGAGCGAAACCAAGCGTGCTGTTAAGTTCGTCCACTGTGCCGTACGCCTCGACGCGAAGATCCGCCTTGGAAACACGGGTACCGCCGGTCAGCGCCGTACGACCGCTGTCTCCGGTTTTTGTGGAGATGCTCATCTCGCCTCTTTCGTCCTGAGTTTGCCTTTGCCTTAAGATGCAGGTGGACTGCCGCCTGTGTCGTGGGCAAGATCAGCGTATGTACCTGAGGGCGTATCGGACGACCGATTTCGAGGCACTGTACGCGTTGGATGTGGTTTGTTTCGCGTCGCAGTTCCGGTTCTCTCGCAAGATGATGCGGGCCGTGACGCAATCTAGGGATGCGATCGTTCGGTTGGCTTGCGAGGAAGACCAAAGCGGGCAGGAGCGGCTTTTGGGCTTTGGCGTCATGAACGTTGAGCATTCGCGCGTGCCTCGGCAAGGTTACGTTGCGACGCTAGACGTGGCTCCGGAGAGCCGCGGGAAGGGAGTTGGGCGGTTCCTTATGCTTGCGCTGGAGTCGGCCGCAGCTGCTGGCGGAGTGCGACGCGTTTTCCTGCACGTGTTCTCTGAAAACCTCGTAGCCATCCGTCTTTACCGGCAGCTGGGCTACCGCGAGCTGGCCCGTCTTACCGACTTTTACGGAGTGGGACTTGACGCTCTGGCCTTTCAGAAACAGTTGCTACCGGCCACCTAAGCTAGCGTACCCCCGACTTTGCTGAATCAACCTGGTCCGCAAAGGCAAGCGACGCGTCATAGGTTCGCTCAAAGCGAAGCACGGCGGCCCACTCGCCGTACAGGTCACTCTGCCAGACTACCCGGCCTCCGAGCAGGTGCGCGACTTCTACCGGAGAAAGATCGAGGTCGGCGGCGTACCTGCGCCCTTGCCAGGAGAGGGGATGACCGAGCAGGAAGCGCCGAAAGGACGGTGAGGTGTAGTGCGTGGTGAAGATCAGGGCGGTGTCGTACTCGCCGGGTTGCGCGGCTGCCTTCATCAGTTCAGGCATGGTGAAGTTTTCTAGAGAGCTCACGCGGAAGCGACGGTCTGTGTAGCCCAATTCGGGACGGAAGAGCTCTGCCGAGACAGGCCAAGCGGTAAGCACGCGGGCATCAGGGTAGCGCTGCGCAAGGAACTGGATCGCCTGTTGTTGCACCAGGATCATGTTGCGGTACGTCAGATTGTCTTCTGGTGCGAAGAACGTGGAAGGATTGAGCCAAAGAGCGGGGATGAAGACAGCTGCGGTGACCAGAACCATCCAGGGCCAGCGCTTCAGGTGTGCTCGCCATATGGCTATGCAAACCAGCAGGAGCAGAGGGTAGATGGGCAGAAGATAGCGCGTCAGAAGCGCGCCCCCCAACACCGAGAAGGCAAGCAGGTTCGCGAAGACCAGGGCAGCGATGGCTGCAAGGGCACGTCGAGGCAAACCCCATCGTGGGTGGTTCGCCGCAGTTGCGACTGGCAGCGGTAAAAGAAAGCAAGCGGCTGCAAGGGTCAGAGGCACCCACATCTCGCGTTGCCAGAACAGATGAACAAAGCGGATCCGCACCGCGTATGCAATGTGAGCAAGGGTGAAGTTGTTCGTGGCGTTGTAGTGCAGGTACACCGGATTGCCAAAGATCTGGCCTGTTTTCGCGAAGTGGTAGGCGTACCACGCTGCAAGAACGGGCAAGGGAACCAGTAAGGCGCATGCCCATCTCTTCAAGGCCACCGAACTTCGCCGGTGAGCACGGTGCTGATACGCCCAAAACAGGGTAAGGACGGCCAGGATCACCGGCTGGACGATGGCAGTCTCTTTGGCAAGGACCGAGCAGCAGAACAAGGCTGAGCAGAGACTCTTGTTGCCGAGTGCAGAAAGATCCCTATCGAGATCATCCGGGCGACCCAGCGAGGGCAAGACGATCGCCAGGGCGGAAAGGGTAAACGCAGCGGCAAAGATGTCAGCGTGAGCAAGACTGGTTTGCGCGAACCAGATCGGGTAAATGGCTGTAAGAAGGGCGAGGCCGAACCCGGTAGCCTGCCCGAGCAATCGGCGACCCAGGGCGAAGACCGCGGTTAAGGCACCTGCGGCAAAGAGGCAGGCGGTTACCCGGGTAACCACAATGCGAAAGCCGTAAAGGTGCCAAAAGGCTCCGAGAACGACGCTCGGGAGCGGTGGGTGAGCGTTCGTGAAGGCCGGAATGAGGGTTCCTGAGCGGTAAAAATCGAGCGCTGCCGGAACGTAATACCCGCCCTCATCCCAGAAGTAGGGCAGGTGCAGCAGGGTGCGATGTGCCAGAAGCACGCCAGCGAAGATCGTGAGCAAAACGAGCGGTAAGGGGAGGGTCCCAAACTGCTCGTTGCGCTGTCGACGGGCTGTAGATGCGGATGCTAGACCAGAGGGCACCGTAAGAACGAGCTTACTGAACGGGCCGTGGGCCCACATTGCCCAGCTTTTGTGGCTCGGCTTTCGGGGCGTCCAGGGAGATGGTGCCAAAAGCCGCCTCGTACTGGGCGAGGTTCTGACCGAGCAGACCGTATAGGGCCTTCGCCTGCTGCGGGCTAAGGTAGATCCCCTGGAAGTTCTCGATCTCAATCGCCTCAGGTGCAGTCTGGTTCAGGGTTCCAAAAATGAGTGCGAAGTCCCAAACGGAGGGGCGCACCTGCACGCTGTTTGCGTAGCCCGTTCTGTAGTCAGAGGTTTTGGTGAGAGTGATATTGGGTTCGGTGCGGGGTACCGCTTGGCCGTTGTCGCTCATTTTCAGTCCTTTGTCGATGGCGCGTCACACTGACTCGCAAGATGCATGGTATTTGACCGCAGTGGGAACGAAACTACGCACTGAGCAAAGAGGGGGTGCGGCAAGGGAAGACTGATCCTCACCCTTGGCGTACATTTTGCGACTATATCGCACATCGGGCGGGCTACAAAGCACGAGTCTGCGCTTGGCTCGGTTGTGTCCCTGTCTGTAAAGGCTGTCAGCGCCATGGCCGCGGCAGGGGAACTGGCACATTCCTTCGCGCGCTCGAAAGGAGATGATCTTTCTCATTGAGGAC
>CAXTRM010000104.1:3815-4405 GCA_964246625.1 uncultured Acidobacteriaceae bacterium
CAGCAGAGCGCATCCAAAGAGGGCGAGGTGCAAGGGATGAATTGGGGGCCCGTGAGACTGTGGACCGCCCAGATCGACCGGATAGGAGAGCAGTCGTGCGTTGGTGCGGAAGGAGGGACTCGAACCCTCACGCCGGAGGCACAGGCTTCTAAGACCTGCGTGTCTGCCATTTCACCACTTCCGCGTGTTTCTAGCGTAGCCCGAAGTTGGACGGACGGCAAAGTGCAGCCCCGAGGGTGGCTGGATGCTGGGATGGGTTCAACCATTTCTGAGTGACCTGCTTGCGACCGATCGGAATCCCAGCGCATCACATGCATGTAAGTTGATAGGAAGGCGCTCAACATGCCTAATGAATTCGTCAGCGTCATTAAACCCACCGTTGGACGCCCAACCGGCGAAAGCAAGGGACACTCTTACCCTGTGCTTCCAGTGCGTGAGACTGTGCTTTTTCCTCACCAAGTACTCCCGTTGACGGTGGGTCGCGAAAGTTCCATCCAGCTCATTCAGTCTCTTGGAGAGGACAAGACCATTCTGGTTGTGGCGCAGAAAGACGCGCGCCAGGACACGCCGGAGGGCGGCGACCTATACTC
>CAXTRM010000104.1:4415-9077 GCA_964246625.1 uncultured Acidobacteriaceae bacterium
GTACCCGCGCGACCGTTCACAAGGTCGTCAAGATGCCAAACCAAAGCCTCTTTGTGTTCACGGAGGGAACTGAGCGTGTACGCCTGGGTGCCTTTACCCAGACCCAGCCGTTCCTCAGTGCAGAGGCAGAGCCGGTGCTTGAGATCGCGCCTGAGGTTTCGCCGGAGCTTGAGGCCCTGCAGCGCAATGTCCTAAGCCAGTTCCAAGAGGTCGTGAGTTCATCGTCCACGCTGTCTGATGATTTGCAGACCATTGCTTTGAACATTGAAGACCCGGCACGCCTGGCAGACTTCATCGCGTCCAATCTGCCTTTTCTGAATACAGCGGAAAAGCAGGAGCTGCTGGAGACCGCGGATACCAAGGTTCGTTTGGAACAGCTCACCTCGCAGCTCGCGAAAGAGCTGGAGGTTCAGCAGTTACGGAACAAGATCCAGACAGAAGTGCAGGACTCCGTGCAACAGTCCCAGAGGGATTATTACCTTCGGGAGCAGATGAAGGCGATCCAGAAAGAATTGGGCGACCAGGACGAGACCCAGAAAGACATCGCCGAGCTGCGCGAGAAGATCGAAGCCGCAGGCATGCCCGAAGAGACGAAACGGGATGCGCTGAAGGAGCTTGGCCGGCTCAGCAGGATGAACCCCGCGGCTGCAGACTATTCGCTCACGCGCAACTACGTCGAGTGGCTCGCGGTATTGCCATGGGGAAAGAGTTCGTCGGAGGCGGTCGACATTGTCCGGGCTAAAGAAGTACTAGATGCTGACCACTATGGGCTGAAAAAGGTGAAGGATCGCATTCTGGATTACCTGAGCGTACGGCGCCTGAAACCCGATATGAAAGGGCCCATCCTCTGCTTTGTCGGGCCTCCAGGCGTTGGGAAGACGTCGCTGGGCCGAAGCATCGCGAAGGCGCTGGGGCGTAAGTTCTCCCGCATCTCGCTCGGCGGTATGCACGATGAAGCCGAGATTCGTGGGCATCGCCGCACCTACATCGGAGCGCTCCCTGGCCAGATCATCCAGCACCTGAAGCGGGTAGAGGTGAACGACCCGGTATTCATGCTGGACGAGATCGACAAGTTGGGACGGGACTTCCGGGGTGACCCTGCGTCTGCACTGCTGGAGACGCTCGACCCGGAGCAGAATAATACCTTCCGGGACAACTACCTTGACCAGCCATTCGATCTCAGCAAAGTTCTGTTTATCTGCACCGCGAACCAGCTCGACACCATTCCTGGGCCGTTGCTCGATCGCATGGAGATTATCGAACTGACGGGGTACACGGAAGAAGAGAAGGTCGCGATCGCCGAGCGGTATCTCATTCCTCGCCAGATCAGCGAGAACGGGCTAGCCCAGGATGTAATGAAGGTGCCTACCGAGTCTGTGGGCTTTATCGCGCGGCACTACACACGCGAGGCAGGGGTACGTCGTTTGGAGCAGCTGATCGGCACCGTTGCCCGCAAGACAGCACGGCGCGTGGCAGAAGGCATACTGCACCCGGAGGAGGGTGAACACCTTGAGGTGTCCACAGAGGTGGTGAAGGACTTCCTTGGCGGTATCAAAGTTCGCGTCGACACTGAGATCGCCGAGCGGACCAAGCGGCCGGGAGTCGCTGTGGGTCTAGCCTGGACACCGGTCGGAGGAGACGTTCTGTTCATTGAGGCAAACAAGATGAAGGGTAAGGGCAACTTCTCCATCACCGGTCAGCTTGGCGATGTGATGAAGGAGTCAACCCAGGCAGCGTTGACGTGGGTACGATCCAATGCCCGGGACCTTGGGTTGGATGAGGACGTGTTGAAGGACATCGATCTGCACATCCACGTGCCTGCAGGCGCCATACCGAAGGACGGCCCCAGTGCCGGCGTCACGATGGCTACAGCCATTGTGAGTCTGCTGACGGACACCCCGGTCCGGCCTTTGCTCGCCATGACCGGCGAGATCACCCTCAGCGGGAATGTGCTTCCGGTCGGGGGCATCAAGGAGAAGTTTCTCGCGGCGAAACGGGCAGGCGTACGAGACGTCATCCTTCCTATCGATGTCAGGTCGAACGTGGAAGAGGATCTCACGCCCGACCAGGTAGAGGGTGTCACGATCCACTACGCCTCGAGGATTGAGGACGTACTGACCGTGGCCTTGCCCAAGACACCGCGTGAGGCGGTCCAGGACGAAGTGACGCGGGAAGAGGTACTGGCTGAAGTCGCCTAGTTACCTGATCCACTCGAAAGGACCGGACCTGTCCGGTCCTTTCTGCGTTTTACATCGTTACAGATGGGGAGCCATGAGCCTGCATGTGCTCTTGCAAGAAGGCTGATACGGCCATCAGCATCCGGGGCATCGCCGCACTGCTAAACCAGTGGCCCTCTCCCGGCAGGATTTCGGTCCTATGCGCGACATCGAGCTGTGTCAGCCGGCTGTCCAAGTCGCGAGCCTGAGATGGCGGCACAATGCGGTCCTCATCGCCGTGAAGGATGAGGGTAGGGGGAAAGTCTGTGGTTGCCCGCTCATAGAAAGGAGCGACGAGTCCGCCAGACACCTCCAGGATGGCTCTGATCCTCCCGCGGTCGGCAGGGTCGTCGCTTGCAGAGAGGTCGGCAGCCAGCGCAAGGGAGAGAAAAGCGCCCAAAGAGATGCCGGCCAGCACGATGCGCCTGGGATCCACACCCTGACGGGAAACCACGAACCTGACTGCCTGGTTCAAGACGCCAAGCCAGGCCGGAACGTGCACACCGTCGGTGATGGCAGCCAGATCGGCCCGGACAGTCCCGGTCCGATCGAAGTAATGCGGTGCGTAAAGAGAGATGCCAGCCTGCTGAAGCAGCGGGGCCATCCGAGACACCCAAAAGTCAAGGTGGCCTCCTGAACCGTGCATCAGGATGATAGTGCCTGCGCCCCCGGCTTGTGGAGGCTCCACCTCCTGCGCGAACATGCGGATAGGCATTCCGTCCGCAGTAAACTTGAGGGTATCTGTCACTCCTGGTGAGATGCCAGCTTAGGACAAAGGGGGGACTGGCCAGGCATGCACGATCAAGAACACTTCTTAGTGTTGGACAGCTGCGGCGAGAGTGCGTCCCTTGCGCTTTTCTTGAATGGCGCGCTGCTTGAGGAGATCAGCCTTCCCGAACGGACAGCGTCGGGGTCGCTGCTCGCCGGCGTACGGCACATTCTGCAAGAGGCTGGTCTCACGCTGATGGACTTAGCCGCGATCGGGGTCGTAAACGGTCCAGGCTCCTTCACGGGAATACGCATTGGGCTCGCAACGGCAAAGGGCCTTTGTGAGGCCGTGAACCTGCCGCTTAGTGCCGTTTCTCGTCTCGCGGTCCTCGGCAGCCTTGCCTTTCCAGGCACTCAGTTTGCCGTATTGCGTGGCGGTCGGGACGAGGTGTACGTTCGTGACCTCCGTCCCGGCGAAAAGGACACGGAGTTTTTGAGCAAGGGAGCTGCGATGCGCGAGCTCCTCGCTGAGAAGCGAGTGATCTATGCTGAGCAGGCTATCAGTCCGCTGCTGGCCGGGGCTGCCTCTGAACAGAAGGTGGAGCTGTCCGCTCGTGACGCCTACCCCGTGCTAGCGCACCAACTGCGCGAGGGGGCCGCGCGCCCGGCGGCACTTGACGGAAACTATGTACGGGATGAGAAAGCCATCTATGCGGTTCCAAACCAGGGAAGTTAGTGGGACCGAATCGGGGCAGGATATGCGCGTGCGGGCCGTGGGCGAAGACGACCTGCCCGTACTTCGAAAGATGGCCGAGGAGAGCGTCGACGGCCCACGGTGGCCTGACAGCGCCTGGGAGCGATTTTTGGACCAGCAGCAGGCAGCCGGTCAGCGCGCGATCCTGCTGCTGATGGAGCACGGAAACAACACACCCTGTGCTTGGATTGCAGGTACTTTTTTAGAAGAAGAGGCGGAGGTCGAGTTTCTTTTCGTCTCGCCACCTGAGCGGCGCCATGGTCTTGGCCGGAGATTACTCCGCATCTGGGTTGAGTGGGTTCACGATCAAGGCGCAAGCCAAATCTTCTTGGAAGTACGCTCGCGCAACTCGGCAGCACTGCAGTTGTATGGAGAAATGGGTTTTGTCTCTGTGGGACGCCGCCGCGCCTATTACGCCGATCCCGTGGACGACGCCACGGTGATGCGGCTGCGCCGCGGTGATGCGCGACCCGGTCCATAAGCGACGACGTGGGTGAAGTACCTGAAAGGGTATACTTTAGCCAATGGTCCGCGATGGCATTTTGTACGGCGTAGCCCTTCTGGTAGTGGCTATCGTTGTCTGGTTCGGCACACACTTTATGGTGCTGAGTGCCGTGCCAGTCCTGTTAGCAATCTTTTTGATGTGGTTTTTTCGCGATCCATCCCGTCGCATTCCTCTCGAGCCCGGTGTCATCGTGTCGCCGGCAGACGGCAAGGTCGAGGATGCCGAGTGGATCGAGACGGCTTCAGGTAGTCGCGTTCGGATCAGCATTTTTCTCAGTGTATTTGACGTACACGTGAACCGGGTACCCGTGGGCGGAACTGTCAGTCTGGTGGAGTATCGTGAGGGCGCATTTCTGAATGCGCTGGCCGCGGAATCGGCTGTTCACAATGAGCAGACCCTGATCACCATCGACACAGGAGAGTACAGCGTCAGTTTTAAGCAGATCGCTGGCTTGCTTGCCCGACGGATTGTTTGCAACC
>CAXTRM010000104.1:9087-11229 GCA_964246625.1 uncultured Acidobacteriaceae bacterium
CTTATCAAGTTCGGATCGCGGACCGACGTTTTGCTGCCGGCCAACGTCGCTTTGCGCGTCAAGGCCGGCGATCGCGTGAAGGGCGGAAGCTCGGTTCTGGCCGTGATGCCGGGAGCTGGTGCCGATCGGGGGGCTGCAGCCAAGTAATGGCTCCTCACAAAGGAAGGTCGTCTTACCTACCGGCCCGGCGAGGGATGTACATTCTGCCCTCCACTTTCACGGCCGGCAATATCGCGATCGGGTACTACTCCATCGTGCAAAGCATCCGCGGCATGTTCGCGGCCGACAGCGCGGCTTTTGATCGCGCTGCCCTGGCGATCATCTTTGCAATGCTGTTTGACGCCCTCGATGGCCGAATTGCCAGGATGACCAACACCGAAAGCGCTTTCGGTCGTGAGCTGGATTCCCTGGCTGACGTCATCACCTTTGGGGTAGCTCCAAGTTTCCTTGCCTATCTCTGGGGAGTTCGAGAGATGTGGCCGTCGGCCTACCCGGACGTACAAGCCAGGCTAGGGCGTTTCGGCCTCGTTATCTGTTTCCTTTTCTTGATCTGTGGGGCCTGCAGATTGGCTCGATTCAATATCAGCGTGAACCCTCAACCAAGGAACCCGGGCCGTCCAGGCCGCAAGTACTTTGTGGGTATGCCGATTCCAGCGGGAGCAGGTACGCTTGCGGCTGTGGTGCACTTTGAAGAGGGCTCACCCATTCACAGCATGCCTATGAGCGCGCTTTGGCTTGGACTGATTGCGCTTGTGGGATTTCTTATGGTGAGTAACTGGCGCTTTTGGAGTGGCAAGGAGCTGGACTTCAGTGAGCGTCGTCCCGGTCGTTTGCTTGTACTTTTGGCGTTGCTGATTTCGGTGATCATCTTTGAATCACGGTATGCCCTCATTGTGATCGCGATGGCTTACCTGTTGTCAGGTGTTTTCGCGCGTCTTGCCTATTCTTGGCAGCGAAAGACGTTGCGCGCAGGCCTTTCCTAGGCGCTGCAGGAGGGTAGATGGCAGGAACGGTTTTGCAAGCTGCAGTGATTGGTTCCAGTACCTTGCTCGGTAAGGAACTACTTGAGGAGATCAGCAACTCGGCCGCGGCTGCGTGGGAGCTGACCCTACTTGAAGAAGGTGATGAAGTAGAAGGGCGCCTCACTGCGACGGGTGACGAAGCACGCGTCGTACACGCGCTGGAAGAAAGCGCCCTCTCAGGCATGGATGTGATCTTCTTTGCAGACAGCCTGGAGGTGACGTCGAAGTATGTGGGGGCAGCGGTTCAGGCAGGAGCAACTGTGATTGACCTGTCCGGCTTTGCCAAGGACCAGCCTGGATTTCTGATCCGCTCTCCATGGATCGAGAGCACGGAACGTCCCGACCTGACAACTGCCGGCGTGGTGGTGCCCCACCCGGCAGCATTGATGCTGACGACCGTGGCGGAACGACTGCAAAGGCGCTTCGGCCAGGTACACCTTGCCGCCACAGTGCTCGAGCCAGCGTCGCAGGCTGGCTCGGCCGGGGTGGACGAGCTACACCAACAAACGGTGAGCCTGCTCTCGTTTCAGGACGTGCCCAAGGAGATCTTCGGGTCTCAAGTAGCGTTTAACCTGCAGGGAAGCCTCGGAGAAGACGGGCGCGTTCACCTGGACCGGGTGCGAAGGCGCATACGGGAGGACATTACACGGCTGACTGGTGTTTCTGATGGTGAAAGCATAAGCCTCACGGTCCTGCAGGCACCCGTCTTCCATGGCTATGTGATCTCTGTTTATGCTCGATTTGCTTCCGAGATTAACGAACAGGAACTACAGAGGGTTCTGAACGGGGGCGTGACCACCGCTGATCCTGAGGTGCTGCCGAGCAATCAGGCAGCGGTGGAGTCGGGCGATGTTCTGGTGAGGCTTGACATGGACACAGCCCAGGCAAGGGGTGGATGGCTACTGCTGGCGGCCGACAATCTGCGCTTGACATGCCGCAGTGCGGTAGCCTCGGCGTTGGAGTTGGTCGCCTTTCGACCCGGCTCACGGGTGCAGTAGGCGAACGGCCGAGTAAGATACACTGAAGAGCGTGCCGGGATGGCGGAATTGGCAGACGCAGCGGACTCAAAATCCGCCGGCCCTTGCGGCCGTGGGGGTTCGACCCCCCCTCCCGGCACCAC
>CAXTRM010000105.1:0-4752 GCA_964246625.1 uncultured Acidobacteriaceae bacterium
AACTGGACGGGCATAAGGAGGCTGGAAGCTCCCAATATTCCGTCCCCTCCCTGAAGTGGCACAGCAACATCGCGTGCCTCGTCTGTCTGCCCGCTCACGACAACGCTCCAACCTGTTCAGGAGTATCTCTCATGAAACTAAGAACGATCAGTCTCCTCGCGATAGCATCGCTTGTTCCTATGCCCACTTTTGCAACCACCCCAAAGCAACAACAAGGTGGCAGTACAGCCATTCTGATGCAGGGCTGGCGCTGGGATTCCGCGGCGGTAAGTAATCCAGACTGGTATGGCATCATGAAAAATGTCGCGGCGGATATGAAAGCGTTAGGGGTGACCCACGTGTGGTTTCCGCCCTCGTCGGACGCGGCAGTGAATACCAACACCGGCAACGCAGAGGGATATCTGCCGCGCCAGCTCAACATCCTGAGCAGCCAATACGGTACTCAAGCGGAGCTGCAGTCCGCAATCGGCGCTTTGTCCGCCCAAGGCATTCAGTCGGTAGCCGACGTGGTGATTAACCATCGTGTCGGAACATCCGGCACCTACGCTGCATTCACCAATCCATCATGGGATTCGAGCAGCATCGTAAGCAACGATGAGGGCGGAACCGGCACAGGGGCAGCCGATACCGGCGTCGGCTTTAATCTCGCTCCCGATCTCGACCATACCAACTCGACCGTGGCGAACGGGGTGATCAACTACGTCAAATCGCTGAAGAATATAGGCTTCACAGGCATCCGCTACGACTACGCTCCGGGGTATCGCGCCGGCTTGGAAGAGAGCTATACAAACCAGTTTGCTCCGGATTTCTGCGTTGCCGAGGTTTGGAACAAGCTGACGGATTTCAGCAACAGCAGCGTCGCCGCGAACGTGCAGTCGGAAGTGAACTTCATGCAAGGGGACAAAGCAAGCTGCACGAACAGCTCTGACGCTTACTGCGGCGAAGGCAACCAGATGAGCTGTGGCACCTTCGACTACACCACCCACTCACTTCTTGTGCAGGCCCTGCAGTACAACGATTATTACCTTCTGCTGAACCAGACCACCGGTAAGGGACCCGCCGGTGTCATCGGTGTTCTGCCTGCAATGCAGGTCACCTTCGTTGACAACCACGACACCGGCCCCGGCGAAAACTGCAGTGCCGGCCAGAATGAAAACCCGGTTCCATGCGGCGACGTCATGCAGGGGTACGCGTACATCCTGACGCATCCAGGCATACCGACACTCTATTACCCTCATGTGTACGACTGGAATCTGCGAAGCCAGATCCTGCCGCTGGTCAATGCGCGCCACTCCGCTGGGATCACCTCGACCTCCTCTGTAAATGTACAAACTGGGGTGAGTGGTCTTTATGCGGCGATCATCACTGGGACAGCGCACCAGCTCGCTATGAAAATCGGCCCAAACAGCTGGTCGCCGAGCGGCGGCACGGGATGGACGCTGCTCACATCGGGGACGAACTATGCCGTGTGGATCAGCAACTGACCGGGTCAGGATCAAAGCGTATGTCCATTGCTGGGACATACGTCCCAACATGCCAGGGATGATCGCAGGCGCACCCTGACCCGGCCTGCTGTTACGGGCTGGGGAGGGACGCCCTCCGGCGTAAGTACAGTGCCACCGCCGTGCTTGAACATAACAACTTACCTAGGTACAAACATAACTCCTGAAAGGAATGTAGGACATTTCCCAAGGCGCAACCGTTGACTGTTCTGAGCGTCTAGGTGTAGAGTGCAGACGCGGGCGAAACACTAGGCATCTTTGGAGTTCTCCATGCGTAGTTCCGTTACTTTCCCCTTCGGGCTTCTTCTTTGGTCCTGCGCTCCGATCCTTGTGCGCGTAAAACCTATGTCATCGCCTACCTTGCGTGATTTCCATGCCAAGGAAGGAGTTAGATTGACATCCAGCTTGTGGGACGGAGAAGGTTAGGGCGAACGGGCAGGGTCACACCGGTATCGCAGAACCCGCTTACATAGCATCATCCGTCCAGCCTTTCCTGATGCCGTCGTTGGAGGTCGTCACTTATGCTACGCGAAACCTATACCAGGGCTATCTCGTTCGGTTTGCTTGCGCTTAGCTTGGCGAGCCTGTCAGCCTTATCCCAAGCACTTCGGGATAACGGGCCTGTTTTGCCCAGCAGCCTTCGATGGTATGCAGGCATCGCGAAGGCTCACGGGCAATCCACTCTCAACCTCGGATCTACAGAAACACACGACTACTCGCCACCTTTGGCAGAAAGTTTACGAAAGGACCTGCTGGTAAAGGGTCTCGTTGTCTCACAAACCGTTGACGCTTCCGACGGGTTCACGATCTTCCAGTGGTATAGAGTTCGGGTGCTTTCACATGGCCCCGACAGACCTTTGGCCACCTCTGTAGAACGCGGCTCTGTACCAGGCATAGCAAAAAACCTTAACACTGACGAGATCCTTATCAGGGTTCACGGCGGAACAACCATGGTTGATGGCGTCTCGATTACACAGCCGGGTCCTCCCATGCTGAGGGAAGGGCAGCAATATACCTTTTTTCTTAATAAGACATCGCTGGGCTTCTACACTCTTGGGTTTTCGACAACCCCTGTTGCCATCAGCCCGGATGGATCTTTGGATGTATCTTCAGCAGGAAGTAAGTTGTTTGCTCGTCAACTTAGGGCTTACCACTCGTACGAGGATGTCCAGCAGGTCGCAGTGCGTACGAAGTAGTTGTCAGTGAAGCCAACAGGTCGCACAGGGGACTAGGTATGCGAAGTGGGATAGGATTGCGGGGGAAACAGCGCTCGGGTTTGAGACTTTTTGCTGTTGCAGCTATATGCTTCTCTTCCTTTGCACAGAACAAACCGCCTAATTGCACGAAAAACTATGTTCCTCCAGTCGGTCCTACGGACGCAAATGGCAAGACTGTCATACAAATCTCTATCCTCACGCAAGGTGATTACGGCTGGGCGGGATCAGCAAACGGAGCAGATCCGACGGTTCAAGCCGCTTTGACGTGTGCCATCAACATGTGGAACTCGGCAGTGGGCAGCAACGGGCAAGGCATACCCTATACCTTTACTCAAATTGAGAACAACAGCGGGAACCCACAGACAATGGTTGCGATTAACAAGGGACCAACTCCTGGTAGTCCCGTCGCAGTCACTGCTAACTACTCAGACGGACAGGGAAACTTCGGACCTCCGTCGGGAATGACGCTGAATCCTTCGTCGACGAGCACGGACACAACGCTCTGCTCGACCATCGCACATGAGTTAGGACATGTAATCAGTTTGTCTGATGCTGCCAGCGGGACCATCATGGGTCCCGTCGTAGGACCAGCTGATGGCAGTAAGTGGACCAATGCGACTCAGAAGGTTCAAAAAAAAGACGTGGACAACGTCCAGTTCGCCGTTGCCAACAGAGCTCAATGCAAGGACGTTGCGACGGTTAACAACCACGAGAACGATTCCAGCGCGTCCTGTCCCGGCACTGCGCCGAATGAAAGTTGTTTCTGCGACAGCTCTTCGGGACAGTACGAGTGTAGCTGCGACGGCTCTTCCTACACCTGCTCAGACGGTAGCTCATCGGTATGTGTAGACAATTCATGGCAGTGCTCTTCGGTGACAACCGCACAATGCGACGGCCCATCGCCTTGTGATGGAGCGGTGTGTGTCGGCGACGACACGTGGGACACCAGCCAATGCACATCAGTCACCACGGCCCAGTGTGACGGCGATCCCCCTTGCTCGGGGGCGACGTGTTCGGCTGACAATACCTGGGACACAAGCGGCTGCAACACGGGCTGCACGGACGAATGTGATCCGAGTTGTTCAAACTACAACCCAAGCGAGTGTGGAGGGAGTGATCCTGGCGATCCAGGAGGCGGAAGCCCTGGTGATCCAGGTGGCGGCGGCCCTGGAGATCCGGGAGACCCTGGTGGCGGGGACTGCACCTACCCTGATGACTACTGCGATGACGGAGGCGGTGACGACGGTTACTACGCCCTGCTTCGCGATCTGGTGCCGGTGGGCGGCATAGCCCTGGCGACAGCTTTGCCCTTGTTCGGCCTGAAGAAACGGAAGCGGGATGAAGACACTCTCTAACATCGCGGTCATGACAGCATCAGGTGTGCTCCTCACCGGGGCAGCCCTGATGCTGTATCTTTCCCCGGAACGTTGTAAACCGATCAGTGCGGCCAAGACGAGGCAACTGATGGCCTATGTCCATGAGAGGTACGGGATTCCGTTAGGCACGGAAGTCAGCCTCCTGGAGGATCACGTTCTGAACGAATCTTGTACGCGAGAGGTTGCGATCTCCTCACCGGCCTGGAAGGGCAGTCGCTCCTTTTTCTTATCCGCCGACCAGAACTATCTCTTAACCTCGGCCGCAGACTTACGCGTCAAGCCAAGAACGTCAAGCGCTGAAGCAGTGACACCGGCAGCGCAACTATCCTTCGCTCCCCTCACGGAAGGCACTGCTGTCTCCGGCAAGCAGAGTGCTCCGGTTACCCTGGTCGAGTTTTCGGACTTTGAATGCCCATTTTGCAAGCGGTTTGCTACAACACTTTCCTCCGAGGTGATGCCGCAGCAGGAAGGACAACTCCGGGTGGTGTTCCATTTCTACCCTCTCTCTTTCCACCCCTGGGCCGAACAGGCGGCCGAAGCTGGATATTGCACCTCACAGCAAAGCGCATCGGCCTTCTGGAAACTGCACGACTTCCTGTTCGCGAACCAGGGGACGATTACACGAGAGAATGCGGATGCAACGATTCGCTCCTTCCT
>CAXTRM010000105.1:4762-11224 GCA_964246625.1 uncultured Acidobacteriaceae bacterium
CCTTCCTTTCCGCCCATACTGCACTGGACAGCGCCAAGTTTTCCCGTTGTATCGCGAGTGATGCACCGCGCACTGCCGTGGCGACTGACATCGCACTTGGAAAGAGGTACGGGGTGACTGGCACACCGACGGTGTTCATTAACGGAACGAGATTCACAGGGGCTCGTAGCGCCGAGGAGATCACCCGATCCGTGAACGCTGCTGCAACGCGGCCCGTCTCGTTGGTCGCGGCAGTATCCCGTCCAGCGCCGCTCTCCCCTGGAGCGAAGTGCTCGAATCCTTAGGAGGCTACTGCATGAGACTGAACCGAACTGCTTTGAAGGTAGCGCTGCTGCTTACGGGAGCTTTGAGCCTCCCGGCCCAGACACAAGCGAACCTGTCTCCCCAACTCCAATCGAACCTGCTGGCAGCAGAGAACGGCAACACATCGGCACAGGTATGGGTGGGGAGCTACTACAACACCGGCCTGGGTGGGGAAAAGGACTACAAGCAGGCGTTTGCCTGGTACACCAAAGCAGCAGGGAACTCAACGGAGGCTCAGGCCCAGCTCGGCAGCTTGTACCTTTGGGGACACGGTGTCGCGCATGATTATGCGCGCGCAGTCGAGCTGCTCCAGGCCGCAAGTGCCAGCGACAATCCAACAGGTACGACGTACCTGGGATTCGCGTACCAAATTGGCCTGGGAGTTAACCGCAATCCGGCAAAGGCTGCGGAGCTCTACCAGAACGCCATGGCCGCAAATGATGCCCTTGCCTATGACTTCTACGGAACTCTCACGTATCAAGGTAGCGGGGTACCGCGCGACTACACAAAGGCGTTCTCGCTCTATTTAACGGCGGCGAGGGCAGGGGTAAGCCTGGCGCAGCTCCATGTGGGGGAACTGCTGGAGAGCGGGCAGGGCACCACCAAAAGCGTCGCGCAAGCCCTGCAGTGGTATACCCTGGCAGCTGATCACGGCGAGCGAGTCGCGCAATATAAACTCGCTAGGCTCTATGCCGAGGGCATCGGTACCACCAAAGATCCGGCCAAGGCCTTTGCCCTGTATTCCAAAGCAGCCACTCAGCACTATGCGCCGGCCGAGCATGCGATTGGCAACCTGTATCGATTCGGCGTCGGCACAACCAAAGATGAGGTGAGGGGCTACTACTGGATCGCGCAAGCAAGCAAAGACGGCCGTAAAGGAGCCGCGGTCGAGCTGGCTGAGTATGGGGCGACGCTCGATCCACAAATGTTAGCTGCCGCACAGAAGTCAATCACCTCAGGTACCCCCTAGTTGTTCCGTCGGTCAAGCAGCATACGTCTCCGAACAGGCACGCTCGATCGGACGGTAGAACGCGCGTCTTTCCTGCTATTGCTTGTTCTGGGTGCCCTTCAAGGGATAAGCCACTTCAGCTTTCTTGACCCTGACGGTCTTTCTTACCTCGACATAAGCGACGCATGGCTTCGGCACGATTGGACCCATTGCATCAATGCCTACTGGAGCCCCCTCTTTCCGGCCCTCATAGCAAGCCTTCGCACTGTTCTTCCGCAAACCTCATACTTTGAATTCGGGATCGTGCACCTGGCGGGGTATGTGTCCTTTGTCACCTCTCTGATCTGCTTTCGATTGCTGGTTCATGAGCTTGAATCGCGCCAAGAGAGCTGGACACCCTCGCCGTTGCCCAGATGGATCTTTCGAGGGCTGGCCTACGTGTTGTTCTCGTGGGCCTCGTTATCGCTGATTCGGGTGTACTGGCCGACTCCGGACATGATCCTGAGCGCCATTGTCTATTTGAGCGCCTGGCTTTGCCTCAAGCTAGAAAGGGCCGTTCAGCCAAAGCGCACCGCGGCTGTACTCGGGATCGTTCTCGGCCTTGGCTATTGGACCAAAGCGGCATTCCTCACCTCAGGTCTTCTCTTCCTCCTATCCTTTGTGGCATTCAAGAAGGATGCATCACGCCTTCGGCTTGCCGTGGTAGCTTTGTCGACGTTCTGCTTGATGGCCGCACCGTTGATCGCTGTGCTCTCTGCTAAGACCGGCCATCCGACAATCGGAGAAACGGGCAAGCTCAACTATTCCTGGAACGTCAACGAGAACACCATGTTCTTGCATTGGCAGGGTGAGGTGCCCGACTCGGGAACACCTGTCCATGCCACGCGTAAAGTCCTGAGTGATCCTCCTATGTATGAGTACGGGAGCCCTGTTGCGGGAACTTACCCACCGTGGTACGACCCGAGTTACTGGTACGCCGGCGTTCGCACCTACTTCAATCTCAACCAGCAGTTCGCCGCTGTGGTTCGCAATGTCCGCCGGTTTGGCGGCACGCTATGGAGGTACCCAGGCGGGGTTGCTGTCCTGCTCTGCCTATACGTAACAATCTTTCTTTGTGGAAGGTACGACAGCGATCGCCTTCGTTCCTTACAGTTCCTTTTCTGGCCGGCCCTGGCGACCATAGGACTCTACATGCTCGTAGCGGTGCGACCGCGATACATCGCACCTTTTCTTGTGATTGTGCTAGTCCTCTTTCTTGTTGGAGCTACACCCGGCGGCGACGCCTCTCGCAGGCGAGCAACTTGGTGTGCGACGATCGCTCTTCCTGTCTCTGCTGCGTGGGTCGCCGCAGGCCCGCTTGTAGACACCTTCCAACTCGTCCAGCAACTCAAAGCCGGTCAGGAAGTGAACCATTCCTGGCAGATTGCGCAGGCTGTTCAGAAGGCGGGAGTGCCGCCGGGGTCTCCAGTAGCCACCATCGGTGCCGAGTTCTTCCCCTTCTGGGCACGTGTCGCACGAGACCGCGTCGTAGCCGAAGTCTACGATCCAGAAAGATTCCAAATCTGGACGACCGAGAACTACCCGCGACGAATACTCGTCTCGACTGCCCAATGGCCCAGGGTGCTGCGGGCCTTTCGCTCAGCTGGTGCACGAGTTATCGTAACGAGTCAAACCAGTGTCGCTGCGGATTTGCTAGCGGATGGGTGGACCAAGGTGCCTGGAACGGACGCGGCACTTTATGTTCTACGTTAGCGTAGCCTGCTTGGAATTATTGCGAGGCATGTCATGGATCACTCGCAGCGCATGCTCATGCTCGACTTAGGGCATCGGTGTCAGGTTCGCCTCGGCACTTTCGAAAACACCGGCCGTGGCCGCTTGCGCTCAGCCAGCTTTCACGCAGGTCTTACGTACCAAGCTCTGCATTCTCTCGATGAGCCCTGCGACACCGGCATGGCTTTAAGCCCATGTCAGGCCTTGACGTCTGGAGCTTCGTAGACCACCTCTTGTTCTCGCAGAAACACTGTTCTCACTTTGCCGAGATGATTCCGATTCTCTTGCAAGAACGACTGCAGGTCCTCTTCCTCTCCCACAAGCTCCAGGCATAAGGGCAGCCGGACTGGAAGGATGTCTTCTGTGTTCATTGCAAGATTCTCGTTGTGGAGGTAACCGCCGATGACCCGATGCAGAAGGGCCTGCTCAATGCCTTGCTCCTTGGCTTGCTGAAGAAGGTAGGTGTCTAGGCTCTGGGGTGTGAAACGCTTCCACCATGTATCAGCCTTGCGCATCTGTGTTGCGGAGAAATACATGCGCAGTACGGTCAAGTGCTGCCCGGACGTTTCTCCCAGGTAGCCGTGGTCTTTCATCTGATCGAGTAGATCGTCACCAGGAGCGTTTCGGATCTTCGCTGCCATGGCCAGAGATAAACCCTCTTCCGCCTCTCCACCGATGTGTTTGCTCCTACCGATTCGTTGCGCGTGGTAGATGCCCGTGTGACCCGAGAACAGATAGCTCAACACGCATGCGATGCCCGCGTAGGCGCCCGCTTCTGCCCCAAAGAGCTCTACGGCCATAAGCGTCGAGGCGACTGGCGTGTTGGCAGCTCCAGCGAACACGGCCACGAACCCCATGCCGGCCAGAGTGGCCGGTGGCAAGGGAAGGATTCGTGACAAGGCGTTGCCGAAGGTCGAACCGATGTAGAAGAGTGGCGTCACCTCCCCACCTTTGAAGCCCGTCCCCAAGGTGAGCGCCGTAAAGAAGAATTTTCCGGCGAAGTCATAGACCGGGATTCTTGTTTGAAAGGCGGCGACAATCGTGGGGATGCCAAGGCCAATGTACTTTGAGGTTCGCGCTAGGCCGATGCCAAACACAGCGGCTGTGACCAGCAAGCCGCCAGCGACAGGGCGCAGGGGGGCACTTGCGATGAACCTCCTGGCGATGTGTGTGACGGCGTGGGTGGACTTTGCAAAGGCCATGCCGACCAAGCCAAAAAGCACACCGGCAACCATGGCAGTCCCGAGCCGCTCAAGGTTGAGCGGAGGCACCTCGGAGACGCGATAGATGGTGTGCCTGACTCCCCAGGCGTGAGTCACGAGATCCCCGACGAACGAAGCGAGAAGGCAGGGTGTTAAAGCGTCGTAACTCAGTTTGCCGATGGCCAGGACTTCGATCCCAAAGACGGCACCGGCCAGGGGCGTGCCAAACACTGAGCCGAAACCTGCGCTAATGCCTGCCATCAGCAGGATGCGGCGGTCACGCGGGATCATTCGAAAGGGACGCGCGAGCTGGTCCGCGAGTGAAGCGCCTGTCTGAATTGCAGTTCCTTCGCGGCCGGCGGAGCCACCAAACAGGTGGGTAAGAAAAGTCCCTAACAGGATCAACGGCGTCATCCGGACCGGAATCGTGGCAGTTGGATCGTGTATCTCTTCGAAGATCAGGTTGTTGCCGGCCTCGACGGAGGCGCCGACGTACTTGTACAGCAGGCCGACCAGACCGCCGACGGGTCCAAGCAGCAGAATGAGCCATGGATGGTGTTCGCGAAGGTTGGTCGCCACCGTTAAGGAGACAAGAAGGAACGCTGATGCGGTCCCCGCCATGATGCCGACCAGCGCGGCTACGGGTATCCACCTTCCCAACTCGAGGAGAAGAGAGAACTGTTCCGAAACGGATTGTCGCGTGGGAACTTCGGGCAAGGGACCTCCTACATGAAGTAGGAGTCATCAGCACAGCCGAAGGCAGGCATCGGGCGAACTCCATCGCCTGAAGTTGTCCTGTGAACATAACAGGAGGCTCTTTTGAGCGTCAACCAGAACCAGATCGCACAGACCCCTGCCAGGACGGACACAGGTGAGAGTGACGAGAGAAGCCGCGCTCTGCTTCGGCGACTCGCACGCTTGCAACGCGTTCAGGCGGTGAGCGTAGAATCCCCCATATTGTGAGACACAGCAAGGCGTCGATGCAGCCCCGCCATGCGCCACCTACACCGATAGGCAGATAAATCCATGCACTTTCTGATCAATGGCCATCCGATGGAAGCCGAGTTCGACAGCCGCACCTCGCTCCTTGACCTCCTGCGTGACCACCTGCACCTCCATGGCTCCAAGAAGGGCTGCAATCAGGGGGCGTGCGGCGCCTGCACGGTTCTGGTAGACGGACAGCGTATTCTCGCCTGCCTGGCACTTGCGGTGCAGTACGAGGGTCGGAAGATCACAACGATCGAAGGCCTGACGGAGGGTGGGAAGCTCCATCCGTTGCAGCAGGCTTTTCTGGATCACGACGGTTACCAGTGCGGATACTGCACACCCGGCCAGATATGTTCTGCGATCGGTATGGCCGCTGAAGCGGAGCGCGGCATGCCGAGTCATGTCACTTCCGACCTGACGTCAGAGCTGGTCACCCTGGACCGCAGCGAAATTAAAGAACGCATGAGCGGCAATCTGTGTCGCTGTGGCGCTTATAACGGCATCGTGGATGCCATCTCGGACGTGTTCACGGAGGCTCGATGAACAGCTTCATTTACACCCGCGCAAACGAGGTGGCGGAAGCACTGCAACTCGGTGCTGGCACGGCGGCCAAGTACCTCGGTGGCGGCACCAACCTCGTTGACCTGATGCGGGAAACACTGGAACGTCCCGCCATGCTCGTGGACGTGTCGGGTCTGTCGACTGCGATCGAGGAGACCGAAGATGGCGGGCTGCGCATCGGTGCCGGTGCGCGCAACTCCGCGGTGGCCGAGCATCCGGCCGTGCGCAATCGTTATCCCGCGCTGGCACGTGCGCTGCTGGCCGGCGCTTCGGGGCAGATCCGGAACATGGCCACGGTGGGTGGGAACATCCTCCAACGGACCCGCTGTACCTACTTCTATGACGATGACGGCTCCCGCTGCAACAAGCGCGAACCCGGCCAGGGTTGCGACGCTATCGAAGGGTTCCATCGCATGCACGCCATTCTTGGGACTTCGCCCGCCTGCATCGCCACCCACCCTTCCGACATGTGCGTGGCGCTGGCCGCACTGGATGCCACGGTGCACCTGAGCGGCGCCGCGGGTGTCCGTGCGGTGCCGCTCACGGAGCTTCATCGTTTACCTGGCCAATCGCCGCAGATTGAGACCACGCTGCAGGCGGGCGAGCTCATTACCGCCGTTGAACTGCCACCACTGCCGTTCGCCGTCCGCTCCACGTATCGCAAGGTGCGTGATCGTGCCAGCTATGCCT
>CAXTRM010000106.1:0-11183 GCA_964246625.1 uncultured Acidobacteriaceae bacterium
CCCCCACGACCTTGATCCCCTTCAGCAGCTTTTGCAACGGCTCGGGCTCCAACACACGGAGGGAAAGGCCCCCTTCGGCCGTGTCGTTCTCCTCAAGCGCGGTCGTCATCAGCTCCGGCGTGATCCGGGCGACCTCCATCAAAATGGAGCGCGGCACCGCCGCCGTTACCAGGCCCGCCCCCGTCCGCAACGCGGCCAGGCTCATCATGGAGGGCGCGCCGGACTTGCCGAGGGCCCCGCCCAGCAGCAGCACATGCCCGAACTTGCCCTTGTTGCCATCCACACCGCGCGGGGTCTCCGCGACAGCCTTCGAGCTTCCACACCAGTACAGGTTCATGGACGATTGCAACGCTCCCCCTGGCGTGCCGATACCGGCCACCACCACAGGACCGAAGACCTTGCCCGGTGTGAGATGGCCAAAGAGGTGTGCCAGCTTGGGCGCTGCGAAGGTCACCACCGCGTCCGCACGGAAAGCCTCACTGGGCCCTTCGCTGCCCTGCCTTTCCGCATGCATGACGGTCGAATCCGCATCCCATCCACTCGGGAGGTCCACGGCAATCACCTTTGCGGGGTGCCCGGCAAGCAGGTCGCGCGCCGCAGCGGCTAGCCCGCGCAAAGGCGGCTTAAACCCCGTCCCGACGATCGCGTCCAGCACCACAGCGGCCCCATCCAGGGCTTCCGGCAGCTCCGCCGCATCCGCAATCTCACGTAGATCCAGACCCGCATCGGATGCCCGGGCGTACACGCCAGCGACAAGATCTTTCAGGTCGGCCCGCTCTCCCAATAGCAGCAACCGCACCTCACGGCCAGCCTTTGCGAGCCGCTCGGCAGCGACCATCCCATCCCCGCCGTTGTTCCCTTTGCCGCACAGGGCCACGATCAGGCCGGAAGGGGGGCCGTGCCGCATCACGAAACGGGCCACCGCCGACCCCGCTTCCTGCATCAGGCTTGCTACAGGCACGCCCTGTTCGACAGAGCGCCGGTCAGCCTCGCCCATCTCCTGCGCGGAAAGAATTTGCATGGCGATCACATTCCATGTGATGCATCTGTCTCACGAGCTGTAGTGGGAGCAAGGGCCGGTACAGGCGTCGGTCCTGTACCGGCCTCAGCGGGAGCCTCTGCCCACCGGCCGTCTCCAGCTGGTTGCTTCTCGCGCCCTCGCGCCCTCGCCCGAGTTGAACCCGACCGCTTGTGCCTCCAGTTGCCGTGATGCGTCTGGTGCGCCTATCGTCCTGTGCTCGGGGCTCCATAGCCGACAGTGACCGCTCCCGGCCCATGCGGCGCCGCAAAGTAGTTCCGCTCATACATCGCGCGGTAAAACTCTCCGGTCAGCTCCGCCGCCTTCGGACCGAAGGTGGGCCGACCTCCCTCCAGGAAGATCACCGTCACGATACGCCCGGTCGGGGCATTGCCGTATGACACGAACCACCCGTAGCGCGTCCCGTGGTTCGAACAGGTGCCGGTTTTGCCAAAAACGGGGAACTGCACGAAATTCGTCTTCAGGGACCGTGCCGTTCCCCAGTTCACCGCGCCACTCATTCCGGGCAGGATCTCCGGGATGACGGATTGGATATCCAGCAGGCGTTTCACCTTGGGTTGGAAGTTCTGCGCCTGCTCCGGCGTCGTCGGGTGCTGCAGGTAGTACAGCGTGCCCCCATTCGCAATCGCCGACACCATCGCGCCCAGCTGCAGTGGGGTCATCGAGATACTCTCGCCGAACGAACACATCCGTCCGACCCCACCCATGTTGTGCGGTAGCTCGGTATCCGGGTACGTCCCCAGTTGCTCGCCTTCAATGCCATAGCCGGCAAGCTCGCCAAGGCCAAACTCGTTCGCGTAGTGCTTCACGCGTTCAAAGCCCATGGCCCGTCCAAGCACCTCGAAGTACAGATTGACGCTCCGTGCCAACGCGGTCGTTAGGTCCAGCGAGTAATGCCCGCCGAGGTTGACCGGCGTGTCCGCCTTCACCAGGCCCTCTTTCAGCGCCGCAAGCGCCACCGATACCTTGATAGTCGAGCACGGTTCGGCCCCGGAACTGAGCGCCAGCTTCTGGTTCACCATGGCCAAAATGCGCCCCGAAGAGGGATCGATCGCCAGCACGGTGCCGTTCATGTTGCCCAGCGCCTGGATCGCCGCCGCTCGCACGACCGGATCCTCTCCGGCCGACCTGTCGCCCGAGGTTTGCAGCGTCGGATCTTCGATAAAGCTTGAGGCGTAAAAGCGTTCGCCATAGCTGTGCACAGGGTGCACCAGCATCCGGCGGCCTCGCCGTCCGCCTATCCGGCTCGCACGGGCAACCGTGGCATGCGCCCCGTGAGGCGCGACCCTGTGATGCACCGACGCGTGCGTGGCGGCAGCGCAGCAAAGAAGAAACGCGGAGATGGCGGAACGCAGCGTCAACACACTCAAGGCCCTAATGGTTACGGCGCAGAAACGCCGGGATATCAAGCTCATCGGACTCCACCGTCGGTGCGGAGTTTTCCCCGGCAAAGCCCGCAAAGGTGGGAACCCGTATCTCCGCCCGAGGTGGCGCGGCAGGGGCTTCGGGCGCCTTCTCCGTTGCCTGCGACCTTTCCTGGGCCCATGTCCTCTCCGTGGCGGCCCGCAGCTCGTCGTTGCCCTTCTTGAAGAACTCATCATCGAACACGGACGCGGGTACCGGCACGAGCTCGGGATTGGTCTCCCGCGTTGCCGCCGGGTGGTACGGTCCAGGTGCCGCAGCAGGCCTGTCCTCCCTGGGCTCCCTAACTTCCCTGGATTCCATCGTGCCCCTTCCTGCAGGCGCCACGATCTCATCCCGGTCGGTCGCCAGTTCAATGCGATCCCCCACCGCCCCGCTGGCGCGCACCACCGGGATCGGATTTTCTCCGCCGCCCGGCTTCTGCATCGGCTCAGTCCCGGCTCGTGCCGTCAGGCCTTCGCCGGCTCCCGTCCCTGCTACCTCGCTCGCAAACGGCGCCGCCGGCACCCGCGGGCTGATGCGCGGGTTGAAGCTGCCTGCCACGGCTGGTTCCGCCTCAAACGGCGCCACCCCGCCCAGCATGCGCTCCCGTCGCTGAGGTTGCGCCTCCCGGAACCCTGTCGCAATCACCGTGATCTTGACATCATCCCCCATCGCCTCATCGAGCACGGCGCCAAAGATGATGTTGGCGTCCTCGTGCGCCGCGTTCTGGATAATCGTCGAGGCCTCGTTTACCTCGTTCAGCTTCAGCGAGCTCGAACCCGTGATGTTGATCAGCACACCCCGTGCTCCATCGATGGCGCCCGACTCCAGCAGCGGGGACGCCATCGCCGCCAGCGCGGCATCCTTTGCCCGATCCGATCCCGCGCGCACCGCCGTACCCATCACCGAGTACCCCATGCCCGCCATGGTCGTCTTCACGTCCGCGAAATCACGGTTAATGATGCCCGGAATCGTAATAATGTCCGAGATCCCCTGCACGCCCTGCCGCAATACGTCGTCGGCGATGCGAAAGCTCTCGAAAAAGCCTGCATCCTTGGCCACAGCCAACAGCTTCTCATTCGGGATCACGATCAAAGTATCGACCGATTCGAGTAGCTCCTGCATACCCCGTTCGGCCTGCATCATGCGCCTTTTGCCCTCGAAACCGAACGGACGTGTTACGACCGCCACCGTCAGGGCGCCCATTTCGCTCGCCAGCGACGCGATCACCGGGGCCGCGCCCGTGCCCGTGCCTCCGCCCAGCCCCGCCGTCACAAACACCATGTCCGCGCCTTCCAGCGCCTCGATGATCTTGTCCGAGTCCTCGAGCGCCGCCCGCCGGCCAATGTCCGGGTTAGCCCCGGCACCCAGGCCCGCGGTCAACTTCACGCCCAGCTGCAGCTTCACCGGCGCGTTGCTGGACTCCAGCGCCTGTGCGTCCGTGTTGGCCGCAATAAACTCCACGCCCTCCACCTTGGCCGCAATCATGCGGTTGACGGCGTTGTTGCCGCCACCACCGACACCAATGACCTTGATACGGGCGCTGCGTTGCGTTTCATCGTGGTAGTGGATGCGAAGGGCGTCGTCGGCCGGATGCGACATAGGGGCGGACTCCTGAGGAGATGCGAAGGGGATGCTTCCGCTCTGATTCTGCATGAAGTTACCTCACACGCACAGCGGTTCGCCTGAAAGCGCCCATACGCTGTACCTAGTTGGGTTCAACGTGGGTGCTTCACGCCAAATCGTTGCCACAGAAGTCCTCACCAACCCCTCCACCGCTACCGTGGGCTGTGAAATACAAGGCCTGCACCGATCGACTGCGTGCCATGCGTGCTCGTGCCGAAAAGCCCACCGGCTCCCAGTTCGATGGCCCGGATGTCCACAAACGGGGCAATCTGAATATCTGCTCCCACCGTCGCCTGCACCTTGGTGTAATTGCTGTAGTCATACACCGGTCCGAACTTTGAGTACCCCACCAGCACCTCGCCAAACGGGTGCAACCAGTGGATCGGCGTTTGGGTACTCGCATGCACCCCGCCCAGCACCGCATATTCGCGGATCAGATCAGTGCTCGAGATGTTGGCCCCGGGGTCCTTGTTGGTGTTCAACACGCCCCCTCGCACCGCCACACCATACCGCACCGGGCCGAGCGAGCGAAAATCATAGTAGCCGCCAAAGCTGGCCCCGTAGGGCTTGTCGGTCGTGGAGCCGTTGGTACAGGTCCCCACACCGTTGCCCACGCTCTGGGCACAGGCCACACTGCCAATCCGCTCCCCCGTCACCGTCCCGAAAACTCCGATCTGGGCAGGAAGAACCGGGCACGAGAGCACCGCAAATGCGGCAAAGGCAGGCAAAATCTTGCGAAACAACATGAGCTTCATTCTACCTGTGAGACGGTGCCGGACCGTGGACCGGGAGCAACTTCCAGCAACCGCTCTGCAGAAAACGCCGCTCCCACCACGGGAGGCCCGCCGCCGCCCGCAGCCCCCGCTTGCTCACAGGTCTCCGGGGCTCCACGAGCCCCTTCACCTTCGCCGGAACCTCAACGGCCCGGGTAGCCGCCCGCGCCGGCCGGGCGCAGACGGTAGATCCGGTACGCCAGCGGTCCGCTCGCCCCCGGGGCAAATGACCGCTCGGTCACCAGGTCGTAGCGCGAAGCGAGCAGGTGCGCAAAGGCAGGCCACATGGCCAGCTTGTCAAAGGCCACCTCGTCGGACGCGCGCGGATGCAGGGCTCCCGTCACCACGAGTACTCGGGGCAAACGGGTACCCATCTCCTTCCAGAAAACCGCGCGGGTGCGCTGGACGGCGGGCACCGTGTCAGGCCCAAAGACCAGAAAGTCGGTCACCAGGCCGGTCTGCTGATGAAGGCCTAACCGCAACAGAACGGTATTGCACCCCACAATCGAGTCGATACATTGAATGGAGCCGTCCAGCCCGGCACCGCCGAGCTGACCCAGGTCGCTCTGCAGCGACACGAGCAGGGCGCTGTTCCACTCGGCATGCACGGTGCGGGCAAGGCTCAAGGGCGCCAGGACAAAGGCCATGAAGCCCACCGTGGCAGCTGCCAGAACGCGTCGCCACCCGGGAGCGCCAAGCGCTTCCGCACACACCAGGCTGGCTAGCAACACCAGAAAGGCCATCGTCGGGTAGCGCTGATAGGGAAAGCCCTTCCCTTGAAGCAAAAAGGAACCCAAACCCCACAACACGCCCGCCGCCAGCACCGTCTGCTCCCATCGCCATCGTCTCCGGGCCGCAACAGCAAGCGCTATCGTGACCACGGCCAGCAGCCGCAGCGGGGCCGGCATCCAGTTCCGCAGCAGTGCGGGGAGCGGCAGGCGGCCCAGCGACGCGTAATAGGGAATAATCTCGGTGGCGGTATGCCAAAAGGCAGCCACGGCGTGCTCACGCCAAAGAGAAAAACCCACGGCAGCGAAGGGAAGCAAAAGACCTGTGGCGGCGGCCAGTGCGGGCGCGCCAGGCGACCGCCCTCCCCACCTCCCTCGTTGCGGCAAAAGGGCAAAGACCAGAACGGCGCATACCAGTGCATCGGGCTTAATGGTCGCCGCCGCCCCGGCGCAAAGCCCCGCCGGGAGCAAGGGCCAAGCTCGCCCCCTGCGAATCCCGTGGAACACAAAGGCGACCATGCCGAGCAGCAGGGCCGCTTCCACTAGATCCCGTTGCCCTGCCTGCCCTATGCCGTCCCGCAGGTGCAACAGCCAAAACGTCCCGCTGCCCAGAACGCCTGCGATCCAGCGCTCCGGGCGCGCGATGGCCACCATCGCGGCACTTGCACACAGCATCACGAACGCATCGAAGACGCGCCAGGCCACGGGCCCGGGACCAAGGAGGTGGACCACCGACCAGTCCAGCAAAAACGTTCCCGGCAGGTCCATCTCGATCAGTTGGCGGTAGGGTGCGCGGCCTCCATCCATCATGAAGCTGATGTAGTGAATCAGGGCCGCATCGTTCACCAGGGGCCAGCGCCGGCTCGCCCAAACGCCCATCGCAACGGCTATCACGAGCCAGAGCGCAACAGCTGCGCCCATCCATTGGAACCAGAAAACCTTCGCGCCTTTTACCGCCCTGTTCCCGGTCTTGATGGCTTCTGGCGAAGTCCACATCGCGGCTGTCTCATGCACGGCTTGGGCCGCTCCTCGCGATGCGGACCCGATTGCATCTGAGCCCGCCTCTCACTCTCACGTACCCCGGTCGAACGCGAACCGTCGACCTGCCGGGCCTCTCCGAAGCGCAGATGGCCCAGGTCATTCCGGCAGCGCCTCCTAAACCACTCGGGTCCTAAAAACTGCCCTTGAACAGCCCGTGGATCTTTTGCATCAGGCCCTGTTCCTCACTCGCCTTCCGGATCTGGGTTCGGTGCGTGTACAGCAGCATGCCGATCAACGTGGAAAACTCCGGCCTGGCCAGCTCCTGCGGCATGCCCGGCAACGGCACCGGGTACCCGATACGCGCAGGCACCCGCAGGAGGCTTTCCGCATGGTCCAGCAACCCGGGCAGCAGCGCACCCCCGCCTGTAAAGACGCAACCGGTGCCCATGGCTTCCAGCACCCCGCCGCTGCGCAGATTGTCCCGCAGCATGGTCAGCAGCTCGCGGGCGCGCGGCTCCAGCACCTCGGCAAGGAATCGCTGCCGCACCATCCGCGGCCCCTGTCCGCCCACGGAAAGGTCTCCGCCGATCTCGATCTCGTTCAACTGCGGCACCGCGGTCACCACGCAATGCCCATACTGCCGCTTCAACATCTCGGCCTCCTCCACACTTACATGGAGCCCCACCGCGAGATCGTTGGTGAAGTGGTCGCCGCCGATCGGCAACACCGCGGTATGTGCCACGGCGCTCTCGAAATACACAACGATCTCGGTCGAGCTGGCGCCGATATCCGCCAGGCAAACTCCCAGCTCCCGCTCGTCAGGGTGCAGCACCGCCTCTGCCGAGGCAATGCCTTCGAAAACCGTGTCCACCACCTCGAGCCCCGCCTTGTTCGCGCACGTCACCACACTCTGCGCCGCCGAACCCGAACAGGTCGACAGGTGCAGGTTCACCTCTAACCGGTTGCCCACCATGCCGACCGGGTCGTGGATCCCGCCCTGGTCGTCCAGGATGAACTGCTGGGGCAGCAGATGCAGCACCTCGCGGTCCGGTGCCAGCCCCACCGAACGTGCGCGGTCGATGGCAGACCGTACATCTTCGCGCGTGATCTCCTTCATCCGGCTCCCCATGGAGATGCCGCCCTGCGAGTTCATGCCCTTGATGTGTGGCCCGCCAATGCCCACCACCGCGTTCTCAATGGGTGCCTTGGTTGCCCGCTCTGCCGCCAGAGCCGCCTTGTCGATCACCTCGGCCGCCGGAGCGAGGTCGGCGATCATACCCCGTCGCATGCCCTTGGACACCTCGATCCCGTGGCCGCGATAGCGTATGCCCTCACCCACCTCGGCAACCAGCACGGCACTCTTGGAGCTCCCCGCATCCAGCACGGTGATCAGGTTGTCATCTTTGCCATTCATGCCGTTACCGCCTTCCCGCCGCTCTTGCCTGTGCTGCCCTGCGCGCGGCCCATGCATGGAACAGACGCTCGTTGGCCGCCGCGCTCCCGGCGCCCGCGTGCTTCACCGAAACGGCCACGGGCTTGTGACCGGCGGGCTGTGCCGCCGGCAGCCGGCTGGCCGCGTCTCCACCGAGGGTGTTCTCCGGGGCCAACGGCGTTACGCCGCCCTGCATCTCCAACACAACCTGGCGCTCGTAGCGCATATCGGCCGAGGCCAGCTTGGGGTACTGCGTGTGCCACTCCGGCAGGTGCTGCTGGTACGCGTTGAACCGCTTCAGAAAGTCCTCGTCGCCGAAGTGCACCAGGATGTCCGCCCCGCCCAGGGTCACCAGGGCCTTGACGTCCTCCGGATTGGTAACGTCTACCTCGCTCAGCGCCTGTGTTCGGTGCTGCCCGCCGCTGTCCAGGTCTCCCATGAAGTGCCGATACACGTCCATCCGCGATGTGCGCAACTCGGGTGTGTCGTCCGGCGCCAGGCCGGTGAGCACAGGAAACGAATAGTGCGGGTCGCCTGCGGACTCAGGCGGCATATCCAGCAACACCCCCTCCGCATCCACCAGGCCGATGTGGGACCCCTGTCGCACAAATGCGATCGGCGTGCGCTCGGTCAGGTGAACCCGCAGCTGGTTGGGCAACAGCCGCTCCACGGTGGCATGGGCGACCCACGGCAAACGCTCCAGGTCGGCCCGGCGCTCGGCAAGCGGCACCTTGAAGATGTTCCGCTGGAGATCTGAACCGAAGACCCCCAGCACGTCGCCGCGCGACAGGTGTTCGTTGCCCTCCACGGCGATTTCGGTCGAGGACGTAATCGAGAAGCGTGGATCGTGCAGCAGAAATCGTCGTATCTCCGCCACCGTGAGGGTAAGTGCCCCCAAAACAATCATGGCGCCGCTGCCCAGCAGGATGCGTCCCGCCAGGCTCCGCGGAATGCCACCCCGCAAACGCATGCCATACGAGCCCCGCTGGGGGATGTACTCCTCCTCGGCTGGGGGCTCCGCTGCCGGCTGGCCCTTGGGATACACGCGATGAAGCGCACCCGCGGGTGCAGGGGACGGCTCCGGGGGGACCGGCGAAGAAGCGTACGCCTCCTCCGGCTCGGCTAAAGCCGTTGCCGAGGCCGTCGCTGCTGAATTCCGTTTGTACACCAACTTCATCGCCGCGGGCCTGAGCAAGGCCACGGAAAATCGCCTGAGGACACTATAGCTTGCCGCTCCCGCCCTTTCGCCATAACAGTTTCGTGGCGTACCGCCCTGGGGTCGCGCGCCGGTGCCATCAACGCTCCCGTTTAGACCCTGACCTCGGCCCCTCGCCCCTGGGTTTCAAGACGCTCCAATACAAGCGGGCCTGCTTGGGACACGTTGCCAGCCCCCAGGGTCAAAATCATGTCCCCCCTGCGTGCCTCGCGGGTCAGGCACTCGATCGCCTCGGCAACCGAAGGTGCATAGGCCACCTTCCCACCCCCTGCCTTGCGAACGCGCTCGGCCAGGGCACCGCCCGAGATGCCCTCAATGGGCGCCTCGCTCGCGGCATAGATGTCCAGCACCTGCACGGCATCCGCATCGGCAAAGGCTGTCGCAAACTCTTCCATCAGGTCCCGGGTACGGGTATAGCGGTGAGGCTGGAAGAGCACCAGCACGCGGCCGTAGCCGCACTCCCGCGCCGCCTGCAGCGTGGCCCGGATCTCTGTGGGATGGTGGCCGTAGTCGTCGATCACCGTGACCCCGCCCGCAGTTCCCTTCCGCTGAAATCGCCGGTCCACCCCACGGAACGTGTCCAAACCCTGCGAGATGGCCTCCGGGCTCAAGCCCAGCTGGACACCGATGGCCACGGCGGCTGTCGCGTTCAGGACGTTGTGCCGTCCCGGGACCCGCAATGGAAACGGCCCCAGCACCACGCCGCGGGTACTGACCTCAAACGTCGCATGGCAGCCCGGTGCCGCGGGCAGCATCCGGAGCCGGAAGTCGGCTTCGGGCGCTTCGCCATAGGTGTACACACGCGGCGTGACGCGCGGCAGAACGGCACGCAGTGCCGGGTTATCGACACAGGCCGTGACGGCGCCGTAGAAAGGGACCTCGTCCATGAACTGCACAAAAGCGTCTTCCACATCACGCATGTCGCGGTACGCGTCCATGTGCTCGCGGTCGAGATTCGTAACTACTGATAAGACTGGACTTAACTTCAGAAAGCTGCGGTCGCTCTCGTCGGCTTCCGCCACCAGGTAGTGCGACTTGCCCAGCCGCGCGTTCGATCCCATCGCATCGACGCGGCCGCCGACCACCACCGTCGGATCGAGCGCGCCACCGGCCAGAACTGCTGCAATCATTGAGGTTGTGGTCGTTTTACCATGCATGCCGGCGACGGCGATGCCGTACTTGAGGCGCATGAGCTCGGCGAGCATCTCGGCACGGGGAATGACGGGGATCTTGCGGCTTCGCGCTTCCAGGACCTCGGGGTTGTCGCGCGCCACCGCGGAGCTTGTGACCACCACGTCCGTGGCCGCCGCGTTGGCCGCGGCGTGGCCCACGTAAATCATTGCACCTAAGCCACTTAGCCGATCCGTGACAGGGCTGGTACGGAGGTCGGAGCCTGAAACCGGGTAGCCCATGGTGAGGAGAATCTCGGCGATCCCGCTCATGCCGATGCCGCCGATGCCGATGAAGTGAACGCGTTGGGAGGGGGCGAAGAGGGCGTGGACCGGCAGGGTCGAGACGGGCATTTCGGAGGTCATCAGGGAACTTTTCTGTCGTGTTTTGAGGCCTCAAACGCGACTTTGAACACGGTTTTAGCAGCGTGGCGCGCAGGCCAGCACGTATCCGGCCTCCTGGCCGCCGCGTCCCTGTTTTCCTCAGCGGCTCCCGCCCAAACGCCGGCTCAGGAGACCAAGACCCTCCTGGCCACGCCCTCGACCGTCGCCTGGGGCTTCTACTCAGCGCATGCCAAGCCGGTGCTGACGGTGCACACGGGCGACACGGTCGTCATGCAGACCGCCTCCACCTGCGGGCCGCCGGACCGGCTGCTCAAGGCGGGCGTTAAGCAGGCGGAGATCCCGGACTGGTTGGGCAAGCTCTATGACGGGGTACCGCAGGATCAGAGAGGGCCGGGCGGGCACATCCTGACCGGGCCGGTAGCGGTGGCCGAGGCAGAACCGGGCGATGTGCTCGAGGTGCGGGTCGTCCA
>CAXTRM010000107.1:0-8426 GCA_964246625.1 uncultured Acidobacteriaceae bacterium
GGTGGCGAGGGGGGAGGGTGAGGAGACCGGTGAAGGTAGCCGTCGCTGGCGGGGACGGGGCGGCCGGCGGCGGACGGGGCGGGGAGGCGAGGCTCGCGGACCGGCGGTGCAAGGTGCCGAGGCACCGGAGGCGCCCGAAGCGGAAGAGGCCGGGTTACCCGAGCCCGAGGACGCTGGTTCCGAACCCCTGCAAGCCCTATATGGGCAGGCCGAGCCGGAAAGCAGCTCGTACGAACCACAGCGTGGGGACTGGGGTGGACGGGATCGGGGGCGGGACGACCGCGGCCGAGACCGTGGCGGCCGTGAGCGTGGCGGCCGGGACCGCAACCGTGCGGGTGATCGTGAGCGCCGGCAGGACCGGGGCGGTGAGAGCCAGCAGGCTGGAGGCCCGGAGCCGGCAGGTGCCTCCGAACCGCTGATCCTGCCGGGAGAGTCGTTAGCGCGCTACCGGCGAGGAGACGACGCGGCGTCCCCGCAGGCTGAGGCCACGGTTGCTGCTAAAGCGAAGCCGAACTACCTTGTGGCACGGCCTTCCACAGAGATCGACCTTTCCCGTGCCGCCTGGGATGGCGGCCTGACACTTCCCGGCGAGTCCCTGTCGCGCCGGCGCACACCGGAGGCTGAGGAGACGGCTCCGGCAGAGGCAAGAAGCGCAGGTGAGGACACCGAAGACGCAAGTGGCCGGGGGGCAAGCCGCCGTCGCGATCGCGACCGGCGCCGTGGACGCCCGGGCCGCGACGAGCCAGCGGTTCGTCCTGCCGCCCAGAGCGAGACGCAGGAGAGCCTTATGGCCGTCGAGGAAGAGACGCCAAGCTCGTTCCGCTCCGGTGCGGTGTTGCACGAAGAGCTCCATCCCATGGAGGCCGTGCAGCCAGGCATCAGTTCGCAGCACGAGATGGAGGCGACTGCCCGGCCGTTGGACGAAAGCCTGATGGCAGCTACGGGTACGTCAGACGACGTGCCTGCCTTCGAGATGGAGGCGTTTGAAGCCGTCCGTGAAGCAGAGGCGACGGTCGCCGACGAGGGTATCTACGAGCCGGAGACCGACGTTGTGCAGAGCAGCCAACCGTCGGCTGCCTTGCTGGACGCGGTGGAAGCCATGCACGCCGGGCTCGCGCTGGAGCCGACCCATGCGGGCGAAGAGCTTGAAGAGGAGACACAGGAGTATGAGCCGGGGGAGGACGCTTCGGCGTCGTACCGCGTCGATCCCGCGGGGACGAGCGAGTTTCGTCAGAGTGGGGCGACCGACGACGAGGATGTCGAAGAGGGCGACCCCGAGGTGCAGGCGGACTACGCCGGAACCGAACACCAGTACACCACGATCTCGGATGGCGAGATGATGTCCGAGCTGCCGGCCGAGATCGCAGTCCCCGCTTCCAGTGAAGATCCGACCAACCCGATTGAGCACGAGACGGCAGTGCTTTCCGAACGCGCGAGCGAGTTGCTGGGGGAGTCACCTTTGGCACAACCGGCCGAGGCCAGTGCGCCCCAGGACGTGTCCGAAGGGGCGATTCCCTCGTTTGCTCCCGGCGATGGCCAACTCGAGGAAGAGTTCCTGGACGAGGACGACGCCGAGGTGCTGGATGTGGCGGCGAGCTACGGAGACGACACCGAAGAGGAGACCTTTGAGGCAGGGGCCGAGATCGGTTCGCTGGCTCGCGATCGCGTCCTGGACCAAATGACCTCGGCTGCGGCAGGCGGGCTGGACGAAGAGGGCGCGGAGTTCGACATCGACGAAGAGGAGATGGAAGAGGACGAGCTCGACGAGGCGGGCGAGATCGGATCAAGTGACATCGCCGAAAGCGAAGAAGACGAGATCCTCAAGCCGGAAGAGGCCCTTTTCGAAGAAGAAGGGGAGAAGCCTGCGGCGGCGAGCATGGGCGAGTTTCCGGAGTTCACCGAAGAGGCCCCGGCACGTCGCACCGATGAAGGGCGCCGCGAGCCGCGGCGCGGAGGCGACCGCGGTGGACGCGATCGTGGCGGGCGGGATCGGCGCGGTATGGCGAACTCCCGGGGCGGCGGGCGTCAGGGCCGCCACTCCATGCAGACCACCAACCTGCCGGCGATCAGCGATCTGCTGAAGCCGGGGCAGGAGGTGCTGGTCCAAATCGCGAAGGAGCCGATTGCGAAGAAGGGTGCGCGCATCACTTCGCACATCGCGCTGCCGGGGCGCTTCCTGGTGTTTATGCCGACGGTGAACCACGTGGGCGTGAGCCGCAAGATTGAGTCCGACGGCGAGCGGCGGCGTTTGAAAGAGATCCTGCTGAGTGAAAAGGGCGAGGCGGCGGGCGGCTTCATTGTGCGCACCGCGGCCCTGGGCGCCAGCGAAGACGAACTGCGCAGCGACCTGCGCTTCCTGCTGAACCTGTGGTCGGATATCAAATCGCGGTCCGAAGGGTCGAAGTCGCCGGCCTTGATCTATCACGACCTGAATCTGGTGGAGCGCGTGCTGCGCGACCAGGTGAGCGAGAACTTTTCGGCGATCTGGTGCGACTCCGAGGCCGAGTACGAGCGCGTGCTGCGGTTCCTGCAGCGCTTCGAGCCAAGCCTGATGCGGCGCGTGAAGCTGTACACCAAGGACACGCCGCTGTTCGATCAGTTCGGCATCTCCGAGGAGATCAACAAGGCGCTGCGCTCGAAGGTGTGGCTGAAGTCGGGTGGGTCGATTGTGATCAACCAGACGGAGGCCCTGGTGGCCATCGACATCAACACGGGCAAGTATGTCGGCAAGACGGCGCGGCTTGAGGACACGATCGTGAAGACGAACCTCGATGCCATCCCGGAGATTGTGCGGCAGATCCGGTTGCGCGATCTGGGTGGCATCATTGTGATCGACTTCATCGACATGGACGACCGAAAGAACCGGCAGAAGGTCTTGCTTGCGCTGGAAGAGGAGCTCAAGAAGGACCGGGCGCCGTCCAAGGTGCTGCAGTTCAACGATTTCGGCCTGGTCGCGATTACGCGCAAGCGTGTGAAGCAGAGCCTGGAGCGGACCTTGTCGACCACCTGCGGCATCTGCGCGGGTACGGGCATGGTGAAGTCGCCGGTGACGGTGTGCAACGAGATCTATATCGAGCTGCGCAAGATGCACAAGCAGCTAGACAAGGGCGACGTGATGCTGCGGGTCAACCCGGAGGTCGTCAAGCAACTCAAGGGAAACAACGCGAAGTGGCTGCAGGAGATGGAAGAGATCGCCGGCAAGACCATCCTGGTGAAGTCCGATCCGAGCCTGCATCCGGAGCAGTTCGATATTCACTAGAACGACCCGACAGGGCGAAAGCAGCAAAGGAGGCGGTGACCATGTGGGTCGCCGCTCCCTTTTGCGGTCTACTTTATGGATCCCCTGCCTGCGGTTGCCGGGCAGGTACTTGCTCTGCTGCGACGTGTTGACGCTCCAGCGTTGCAAGGCGTGGACAGGAGCGGAGTCGGAGTCGAGCGGCGGAGATGTTGGCGCGGTATAGCAGCTGCCATGATGGCTGTAGGCGACATTTGTGTACAAAGGACTACTCAGAAGCGCAGGATAGCATCTGCTTCGGTGCGACCTTACATTTGAGTGATCAGGGCACCGTCTAGGGTGCCCGGTACGCTCCGGGCGCTCGCAGTTTTGAGAGTCGTGTGGCACTGTGGTTCTGTTTCGTCTGCCCTCCGGTACAAGAAGCGCAAATCCGGAGAAGCTGTGACCTTTTCTGAAGCCCGACACAGAACGCCGTCCCTGGCGGCCTGCTATTTGGGAATGCGGAAGAGTCACGCAGGCATTGTTGCCGCCCCGAGCCCCACGCCCGCTGCCGTTGCATGCGAAGCGCCTGCCCTGGTGCCACGACTTTGCCCGATTGCATAACGTTGACCGTCCCTTCGATCAAGGGCAGAGCAGATGTAAGGAGAGCACATGTCTGAGAGCATGATTCAAGAAGTCGTACAAGCGTCGCCCAATCGCCGTAAGTTTCTGAAGGTGCTGGGTGTCGCATCGGCCGCCGTGGGCGCGATGACGGTGGGCGCTTTGCCGTCAGAGGCCCAGAGTTCGGTTGAGATCGACGTCCTCAACTTCGCGCTGAACCTCGAGTTCCTGGAAGCGGAGTTTTATACCTATGGGCAGTATGGGTATGGCATCGAGCAGATGGGCATCAAGGTGTCCGGCGTCGCCAACGGTCGCAGCAACCGCGACGGTGGCACCACGACCGGCGGCAAGATGGTGAACTTCACCGACGATCAGATCTTCAGCAAGGAGATCACGGCGGAGATCGGCACTGACGAGCGCGCCCATGTGGTTCTGCTGCAGAGCTTTTTGGGACGCAATGCCATCGCCAAGCCCGACATCAATCTGACGGCGCTGGGCTTTGGCTTCGACACCGAGAAGGACTTCGTGGAGCTGGCGCATATCTTTGAGACCATCGGCGTCTCGGCGTATGCCGGCGCGGCGCACCTGCTGACGACCCCCATCGTGATCCAGACCGCTGCCCGCATCCTTGCGGTGGAGGCCCTGCACACGGGATCGCTGAACACGCAGGTAGCCAAGCTCAGCATCGCTTCGCCTAAGCTGGACGGCGCGGACCTGGTGCCGCCCCGGACCGGGCCGCAGAACCAGTACCTGCCGGTGAACACTGCGAACGGCCTGCCGGCGCTGCGCACCGTGGCACAGGTGCTGAACCTGGCCTATGGCGGCGAGAACCGCACCCGCGGCGGTTTCTTCCCGAACGGCGTGAACGGGGCCTTCTCGACCGTGGCGAGTTCTGCTCCCGCGACCGCGGCAAACCTGGACACGCAGCCTGGCGGCTTCGCGTAGGACGACATAAGACCCGAAGCAAGACGAAAGGGCGCCAGCCATCAGGCTGGCGGTCTTTTCTGTATGGCTGCGGAAGCAAGCTGGCCCGGTGCCGGTAGGGCTTAGTGCGCGGAGACGGTAAGCTGCTTGGCCAGCGTGGCGGGCAGTTGGTTCTGGGTGAGCACCGATCCCATGAAGGGGCAGGAAAGATCGTTCCAGCCGTGAAAGATGACGACGTTCATCCTGGGGTCGGCCGCAATGGCCTCGCGGAGGTCCGGCACCGCACCGCGGCGCAGATCCTCGTTGCCTCGCCGATCCCAGTCCTGGTTCACCTCGTAGGACAGGGCGTAGTACCGGGAGTCGACCTTCCAGCCCACGGTGCGGGTGATGAAGTCGACGGCGGCTGTGGTGGTCGGGGCGACGATGGACTCAAGGATCGGATCGCTCGATTCACTGTAGTACGCATAGGGAAACGGGTCGGCGCCGGTGACGTTTGAGTCGTACACCGAGCCGATCTCCCCTTGTTCGCGATGCACCTCGCGCAGATAGGCACCGATCTCCAGGCGTCCACCGGAGTAGCGCACGAACTTGGGATCGAGACCGGTCATTTCGGTGACATGCTGCACCATGGCGTCTGTGGCGGGCTGGTTCTGTGGGCCCTGAATCAGTGCCGAGGCGTAGGGCCCTTCGGTGTAAGCGATGACGTCCTTCATGGCGTCCGGCGTGAGCTTGCCCTGCGCCTCAAGATGGGCGGCGGTGATGGAAGGGAGCGTGGTCATCCACTCGACAGGGCTCAGGCTGGATGGACCGAAGTCCGGGTTGAGGTAGGGGCTGACCAGGAAGAGGCCATTCACACCGACGCCGAGCTGGGTTTGCAGATAGTGCGTCATGCGTGGGCCGCGGTACCCGCCGTAGCTTTCCCCGATAAGGTACTTTTTGGCGAGCATCCGATCGTTCTTCACTAGCCATTTGTAGATCACCAGCGACAGGTATTCCACATCGGGAGTGGGGGCGTAGAAGAGCTTTTTGGTCTCATTCTCATCCACAAGGGAGCGGGAAAAGCCGGTACCGATCGGGTCCAAAAAGACCAGATCGGTGAAGTCAAGCCAGGTGCCGGGGTTGTCTGTCGCCAGTGCCGTATCAGAGGCCGAGTCGCCGGCATTGGCAAACGCGATGTGCTTGGGGCCGATCGCGCCAAAGTTCAGATAGGTGCTGCTGGCGCCCGGACCGCCATTGAAGGCGAAGGTGACAGGACGGGTAGCAGCCTGGCCCTTTGGTGGGTCGACGGTATAGGCCGTATACACGACCTCGCCGGTCGTCTTGCCGTCGCGGGCCTTCAGGGCGATCGTGCCCACGGTGGCGGTGTAGTGGATTGTCTTGCCATTCACCGTGATGATTTGTGGAACCGACTTGTCGGCGGGCAGGTGCTCCGGCAATGTTTTCGGTTCTTCCGGCTGCTTCGGGGTGTTTGCGGGTGCCGGCAGGGTGCCGGGCGCCGGGGTACTCTGGGCATCGCGGCCCTGGGCAGAGGCGGCGAGGGGCACGGCAAAGCTGAAAAGCAGTGCGGCAACGAGAAGGCGCGGGTTCATATACCCATGCTAGTGGTACTGTGCAACCATGCTGAAACATCTCTGCTTTCTTACCCTGGCTTTGCTTGTAGCGTCCTGCCTTCAGGGCGTGGGGCAAGGTGTGTCTTCAACCGGGTCAGATCCCTTGGAGGCGCTGCACTTTCTGGAGGGTTCGTGGACCGCGCACGGAACAGGATCGGGAGCGACCAGCGAGGGCACATACATGTTCCGGCGTGAGTTGAACGGACATGTACTGGCACGACACGCGCGTCAGGCAAGCTGCCATGCGACGGCCGACTTTGACTGCGAGCACGGTGACCTGCTGTACATCTTTGCTGACGGGCCCGGGCAGCCGCTGAAGGCGCTTTATCTCGACAACGAGGGCCATGTGATCCACTACAGCGTCAGCTCGCCCGATCCGACCACGGCGGTGCTTCTGTCAGACGGCAACGGCGGAGGTCCGAAGTTCCGGCTTATGTATTCGCTCAAGGCGGGCACGATGACAGGAAGCTTCGCCATGCAGCCGCCGGGCAGCAACACCTGGCAACCCTACCTGACGTGGGCGGGGGCGGCCGCGGCTCCTGCCGCTTCCAGCGGGCGGTGATGCAGCGATAGCAGGATCCAGACATCCAAGCAGGGATGAGTCTTGCCGAAGCGACGCACGATGGAAGCACCCCGTTGGATCAGGACGGAACGAACGGGCCGTCCTTCCCGTTTGAGAACACCTATGCACGTTTGCCGGATCGCTTCCATGCGCGCGTGCTCCCGACGCCGGTCGTGGAGCCGCAACTGGTCAAGCTGAACACGGAGCTGGCGCGCAAGCTGCGGCTCGATCCCGAAGCGCTGGCCAGCCCGCAAGGTGTTGCGGTGCTTGCGGGCAAGCGGATGCCGGAGGGAGCCGAGCCGCTGGCCCAGGCCTATGCAGGACACCAGTTTGGCTACTTCGTTCCGCAGCTGGGTGACGGCCGGGCAATCCTTCTGGGGGAGGTGACGGGTGAGGACGGGGAATGGTATGACGTCCAGCTCAAGGGCTCGGGGCGTACGCCCTTCTCGCGCGGCGGCGACGGCCGGGCGGCGCTGGGCCCCGTGTTGCGGGAATACCTGGTGAGCGAGGCCATGGCAGCTCTCGGCGTACCCACGCAGCGCGCCCTGGCCGCCATTACCACAGGTGAGATGGTGCAGCGGGAGTTGCCCTCGCCCGGAGCCATCTTCGCCCGTGTCGCGAAGAGTCATCTGCGGGTCGGTACGTTTCAGTTCTTTGCCGCCAAGGGAGACGTCGACGGCGTCCGGACGTTGGCCGATTACGCCATCAATCGTCACTACCCTGAGGTGAAGACAGCGTCCAAGCCGTACCTGGCCTTTCTTGGCGGTGTGATCGAGCGGCAGGCGCGTTTGGTCGCGAAGTGGATGTCCATCGGGTTCATCCATGGCGTGATGAACACTGACAATACGTCGATCTCCGGGGAAACGATCGACTATGGCCCTTGTGCCTTCATGGAAGCCTACGATCCGGAGACGGTGTTCAGTTCCATCGATCGAAATGGCCGCTACGCCTATGGCAGCCAGCCCGGTGCGATGGCGTGGAACCTGATGCGGCTTGCGGAGGCGTTGCTACCCCTGCTGCAAGGCGAAGAAGGATCCCAGGAGGGTGCCGTTGCTGCCGCGAACGAGGTGTTAGGGACCTTTGGCACGCAGTTTGAGGCAGCCTATGAGGCGGCGTTTCGGGCAAAGATCGGCCTGGTTGCGGAAGAAGATGGCGATCGTGCCCTGATCTACGATCTGCTGGAACGCCTGACGGCGAACCAGGTCGACTTCACGCTGTTCTTCCGGCGCCTTTCTGAGGCAGCCGCCGGCGTAGAGGCCGATACGGAATTAAGGCGGATGTTTGCCGATCCGGCAGGGTACGAGGGCTGGGTTCGGCCCTGGCGTCAGCGTCTTGAGCGTGAAGAGCGGTCCGGGCAGGGGTGCGCCGAGGCGATGCGAGCCGTCAACCCGGCCTATATTCCGCGCAACCATCTTGTGGAAGAGGCGCTGCGTGCCGCAACGACCCGCCGGGACTTCGGTCCGTTTGAGGCGAGGCTGCGGGTTGTTGTGGAGCC
>CAXTRM010000107.1:8436-11182 GCA_964246625.1 uncultured Acidobacteriaceae bacterium
GTGCAACAGACGTTTTGCGGAACCTGATCAAAACGCTAGTTCTGCAGTTGGAGAACGGCTTCGTTGTCGCGGAGAATGCGGGGGTCGATCAGCACGTGTCCAAGCCCGTCGACAAAGCCGATGGTGGTATGAGGCATGGAGATCGGCGCAGGTGCTTCCTGCATCCAGACCACCTGTCCACGGTGGAAGACGCCTCCGTTGGATGAGCCGCGCTCGGGAAGATCCGTCGGGCTCGCGATCATCTGGTAAGGCGCTACATTAATGGTGCGGTGAGGTTTGGTGAAGTCTGCCGGTCGCAGCATGATGGGTGCTCCTCGGTTGGAAGTACAACAGCGGTACAGGTAAGGCGTGAACTGCAGAGGCGCCAATGTGCGTTAGCACACAGTACCTAGTAGGATGCAAACTTTAGTAAATGGGAGCGAGTACCTTTAGGGAGCGCCATCGTGCAGCGCGTCCTCAGCGGAAGTTGTACGCGAGGCACTGGTTCTCGCTTGGAAGAGCCAGATCAGTGGCTCAGTGCCGGGATGTCAGCGCCGGGATCATTAGTCCGGCTTCAAGGGGCATGCGGGTCGGCGTGGTGGCTTCAGGGCTTAGCCAAAGGCTGCCGAAGCCGTTGCCAGTTCCGCGTCGTCCGTGATCTCGGAGCCGGTGGTGTCCGGCAGCTGGTCCGCGGCACGGGAAGCAAAGAAGCGCTCGACCTCGTCCATGACATCCCCGGCCCGCTTCGCCTCAAAAATGGCCCGTCGCAGATGTGCGCCGCCCGGAACGCCATGGGTGAACCAGCTTGCAAACTGCTTCATCTTGCCGACCGCTTCTCGCTGCGCTGACTCGTGATCGCGGCGGGCCCGCATGGCCTGCTCGCTGGCGTCCGTGACAGGGACGAACGGGTGCTCTTCGGCTTCGCCCAGCAGCCGTGAAAAGTAGTCCCGAATGAGATGGTAGCGATCGAGATCGCTGGCGCGCTGGTATCTCCCCAGGCCCGTGGCGGCCCGCGAAGCGGTGTACTGGGCGATCTGACGAAAGATCCAGGGATTCGCGGGGGCAGCGCGCCCGATCATGACCGCATCGCAGCCAGTCGCGGCCACCATGGCAGCGGCGTCCTCAGGGGTGCGGATATCGCCGTTGCCGATGACGGGGATGCGTACGGCGTCCTTTACGGCCGCGATCCACTCCCAGCGAGCGTCGCCTGTGTAGCCCTGCTCGCGTGTCCGGGCGTGGAGCGCAACTGCACTCAGGCCGGAGTCTTCGGCAAGTTTGGCAAGGTCCACGCAGACGATGTTGCTGTCATCCCAACCCATCCGGAACTTGACCGTAAAGGGAATCGTCACAGCGGCGCGGACCTGCCGGAAGATTTCGGCGATGAGCGGGAGATCGCGCAGGAGGCCGGAGCCGCCATTGCACTTCACGACACGTTTGGCCGGGCAGCCGAGATTGAGGTCGACCAGATCGAAGCCGGCGTCCTGGATGATGCGCGCAGACTCGGCGAGCGTCACGGGATTGGAGCCGAAGATCTGTGCGGAGATTGGGTGCTCATCCTCGTAGTAGGTGAGGTATCGTTTGCGTTTGGTCTCCCGCATGCGGCTCAGACCATCCGCGGAGGTGAACTCGGTCATGAGCAGACCGCAGCCAGACTGCTCATTGGTCGTTTCGAGGTCGACATCAGCGGCGCCGACCTCCGGCGTGTACAGGCTCGCGTGGCGAATGAAGCGGCGGAACACGGTGTCGGTTACGCCCGCCATGGGGGCAAGCACGGTCGCGGGCGCGATGCGCACGGGACCGATGTGCAGCTCCGAAGGCACCTCCGCCTCAGCAGGCAGGGGGTGTGTTTGCTCGATCGACCGGGTCCAGCGCTTGTCCATGGGAATGTGATGACCTCCAGTGTACGTGGCTTCAGGTCGGGGTACGCCCTGGAAGGCCACACGACAGGGCGCTACGGATGCAGAAGAAGTTTTCCACAGGAAGTGCCACAACTTTCGTATGATGGCCGGGTTCCAGCGGGGTACCAAGAAAGTTTTGGCTCGTCCGACCCACCTGCCGGCACTGCTGTTTTTGTGCCGGTTTCGATCAACGGTCGCCGTGTCGTCGTCAGAGGCCACCTGTTTGTAGCGGCTTGCTGGCAGTGGCACGGTGCAACAGCCTCAGAGGAGGCGGCAAAATGTGGTGCTTTGGTCTGGCCGACAAGGCACCGGGCAGGCGGGCTGCTTGGGCCGCGTGCATGTGCGAGTTTCCAACCGGCTCCTGCGTGGGCCACGAGATGTACCGGAGACGACCCTTGAAGGGCAAACTTTTCCTCACCTTCCTGCTTGCTGCCGCGCCACCCTTGGTCTTCGCCGATCAATTGGTACCGGCTGGCTCTGTAGTCTCATGCACCATTGCCGAGCCCAAGGTCTCCTCCAAGACGCAAAGTATTGGCGATCCGGTTCTTTGCCAGCTGAGCCATGTGGAGGCGTATGGCCGTACGAGCTTCCCCTATGGGAGCTACCTGGAAGGCCGGTTTGAGGAGTACAAGGACCCAGGTCACTTTGTCGGGAAAGGCTGGATGGAGCTGAAGTTCGACAAGCTTGTCGTGCAGCCTGACACCGTGGTGCCGATCAACGTGCGCGTGGTCGCCACGCCGAAGTACCCCGTGGACAAGGAAGGCCGGATTCACGGCACGGGACACCCTGTGCGTGATGCCGTCGAGTGGTCCATTCCGCTCCTGTGGCCGATCGACCTGATCAACCTTCCACGGCGTGGACCGCGTCCG
>CAXTRM010000108.1:0-6546 GCA_964246625.1 uncultured Acidobacteriaceae bacterium
CTTCCGTTTCTTTACAGGCGTTGGGATTGGCGGCGAGTATGCGGCCATTAACTCTGCCGTGGATGAGCTGATTCCGGGCAAGGTGCGCGGCGTGACCGATCTGGTCGTGAACGGCACCTTCTGGGTGGGCGCCACCGTGGGTGGGCTGGTGGCCATGTTTCTGCTTGCGGGGCATGGGTTAGCCCCGGATCGTGGCTGGCGTTATGCGTTCGGGATCGGGGGCATGCTTGGCCTGGGTGTGCTGGTGCTTCGTTTATTTGTGCCGGAAAGCCCGCGATGGCTGATGTTGCGCGGACGTGAAGATCAGGCCAACCAGATCGTGTCCGACATAGAAATGCGTGCGACACAGGGGCATCCTGAGTCGTTGCCCGCGCCGGAAGGGGAAAAGCTCGAGATCACCGTGCGCGACCACACGCCCATGCGCGACATCTTCGCCAATATGTTGGGCGAGAACAAGCAGCGGTCCGTGCTCGGTCTGGTCCTGATGGTAGGACAGGCGTTCTTCTTCAATGCGGTGTTCTTCAGCTATGGCCTGGTTGTGAAGAGGTTCTACCACGTTGCCGACAAGGACCTGCCCAAGCACCTGCTGCCGTTCGCCATCGCCAGCTTTTTTGGGCCGCTCACGTTGGGTTGGCTGTTTGAAAAACTTGGTCGCAAGCCCATGATCACGGCGACGTATGGCATTGCGGGTGCGTTGCTGGTGGTGACGCTGATTCCTTTCGGCATGGGGACATTGGGCCCACGGGGCATCGGCATGCTGTTCACGATGATCTTCTTTGTGGCGTCGTCCGCGGCAAGCGCCGCCTACCTTACGGTGAGCGAGATCTTTCCGTTGGAAATACGGGCCTTCGCGATTGCAATCTTTTATGCGATCGGCACGCTGGTGGGTGGTGCCGGAGCGCCCTTATTGTTCGGTTTTCTGATCAACACGGGGTCGCGCTGGTCGGTATCAGGCGGCTACGCGCTGGGTGCCGCGCTGATGCTTGCCGGCTCATTTTGTGAGTGGAAGATCGGTGTGGAGGCCGCAGGGAAGTCGCTGGAATCGATCTCTAAACCGTTGCAGAGCCGATAAGGTCTCGTTCGCGCCTACGCCGCCCCAAGGGAAGCAAGGTGCGCCGCGTCGGGACGCCTGGTCAGCAGGCTCACGACGAGCAGGGCCAGCACGGAGACGACCAAGGCCGGGAGGATAGGGTCGCGTTGGGCGAGCCACGGCGGCAGATGGGGCGCCAGGGCATCCCAGCTTACCGTGAGCAGCGGGCCGGCGGCGATAGAGGGGACCGCGCCTGCCGCGGTGGCACGGCGCCAGAAAAAGGCCGCGAGGATGACGGGCGTCAGCGCGGCCGAGTAAATGGTGTAGGCGTAGAGGCTCTTTTTGAGGACGCTGGTGGTGCCCAGCGACTGCCACAGCGCCCAAAGGCCCAGGCACACCACCAGCACACGCGACACCACAAGGATCTGTCCGCTGGGGGCGTCTGGCCTGATGTAGCGCACAAAGACGTCGTTGATGAGATTGGTTGCCGGAGAGAACAGGTAGTTGTTCGCGGTAGAAACCACCTTGGCGAAGATGGCCCCCACCAGCAGCGCGCCAAGAAAGCTCAGGGCCTTACCAGAGACTCCGTGGGCTGCACCGAAACCTCCGAAGGCATGCAGCGCCGTAAAGGCTAGTACCTCACGGGGGCGTTGCGCGACCTCGCCGGAGCGGTACAGTGCCGAGCCCACCACCGCGATGGCCACGATGATGGATTCAAGGATCACCGTGCCTACGATCCAGCCACTTACGGCTCGTGTCGCGTCCTTTTCGCTTTTGGCCGAGAAGAACTTCTGGTACATGGACTGATTGCCAAGCATGAGCAGACAGGTGGGAAGAAAGAGTTCGGCTGCGGTGACGGGCGTGAAGTCGCCCAGGAGCTGGAAGTGCGTCGCAGGCAGCGTAGCCCGGACCGTGCGCCACCCGCCGGCCATGTGCGCCAGTGCCGGCAGGGCCAGGATCATGGTGAAGGTGGCCAGCAGGCCGATAAAAACGTCCATATAGGCCACCGAACTCATGCCGGCGATGGCCGTGAACAGGATCACAAAGCCTGCCAGGATGTACTGCCCCTGCACGCTGGTGAGCGAGGGGAAGATCAGGTGGAGGATGTCGCCGCCACCGATGAACTGGTAGCTGGTGATGGCGGTATAGGTGAACAGGACGGCCAGCACGCCCAACACGCGTGCCGTCTGGTTGTAGCGGGCCTCAAGAAGGTCGGGGATGGTGAACTGCGCAAATTTGCGGGCACGCGGCGCGATGAAGTAGATCAGCAACAGCCCGATCCAACCGCCGCCGGCCTGCCATAGCGCAGGAAAGCCATGCTTGTAGGCGTTTTCCGCGCCACCTAGCAACGAGCCCGAGCCGATCCAGCTGGAAAGCAGGGTGAAAACGAGCACAAAGGCGCCGAGGCTGCGGCCGGCGACCAGGTAGTCCGCCTTGGTCTTCACCTTCCCGAGCCGGGCGAGGGAGACGCCCAAGAGCGTCACCACGATGATGCCAAGAACGATTGCGTACAGTGTCATGCGTGTGCGGCCATTCTAGCCGACCGCGGCACGGTGTCCGTGCCGAACTCAGTACACTTGGAACACCGTGTCCCAAGGAGTCCGTCGTTGATCTCTGGTGTTCGTTGCGCAGCGTATGCTGCCTTTGCTCTCGTCGTTGTTGGCGGCTGCGCTTCGCCGCAGGCCCAAACATCTGTCTCGCCGATCACGTTGTCTGTCGACCTCACCGATGCCCCGCGACGGATTCTGCACGCGACCGAGGTGTTGCCGGTGAGTCCCGGGCCGATGACCCTGACATACCCCAAGTGGATTCCAGGGGAACACGGGCCCACAGGGCCGATCGATCAGCAGGCAGGCTTCATCCTGACCACAAATACAGGGGACCGCGTGAAGTGGGAGCGCGACCTGCTGGACATGTACACGTACCATCTCACCGTGCCGGCGGGCGCGACCTCGTTGACGGCCAAGATGGACTTTCTTGCCACCTCTGCCGCTTCAGGGTTTTCCGCAGGCGCCTCCACCAGCGCGAGCCTCGCGCTGCTCAGCTGGAACGAACTGCTGGTATATCCGGGCGGAACCACTGCGGCGGAGGTGATGATCACGCCGTCCATTCTTTTGCCAAAGGACTGGAAGGATGGCACGGCGCTCGAAGCAACAGCTGGCTCGCCAGGGCAACAGAGCTTCAAGACGGTTTCGCTTGAACAGCTGGTGGATTCGCCTGTGCTCGCCGGGCGATGGTTCAAGGAGATCCCACTTGCTCCCGAAATCACGCCGAAGCACTATCTGGATCTCGCGGGCGATGGCCCGGAGGACATTGCCCTTACGCAGGAGCACATCGAAGAGTTCTCGACGCTGGTGCGTGAGACCGGTGCGCTGTACAAGTCGCGTCACTACGGGAGCTACCATTTCCTCGTTACGTTGAGCGACCAGGTCGCGCACTTCGGGCTGGAACACCACCAGAGCTCGGACGATCGCGTTCCGGAGAAGACCTTTATCGATGACAGTGCCTTTATTGCAAGCGGGCTGCTGTTGCCGCACGAGTTTACGCACTCCTGGAATGGCAAGTACCGGCGACCAGCAGGGCTGGCAACGCCCAACTACCAGGAGCCGATGAAGGGCGATCTGTTGTGGGTCTATGAAGGCCTGACCGAGTATCTGGGTGACGTGCTGGCGGCTCGCTCCGGCATCTGGAACAACACGATCTACCGCGACCGGCTTGCCACCGTGTGGGCGCAGTACAACGATGCCCGGCCCGGGCGTGAGTGGCGCGATCTGCAGGACACAGCCACGGTCGCACAGGTGCTGTACTCAGCCGGCGGCCCATACGATAACTGGCGCCGGGCCACCGACTACTATGATGAAGGGGAACTGCTTTGGCTGGAGATCGATTGCACCCTGCGTCAGAAGACCAATGGGAAAAAGAGCCTCAACGATTTTGTGGCACTGTTTCATGGGCTGGGCGGCAACACAGGGCCCAAGGTGGTGCCGTATACCTTTGACGACGTGGTGAATGGCCTCAACACCGTTTTACCAAATGACTGGGCCGCGTTTCTGCGATCGCGCTTAGATGCCAACCAGCTGCATGCGCCGGAAACGCCCGGTCTGGATGCGCTTTCCGGGTACAAGCTCGTGTATTCCGACCGCCCCGACTATTGGACACAGCTTGTGGATTCCGAGAACAACGGCGTCGATGCCTCGTTCTCGCTGGGTCTCACAGCAAAGGCCGACGGCACGGTGGGCGATGTGATTGTGGACAGTCCCGCGTACAAGGCCGGCCTGGCGCCGGGCTTCACTCTTGTGGCGGTGAATGGACGCGCATTTCAGCCCGCGCTGTTACGCGCGGCCATCCTGGACGCAAGGGGCAACGGACCCGCGATCGAACTCATTGTGGCCAACACCGGCTACTACAAGGTGATCCGGCTCGACTACCACGACGGGGAGCGATTCCCGCAACTGGAGCGTGTGCCGGGAACAAAAGCCTACCTCGACGACATCCTTGCGCCGATGATTCCTGTCAAGCAGAAGTAACAGCGAGAGCCGGGCAGTCTGCCCCAGCTTTCGCTTCCGACTGAGCACGGTCACTGCCCGCGTTCGCTTTCCTGGATAAACGCAGCCGTACGATCGTGGAGATCGTGCAGGGCCTGCTCATTGACATAGACCATGTGACCCGTGGGGAAGAACTTGTACTCGATGTTCTTTTGCAGATCCACCGGCATGGGCAGATGCTTCATCTCATAGGTAGCGCCGAAGTAAAGCGTTCCAAGATCGAAGTAGCCGCCCATCAGCAGCACATGCATGCGCGGGTTGACCTTCAGGGTGTATGCAAGATCGGGAGACACGTTCGCGTAAGCGCCATCCCATCCGGCGCCATTTGGCCCGCGGTGGTGCATGTCCCAGTTGAACCCGGGTTCGCGCGCGCTTTGCTTGTAAGTCATCTCGCGGCCGAAGTGGAGTGTCTCGTGCGCGTAGGTATTTTGTGCGGCAAGGATGGAGCTTTCTACAGATTCGGTGAAGGGATCGTAGTCTGCATCCTTGCCAAACGGTTGCATCTCCGGGCCCTGGTAGCGTGAGTCGAGCCGGCCCGTCGTGATGTCCGAGGACCCTTGCAGAAACTTTGAGAACTCGCCGCCTGTGATGCGCAGGTTGGCCTTGACCCACGTCGCCGCAGGCACGCCCGTGTAGCTTTCCAGCCTGGCCGCAAGGGCACTCTTTTTGCCCGGGTCGAGATCGGCGCCCTGCAGCAACGCACTCGCATAGTCCCCCATGGCAAACTGTTCCACCTCGTGGATCCATGGTTCCAGCTGCGCCGGTTGGTTGGGCACCTTGTGATGGAACCATGCGGTGGCCGCGAAGCTTGGCAGGGCGAGGAAAAAGCCGTTCTCGGTGCCAGGATTGCCATCCGAGCCATCGGCCGAGTTGTCGAAGCTCAGGATCTGGGAAAGAAAGACAATGCCGTTCAGGTCCACCCCGTGCTGCTGCAGCGTTGCCCCAAGCACGGCGTCGCGCGTGGTGCCATAGCTCTCGCCGAAGAGATACTTGGGCGACTGCCAGCGGTTGTACTTCGTGAGAAAGCGGCGAATGAAGCGGTCAAAAGCGGCAGCATCCTGGTCGATGCCGTAGAAGCTCTTCATCGCATCCTTGCCCTGCACGCGGCTGTAGCCTGTGCCCGGCGCATCGATGAAGACGAGATCGGAAGCGTCGATGAGCGAGTACGGATTGGGTCCTACCCTGTACGGGCCACCCACTGGGTGCTGCAGGTCAGGCAGCTGCACACGTACCGGTCCAAGCGAGGTCATGCGCAGGTACATCGTCGCCGAACCCGGGCCGCCGTTGTAGAAGAATGTAATCGGCCGTGTGGCGGCCTCAGCGCCCTTGGCAAAGTAGGCGGTGTAGAAGATGTGCGCCGTGGCCGGCTGCTCTTCGAGCTTTGCGGGAAGATCGATGCCCGCCTCGGGAAGGTACCTGCCATCCAGCCCCAGCATGGCGTCCTGGGCGTCCTTGGCACCCACCGCCAGCATGCCTGCCACCGCGGTATAGGGCACTGTCTTTCCGGAGGCCAGCGCAACGGAGGCCTCCGTCGTTGCGTCGAGCGGCAGGGCATCGGGAGCCTTCTTCTCCGGGGCGGGCTCCACCGTGGTCGTGGTGGTGGTCCTGGCGGGCTCCGGTGCGGGATGGTGCTGGGCAAAGGCGCCGAAATGCAGCAGGGCAGACGACGCGAGCGCGGCAGCGCTTCGCAAGCGCCGCGAAAGTTGATCCAAAGCCATCAGGCTGAGGCTCCTTGCAGAGAGGATGTTTCTACTCTACGCGTGTGTGCCTGAGTCCCCGCCTGGATCGACGGGGCAGGGGAGAGTGGCAAGCAGGGTGCTTACGATCACACGTGCAGAAAGGACTTCGTCCAAGGCGCGATCCGGAACGCAAGGATCGCAGCCAAGGCCTACGCAGGCTGCAGCGCGGGCTCGAGCTGTTCCGTGTGACTTGCCGGAATGGCCACGATGTCGATGGTCAACGCACCTTTCG
>CAXTRM010000108.1:6556-11139 GCA_964246625.1 uncultured Acidobacteriaceae bacterium
GTCGATCGTCAATACCGTGATGTCGTCGGTTTGTCCGAAGTTACGGGCCGCCTCGGCGATCTCGGTTGCGGGCTGCCGGCTGAGTTGGCCGGTGCGCTCAAAGCCGAAGAGCTCGCGCTGGTGCATGGCCTCTGGCACGCCATCGGTCAGCACGGTAAGGTGGTCTCCCGAGCTAAGCGAATAGCGTACCTCGCTGTAGGCGGCCTCGGGCACGAGGCCCAGCGGCAGATTTGCTTCGGTACGCAGCTCGAAGCCATTGACATACGGAGCGATGTGACCGGCGTTGGCAAAGGTGAGCACGGTGCGGGTCGCCGAAAGGCACAACACAAGGCACGTGGTGAAGCCGGGTCCCCGGCCTTGCAGCGAATGATTCAGGCCGGCAAGGATCTTTGCCGGAGCCGTGGTGTACTCGACCAGGGCGCGTAAGGTGCCTACCACCAGGGAAACCTGCAAGGCGGCGGGTAACCCCTTGCCGGCAACATCGCCAATGACGATCAATGTTTCCCCTGAGGGCATGGGGAGAATCTGGAAGAAGTCGCCCCCAAGCTCCTGGGCTGGATGGTAGGCTGTGCTGATCTGCAGGCCCGCGATGCGGGGCAGGCTTTCGGGCACAAGCACCTGCTGCACTGAACGGGCGGCCTCGATCTCGGAGTGCACGCGGTCCTGCTCGCGGCTGCGCAACGTGAAGCGGCGCAGCAGGATCACCAGCATGGCCACAAGGAAGATGACCTCGGCGACATCGTTCAGGGTGAAGTAGAACGGCCGATGCCAACGCAGGTTCAAGTCGCTGAACCACGTCAAACCGAAGGTCTGCATCGTCCAGAGGAACTGCGTGTACAGCGAGGCGAGGTACAGAAACGTGATGGGACCGCGTAACGTTCGCGCATCCGGCTGTTTTCGCTTGACCTGCTGCCGCACAAACAGGACGATCCAGCCGTAGACCGGCAGGTTCAGCAGCAGGCTGAACAGATTGGCTTGCGCGATGCTGAGCGCGCCGGTCCAGGTGAGCGGATTCGCCAGTGCCCCCAGCCCGCAGCAGGCCAGGGCGAAGACAAAGGCATTGCTCCATTTGCCACGCAGCAGGGCACGGAAGAAGAGCAGGGCGGCTCCAAGGGAAACGGTGTCGGAAAGCGTTTGCACGAAGTGGATCAAGAGCACGCCATGGGCATGCAGGTGGTCCCAGGCGGTGAGGGCGTGCCCGAAGCCCTGGAAGAACACCAGCAGGGTGAACCAAAGAAACTCGCGCTCCGTCCGGCGTGTAAGAAACAGGGCCAGGGCCACAGCGGAGGCAAGCACCTCCAGGGCAGCCAGATCCAGATCATCGCTGTATTGCCAAAGGAGGGCCTGCTGTTGCCGGTCAAACATGGCATGGAGCAGATCGCTGCGGCCAACCTCCGCGACGCCCTGCATGCCTCCGTGCCGGTAGTGACTCCACTCCGGCGCGTGCCACACCCGGAGAGCCACGGTGATGGTGCGCGGATCGGTACGTGGCCCGCTGTCCGGCAGATCCAGCAGGAGCGGCTGCGAGCGGAAGACGCGGGCATGCGGCGGCATCGCTCCCTGCGTCAGCAACAGGCGCCCGTCCACAAAGACCTGGTACGAGGTGTAAATCACGGGCAGGTACAGGCTGTAGCTTTCGTCGCCCGCCGGCACCGTCAAGCGAAAGCGGTACCAGGCCGTTCCACTGAGGTTGCGGTACCCCACTGCCTCCCAGTCTCCGGCGCTCTGCACCAGAGCCCAGTGTGAATCGTCAAAGGCGGGGTGGGCCCACGCCGGGTTGTCGCCGGGCTGAAAGCGCCATTGCCCGTCAAGTGAGGTGACGGGGTCGCGTTCGGTGGCCAGCGAGTAAGTGGTCTGCGGGTCGCCGGGCAGCCCGGCCGTTGGCGTGGCGGCCTGTGCGCTCCGGATCATTGCGGCAGGGAGCACGGCAAGCAGCAACGCGAGCTGGAGCAGATGACGCTTCATCACAGGGCGGTTTGCCCGAGTGTACCGGAGGCGAGACGTCAAGGGTAGAACCCCGCAAGGCCGCGCGAGGCAGGTATCGGGGATCTTTCGGCGCCCAGTCGCTGCCCTCAACGCTGCCGCCGCGGCCGCGAGTCTCGCGCCACGGCGAACCGCTCACAGCCGGTACCAGGAGACGCGCATCATAGAAGGGCGGCAAATGTGGTGTAGGTACGGTTGCGACGGCAAGGCAAGAGGGGGACTGGGGCATGCGAGTAGGTCTGATGACGCGGGAGTACCCGCCCTACGTGTATGGTGGCGCGGGTGTTCATGTGGAGTACCTTTCCCGGGAACTCGCCAGGCAGATCGAGGTGGAGGTGCACGCGTGGGGCGACGTCCCTGCCCATGAGGAGATCCCGGGACATCAGGAGCCGCCCAACCCCCGTCTCCAGGTTCATTTCGAGCAGCCATGGAGTGCCATTACGGAGGGCACCAAGGCAAAGTTCAAAGGGGCGCTCGAGGCCCTGTCCCTGAACCTGCTGCAACAGCTCCATCTGGACAGGCTCGACATCATTCACACGCATACCTGGTATGTGTCGATGGCCGGCTTTCTTGCCAAAAAGCTGTATGGCATACCGTTTGTTCTCACGACGCACTCGCTCGAGCCGCTGCGGGCCTGGAAGGCGGAGCAACTCGGCTCCGGCTATGCCCTGAGCTCGTGGATGGAACGCACAGCGATTCTTGACGCCGATGCGATCGTGGCTGTCTCCAACGGCACAAAGGCCGATATCCTGCGCGCCTACCCGGATGTGGACGAAAACCGCATCCACGTCATCTATAACGGCATCGACCTCGAGCAATACCAGTACACCGTGGACACGTCAGCGTTGGACAAGTACGGCGTCGACACATCGAAGCCCTATGTCCTTTTCGTCGGTCGCATTACACGGCAAAAAGGCGTAACGCATCTGGTGGATGCTATTCCGCACCTCCCGCCCGGCACCCAGGTGGTGCTCTGCGCCGGTGCGCCCGATACCCCGGACATCGCCGAGGAGATGCGCAACAAGGTGGAAGCGGTCCGGAAGAAGACCCCCGGCAGCCAGCCTGCGGCGGTCGAGGTGCACACGCCGCCTGGCATCCAGCCGGAAGGGCACGCAATCGCCACTGGTGATCCCACGGGACGCGGCCACAATATCGTGTGGATCGAGCAGATGGTCACAAAGGAGGAGGCGATCCAGCTGTACTCCCACTGTGCCGTGTTCTGTTGCCCCTCGGTCTATGAACCGTTCGGGATCATCAACCTGGAAGCGATGGCCTGCGGCGCGCCGGTGGTGGCTTCGGCGACCGGCGGCATCCTGGAGGTGGTCGTCGAAGGCGAAACCGGTCACCTCGTTCCCTTCGCCCAGGATCCCACGACGGGCTTTGCTTCAGAACCGGAGCAGTTCGCCCGGGATCTCGCCGCGAAGATCATTGCCCTGATGAACGACCCGGAAAGGGCCAAGGCCTTTGGCGCCGCGGGCCGCCGACGCGTTGAGGCCCAGTTCAGCTGGACCGCCATCGCCGAGCAAACCATCCAGCTGTACCAGAAGCTCATCGACGCGCGGCGGTAAGTTTGCCTTCGCGCGGGAGTCACAGGCCTTCGCTGATTTGGGTCAGCAAGCTGGCGGGGGCGATGGTCGTACACCGTGGCTACGAGCGCGGCTGGCAAGCCACGGCGTGCAAAAGCACCGTGTACTGAGCCCGTTGTTCGGGCGTTTCTCGCGTGCTGTGCCAAAATGCGACACAGCCCTTGCAGGCGCATCCTATAATTGGGAGCCTAGACGCCGCAACAGGCGCGCCCACTCAGGAGTTCAGCAATGGCCAACCTTCTCGATCAGCTCAAAACCATGACCACCGTGGTTGCCGACAGCGGCGACATCAACTCCATCAAGGCCTTCAAGCCTACCGATTCGACGACGAATCCCTCGCTGATAGCTGCTGCAGCAGAGATGCCGGAGTATCAGACGATCGTGGACGATGTGCTGTCGCAGGCCCGGGAGTCGCTTGGGCCCGAGTCCGACGATAAGGAAGTGGCTGCAGCCGCCTTCAAGACGCTGGCTGTCGCCTTTGGCCGCAAGATCCTAGAGATCGTTCCAGGCCGGGTGTCTACCGAGGTGGATGCCCGCATGAGCTTCGACAAGGAGAAGACCAAGGAGCAGGCCCGCGACATCATCCATCAATACGACCAGGCAGGTATCGGTCGGGAGCGTGTCCTGGTGAAGATCGCCTCCACGTGGGAAGGGATCCAGGCTGCCAAGGAACTCGAAGAAGAGGGCATTCACTGTAACCTGACGCTGCTCTTCGGCATGCACCAGGCCGTCGCCTGTGCCGAGGCCAAGGTTACCCTGATCTCGCCGTTCGTAGGCCGCATCCTGGATTGGTACAAGCACGATACAGGCAAGAACTACGAGGGCCCGGATGACCCAGGGGTCCATTCCGTGAGCGAAATCTACACATACTACAAGAAGTTCGGGTACAAGACCCAGATCATGGGCGCCAGCTTCCGCAACATTGGCGAGATCGAACAGCGGGCCGGTTGCGACCTCCTGACGATGGCGCCCAAGCTGCTGAAAGAGCTGCAGGAGAAGGAAGGAACCCTGGAG
>CAXTRM010000109.1:0-6919 GCA_964246625.1 uncultured Acidobacteriaceae bacterium
GACTGGGTTCGACTTTGTGACATCAAGGAGGCACCGGAGCCGGGCGCGGTGACCGAAGTGGAGGTAAACGGCGTTGCCGTTTGCATGGCAAACATCGGTGGTGTCCTCCATGCGATGGATAACGTTTGTCCTCACAGGCAGGGCCCCCTGGGCCAGGGTTGGGTCGAGGGCAATGCGGTCGTTTGCCCCTGGCATGCCTGGGCCTTCGATGTCGGCACGGGCCTTTGCGAGGAACCAGAGCACGCGGAGGTGCGCCTCTTTCCAGTCCGGCAGTTGGAGGGCGAAATCCAAGTGGACCTTGCCTGATTCCAGAACTTTGATGTACCGTAGGCAAACTTTACGTGTACAACAAACTCTCAAGGATGGTCGCAGGCTGAAGCGGTCCGGCGGTCAAGACTAGGAGAAAAGGGCAATGAACTCTGCCGAGGCACAATACCACCACCGGCACCATCACCACCACCACCATCACCCTTACAACCGCTAGCGTGCGGTACGAGGAGGGCCCGGCGCTTGCCGGGCCTTTGTCTTGTTCTCCTCTGGATGCGTCGTCCCCGTAACACTTGGTAGACTTGATTGATCGCCTTGAAAGGGGAGAGGTCATGCAGACTATGCTCGCCCTGGAAGACGGGCGTGTGTTTCGGGGACGCGGCTTCGGCGCACCGGTGGAACGGGTGGGCGAGGTAGTCTTCAACACGTCGTTAACGGGGTACCAGGAGATCTTCACCGATCCGTCCTATGCCGGGCAGATCGTCGTCTTGACCAATCCACAGATTGGGAACTACGGCACTTCGCCTTCGGACGCGGAGTCCAGCCGACCCTACATTGAGGGGCTTGTGGTGCGTGAGTTCTCGCCCATCAGCTCCAACTGGCGGTCGACCGAGGTTACCGATGAGTACCTCGAGCGAAGTGGCATTCCGGTACTTGCCGATGTGGACACACGCGCGATCGTTCGCCACCTGCGGGCAAATGGGGTCATGCGCGGATGCCTGTCCACCGAAGTCGGAAATCCGGAGGCCCTGATAGCCAAGGCGCGCACCCACCGCACCATGGAAGGCACCGACCTGGCCAGTCTTGTGAGTACACCCAAGATCTACGAGTGGACCTCTGCCGATGCGCGCAACGCCACCGGGGACAAGCTCCTGCCTACGCAGAATCCGGAAGCCCACGCCCCCATGCACGTGGTCGCATACGACTTCGGGATCAAGCAGAACATCCTGCGCATGCTGACGCGGGAAAACTGCCGTGTCACCGTGGTACCGGCAAAGACCTCCGCGGCAGAGGTGTTGGCGATGCATCCTGATGGCGTCTTCTTTTCCAATGGTCCCGGGGATCCCGAACCGTTGGACTATGCACAGGAGACTATTCGCGAGTTGCAAGGGAAGACACCCTTGTTCGGCATCTGCCTGGGGCACCAGCTGTTTGGTCTTGCCCTGGGCGGCAAGACGTACAAGCTAAAGTTTGGCCACCATGGTGGGAATCATCCGATCAAGAACCTGGATACAGGCAAGGTCGAGATTACGTCCCAGAACCACAACTTCAACGTCGACCCGGGAAGCCTTCCAGAGAGTGTCGCGGTAACGCATGTGAATCTGAACGACAACACACTGGCCGGCCTGAAGCATAAGAGCGATCCGATGTTCAGCGTGCAGTACCATCCCGAGGCATCGCCAGGTCCACATGATTCGCACTATCTCTTTCGCGATTTCCGCAAAATGATGGAGGAGTGGAAGAAGTAATGCCACGCAGGAACGACATCAGCAAGATTCTCGTCATCGGCTCCGGGCCGATTGTGATTGGCCAATCGGCAGAGTTTGATTATTCCGGCACGCAGGCCTGCAAAGCCCTGAAGGCTGAGGGGTACGAGGTGGTGTTGGTGAATTCAAACCCGGCGTCCATCATGACGGACCCGGAGATTGCCGATCGGACCTACATTGAGCCGCTCACCGAGGCATACCTGGAAGCCATCGTGGAAGAGGAACTGGAGCGCATGCAGGCCGGCAGCGGCGCCTTCGCTGTGCTTCCGACGGTGGGCGGACAAACTGCTTTAAACCTTGCGGTGGATCTTGCCGACAAGGGTGTTCTGGACAGGTTGGGGATCGAGCTGATCGGCGCCAAGCTCCCGGCGATCAAAAAGGCAGAGGACCGACTTCTTTTCAAAGATGCAATGAAAAAGATCGGGTTGGACATGCCCCGGTCCATGCTGGTGAACAACATCCGCGACGGGCTGGAGTTTGCTGGCAAGCTTGGCTTTCCGGTGGTGATCCGGCCAAGCTTCACGCTCGGAGGCTCGGGCGGCGGCATCGCCTTCAACCGTGAAGAGCTCATGGAGATCCTGTCTCGTGGCCTCGATCTTTCGCCTGTGCACGAGTGCCTGCTGGAAGAAAGCGTGCTGGGCTGGAAGGAGTACGAGCTCGAGGTCGTTCGCGATCTCAAGGACAACGTCGTCATCATCTGTTCCATTGAGAACTTCGATCCAATGGGTGTGCATACCGGGGATTCGATCACGGTGGCACCCGCGCAGACGCTTAGTGACCGTGAGTACCAGCGCATGCGGGACGCCGCGATCGCTGTTATTCGTGAGATCGGCGTGGAAACCGGTGGCAGCAACGTGCAGTTCGCAGTCGATCCGCAGACCGGCCGTATGACCGTGATCGAGATGAATCCGCGTGTTTCGCGATCCTCGGCACTGGCGTCCAAGGCAACGGGCTTTCCGATTGCCAAGATCGCGGCACGTCTGGCGGTGGGGTACACGCTAGACGAGCTGCAGAATGACATCACCAAAGCCACACCTGCCTGTTTTGAGCCCACCATCGACTATGTCGTTGTGAAGATCCCGAAGTGGCAGTTTGAAAAGTTTCCTGGAGCCAACGAGACGCTTGGGCCGCAGATGAAGTCGGTCGGCGAAGTGATGGCCATTGGACGCACGTTCAAAGAGGCGCTGATGAAGGCCGTTCGTTCCCTGGAAACGGGCAAAAAGGTGGGTGCCGATGGCATCGATCCGCGCCGCCAAACCCAACGTCTGGTGACGCCGCATCCGGAACGGCTGAACTACCTACTATACGCGTTCGAACACGGGATGCCGGTTCGTGAGGCTGCACGCCTTACCGGCATGGACCCCTGGTTCCTCCACCAGATGAAGCTCATCGCCGATGAGCAAAGGTCAGCAACGGAACGCGGTCTTGAAGCCATGAAAGGCTTCGACCTGCAGATTGCCAAGCGCATGGGTCTGTCCGACGATCGTCTGGCTGCGCTGTTTGGAATGGACGGCCGTGCAGGGGCCGAACATGTACGAGCAACCCGTGAAAGGCTCGGCGTCAGGCCCGTGTTCAAGCTTGTCGATACCTGTGCCGCGGAGTTTGAAAGCTTCACGCCCTACCTTTACTCCTGTTATGACGAGGAAGACGAGGCTGCGCCAACCACGCGCAAAAAGGTCATCATTCTCGGCTCGGGGCCCAATCGGATCGGGCAGGGCATCGAGTTCGACTATTGCTGCTGCCATGCCGCCTTTGCACTGCGCGAGGACGGCTACGAGACCATCATGGTCAACTGCAACCCGGAAACGGTGTCGACCGACTACGACACCTCCGATCGGTTGTACTTTGAGCCGTTAACCTTCGAGGATGTGCTCGCCGTCTACCATCACGAGGCAGCGGCAGGTGCCGAGATCGGCATGATTGTGCAGTTTGGCGGGCAAACTCCGCTCAACCTCGCGCTGCCGCTCAAGGACGCCGGTGTACCCATCATCGGCACCTCCCCTGAGTCCATCGATCTGGCCGAGGACCGGAAACGTTTCGGCAAGCTGCTGGAGGATCTTGACATCCCGCAGCCGCCTGCTGCGATGGCGACCTCGGTAGAGGAAGCGCTGGCCGGTGCGCAAAGCGTGACCTACCCCGTGCTGGTCCGGCCGTCGTATGTGCTGGGCGGGCGCGCCATGGTGATCGCCTACAACGATGACGCGGTGCGCCGTTACATGGCGACCGCCATTGAGTACTCGCAGGAGCGGCCTGTGCTGATCGACCACTTCCTCGAGGACGCGCAGGAGGTCGATGTGGATGCCCTGTGCGATCGCGAGGACGTCGTCATTGCCGGCATTATGCAACATATCGAAGAGGCTGGCGTGCACTCAGGAGACTCTTCGTGCGTGCTTCCAGCGGTCGACCTCACGCCGGAGGTGCTCGGCACCATCCGTGCCTATACGCGCAAGCTGGCGCTGGCCCTGAACGTGGTCGGGCTGGTTAACCTGCAGTTCGCTGTACAGCGGGGCAAGGTATACGTCATCGAAGTCAACCCGCGCGCCTCGCGTACCGTGCCCTATGTGTCCAAAGCAACTGGCATCCAGTTGGCGAAGATCGCATCCCGTCTGATGACAGGTCAGCGCTTGCGAGACCTGCTGCCTGTGGAAGTTGCGACCGGCAAGGACCTGGACACGGGCGATCACTTCTTTGTCAAGTCGCCTGTTTTTCCCTGGTCGAAGTTTCAAGGCGTCGATCCGGTATTAGGGCCGGAGATGCGCTCGACTGGCGAGGTCATGGGAGTGGGTCGCAGCTTTGGCGAGGCCTTCGCGAAGGCTCAAACCGCCGCAGGTCTTCTCTTGCCCACCAAAGGTATGCTCTTCCTCAGTGTGAACGATCGCGACAAGCCCGCCTTGGCGACGCTGGCAAAGCGGTTCACCGACGCCGGCTTTCAACTGGTTGCCACCCATGGAACCGCCGCTGTCCTGGAAGCCGCAGGTTTGCAGGTGGAAAAGGTCTTCAAGGTGGATGAAGGCCGTCCCAATATCGTCGACCTGATCAAGAGTGAACGCATCCAGCTGATCATCAACACGCCTACGGGCACGGACGCGATCTTCGATGAGCAAGCGTTACGTCGAGCCGCTGTACTCGCACGGGTGCCGATGATCACCACCCTGGCCGCCGCACGTGCGGCCGTGGAGGGCATTGAATCCCTGCAGGGAGGACGCGGCAGCGTGGAATGCCTTCAGGAATTGCATGCCGCGCAACGGTCCGCCTTCCAGGCGAGTGCCGACGCCCAACGCACTCTTGTCTCCTGATCCGCTCGCGCAGCCGTTCACGCTGGGCCCGGCTACACTGAAGGGGTGTTGCTGCAAGGTCTTTTCGTCCCTCTCACCTGTCCCTTTTACCGCGATGGTGGCTTGTACCTGCGCAAGCTCGAGCATAACGTTGCCCGGTACTCCCTGAGTCCCGCGGCCGGCCTGATCGCCCTGGCGCCCGGTGCGGAGGCGGCCGCCCTCACAGATGAGGAGGCGCACAGCTTTCTCCGGGCCGTGGGCGAGACCGCAGCCAAGCACAAGGTGCTGCTTGCCGGCATCGAGCGGGCCAGCGTTCACGCCGTGCTGGCGCTTGCCGCGGCGGCGGAACAGGCGCTGTTTGATGCAGTGTTGCTGTCTCCCCCACCAGACTGGGCGCAACTCGTTCATGGGCAGGATGCACGTGAGCTTGTGATCTTCTACGAAAGCGTTGCGGATCGGTCTCCGTTACCGGTCGTCCTCTTGAGCGACAGTACGCATGCCGCGCTGCAGCTGCCGGTTCGTGTGTTGGAAACGCTTGCCCGGCATCCCAATGTCCTCGGTCTCGTTGACGCGGATCTGGACGAAGGCCGACTAGGCGCAATTCGCGCCGCCACAGAGTCGGTGGGGCGCGAGGTCACGGTGACAACGATCTTTGAGGCCGTGCCACGTCGCATGCTGCAGCCAGAGCCTGCTGCGGCCGGTGCGGGGGGCTTCGTTGCCCTGTCGTCATTGGGGACCGCAGCCATGGCGGTGTCCGCTGCAGAGACGGTCGTGAAGATGTCGCCAGCCTTGAAGACGCGCACCAAAACGGTCGGCTTCCAGGTACTCTCGGCGGCCGCGGCCCACACCATGGTGCCGCTGCTGGCGGCCGGTGCCAGCGGTGCCAGTCCAACACTGGCCGCCTGCGCGCCGCAGGGCTGTTTTGAAGCCTACGCGGCCTGGAAGGACGGGGACACGGCTCTTGCGCAAGAGCGCGCCACCCGGCTCGGCACAGCCGATGATCTTACCAAGCGATTTGGGCCTGCTGCCGTCAAGGCTGGTTGCGACTTCAACGGCTATTTTGGCGGCCAGCCTCGTTTGCCACGTTTGCCCCTTACGGGCGACGACCGCGAAGCGGTAGAGCAGGCGCTCGCACTGATCCGAAACTAGCGTTCCCGGCGACCACTCCCAGAGCCGTTAAGAACAGTGAGGCGCGTTTTGGCCTGCGCTGCCTCAGGCGAGTTTGGGAAACGCTGAATCAGGGCACGCATCTCGCGTATGCCTGCCTCGTTTTGACCTTCCGCCACCAGTGCTTCTCCTTTATGCAGGTGTGCCGCAGGCACCTTGGCATTGTCCGGATACCGCTCTAACACCTGGTCATAGTTCTTGATGGCTGTGGCGGGCTTGTCCGCGCGCCTGGCAATCTCGCCCGTGTAGAAGAGGGCATTGCCTGAGAGATTGTCATCTGGATGGGCTTTAATCAGGTCCGCGAACTCCGATGTGGCCAGGCTGTATTTGGCAGCCATGTAGTCGCTGTAGGCGGCGCGGTACATGTCGGTAGCGGAGGGCCCGCCGCCACTGAGCGGAGCTGGCTGCGGGGCCAGTCCGCCCGGGTTGGGGGAAAGGTCCGTGGCTGAGGCACCCAGGCCGGGAGCTGGTCCGGGTGTCGGTGCCGGGGCTGGCTGCATAGAGGCGGGTGCGGGTGCGGGTGCGCTCCCGGCAGGCAGGTTAGACAAGGCTGCATTGGTCGACTGGGCCTGATTCTGGAGATCGCTCAGCGTCTTTTCCATGCGCTGCATTCGCGCCTTCAACTCGTCGAGCGAGTCATTGAGCGCTTGGACCTGCCCGGAAAGCTGATCGCTGTGCTGGCCCTGGGCGTCAGCCTGGCTTTGAAGCTTGGTCTGGAGCGTC
>CAXTRM010000109.1:6981-7729 GCA_964246625.1 uncultured Acidobacteriaceae bacterium
GCAACGGTGGTCGACATCTTGTTGACGGCGTCCACGTCCTGCTGCACCAGGTCTTTCAAAACACCCATCTGCTGATCGTTCGAGGTTTGCAGTCGAGCCAGGGAGTCGATTAATTGCTGAACCTGCGTTTGCAGTTGGATCATATCCTTGCTGGCAGCAAGAGCAGGGTGCGCTGCCAAGGTGACGAAACAAACAAGAAGAGTGGCAAAAGATCGGCCAAAAGAATGTTTTGTCATGCGTGCTCCATCGGCGGTGAGACGGAAAGGGGCCGCGCCCGCTTGGCGAGCACGGCCCTGGAAAGACGATTAGCGGTCAATCATGAACTGCGCACGCCGATTCTGCTGCCAGCAGCTTTCCGCCTCGTCCGTGCAGAACTGGCGCTCCTTACCGTAGCTGACCACACGGACGCGACCGGGCGCTAACCCTGCGTTGACCAGGGCTTCTCGGGCGGCATTGGCGCGATTTTCTCCCAAGGTGATGTTGTACTCGGCCGAACCGCGATCATGGGAGTAGCCGCCGATCAGCACCTTGATGGCCGCGTGTTGATTCAGGTACCGGGCCGCAGCCGCAACACTACTTTCCGCATCCGGCCGAACGCTGTAACTGTCGTAGTCGAAGAACAGGTCCTGCACGGCAGCGTGGAATGCCGCATCCGAACCCATATCTGTGCTGGAACTCTCGTTACCGGCGCTTGTGCTCGGAACGGTAGGTACTCGCACCGTGACGCGCACGTTCGCATCCGTGGTCC
>CAXTRM010000109.1:7739-10450 GCA_964246625.1 uncultured Acidobacteriaceae bacterium
TGGTCCCACCGTCCCCCTTGGCCACAAGGTGAAAGTTCGTGGAGTTCGCAGGAGACACCGTTTGCGTGCCGTTCACGGCAACGTCGCCGATCCCGTCGATGGAAACGCTGGTTGCGTTCGTTGTGCGCCAGTTCAAGACGACGGACTGACCCAGGTCGATGGCCAGCGGATCGGCTGAAAGCGTCGCGGTAGGAGCTGGGCCGGTCGCCGGTGGGAGTGCGTTCGACGCTACGGGAGCGGGCTTCTTGTGGCACCCTGCCAGGGTCAGCAAAGCCAGGCTCAAGAGGCAGGCTGTCCGGCTGACAGCCCGGGGCAGTAGCGCGGTTGAACTCCCATGTCTAGTTTCAATCATCCGTCTTCCTCTTTCTCTTGCAAGCACTCAGGGCGCCGTTTTCGGGCCTCAGTGTACGTCTCGGCTCAATACATCGTAGCTCGACAGTTCCACCCTAGCGAAAGCTCCAGTTGGGCATGTCGCTGCCGGAGGGAGCCAAGGCCTTCTTGTCCGTTCCATCTGCCAGCATGGTCATGATGCGGGTATGGTCGGCCCGGCCGTCGGGCGAGTTCGCAAACACGAGGTGACGGCCGTCAGGCGACCACGAAGGAAAATCGCAGCGACCGATGTCGTGGGTCAGCTGGATCCAGCGCTTGGAGGCAACCTCCATCACATAGATGTCCTGGCCGCCCGGCGCACCCGGGCCATATTTGCGATCCCAGGCATAGGCGATGAACTGGCCGTTGGGTGACCACGAGGGCGACGTCGCGTAGCCGCCGTCGGTCATACGCTGTACGCCCGAACCATCAGCGTCCATGATGTACAGCTGCGGTAGCCCCGTGCGTCCGCTGATCCAGGCAAGCTGAGCCCCCGTCTTCGGATTAAAAGTGGGAGAAACATCGGGACCGCGAACGCTGGTCACCTTGCGCGCAGCCGCACCCTGGGCGTCGGCGATCCACAGCTCCGGATCCCCGGATCGTGAGGAAGAAAAGGCCAGTTGCTGTCCGTTGGGGGCCCATGCAGGCGAGATGTTCGTGCTTCCCGGCGAGTTGAAGCTCACCATGCGATTCAAGAGCAGGGAATACATCTTGAGTTGGAAGCCGTCGCGGCTCAGCGAACTGAAGGCAAGGCGTGAGTTGTCCGGCGACACACGCGGAGACAGGGAGATCTGGCCCAGGTGGGTGATGGCGTGCTGGTTGGCGCCGTCATAGTCCATCTGCCAGATCTCCTTGTTGCCGTTCCCAGTGAAACGGACGTAGAAGATCTTGGTTTCCGCAATGCCCTGGACGCCGCCGCCAAGGCGGGAGATGATCTCGTCGGCGAACTTGTGCGCGATCTGGCGCGCAGCCTCTTCGGTGGCCGCGTCATCGTACCGCTTCCCAAAGACTTGGGGGAACTGGGTGTTGCGTACATCATCCAGATAGCCGTTCACGGTCAGCTTGCCGGAGGCCACCGACAGATTGCCGAAGGCGACCATGCCGGCGCTTGCCGGTGCCGCCGCCCATTGGCTTAGCTGGATCTCCGCCGGGCTGCCCGGCTGGCTGGCCGGTTCCATGCTCTTAGAAACCAGATCAAAGATGCCGGCATTGCCCAGATCGGCGTAAAGGGTGGTGTCAAAGGCGTGAACGAGGTCCACGCTGCCTTGATCGGCACCACCCGGCCTGAAGTTCGCGGCGGCGAGCCGAAGCCGGTCGGCCCCGGTGCTTGTTTCCAAATGAAATGGATCCTGAGCCTCGGAGACTCGTGCTGCCGCCAAAACGAAGAAGAGTGCGCAGCTGAGGCACGTCGCGAACCGGAGCCGAAGCTGCCTGAAACGCATGCGCGAGTTACAAAAACCGTTCATTGCCATCCACTTTAGACGCCCGTGGCGTTGTTTGTAGCGTGCAGTACCCACCCTGGTGCTCGGTAGCGTGTCAGGGCTGTTTGTAATCAAACGCGAACTCGATCGTGATCTTGTTCCCGGCAGGCAGGGGCCCAAAGCCGTCCACGCGCTGTACCGCGCGCATCGCCGACTCGTCCAGGGTCGCGGACCCGCTGTGGTTTTCCACGCGCACGTTTTGTGGCGCCCCATCGCGATCGATATCAAAGAGCAGGGTGACCCGCTTTCCCTGCGAACTCCGCGGGTCGACCTCGCCCGAAAACCAGTTTTGCGAGACACGCTGGCTTACCGCGCGCAGGTAGTAGGCGTAGCGCACGCCAAAGGTCCGGTCCTCCACCGTCGCTGTGGCGGTTCCGTTCTTTGCCTGGGAGATGGCCTCAGGCAGCTGGGTTGCAGTGGTCTCCCCGGTACGCGCCTTGGGGCTATCCGGTGCTGGCTGCGGATGCTTCAGGACCGGCGCTTCGGTAGGCGTCGCCTTTGGCTCCGGTTTTGCCGGAGCGGTGCTGTGCACGGGTGCCGGTGGGGCAGGCTTTTCGGGCGTCTTGGCCTTGATCAGGATGTCGGTGGGCTTGGGCGGGGGCTGTGTAGCAGCCTTCGGTGGTGGCAGTGGAGCCTCGTTTACGTCTTCGGAGGCAAGCACCTGCTTTTCCACCGGCTTTGCATGAGAGGGCAAGGGAAGCGCTGACACCATGGAGGCCTGGATGGCGCCCACAGCGGCTGCGTGTTCACCCCACCGATCCTGCTTGCCTGAGCTTAGGTAGGCAGCCCCGACAAGCGCCGCGGCAAGCAGGATGTGCAGACCGACGGCACCGGCCATGCCTCCGCCAAGGCGGTCGAAGT
>CAXTRM010000109.1:10460-11076 GCA_964246625.1 uncultured Acidobacteriaceae bacterium
GGTGTGGAGTGGATGGCATAGCGTGAGGGTGCGGCGGGCACTACCGGTCAAAAGGCTGGGTAACGATACTGATGTTTGAGATCCCGGCCTGCTTGACGGCATCCATGACAGACGCAAACGCGCCGAAGGGAACCCGCTGATCGGCCCGCACATACACCGTTTCCTTCGCATTTGCGCCCTGGCTGAGGATGCCGCTCAGATCGTGAACGTTGACCGGCTTGTCATCCAGAAATACATTCTGGTTCCTGTCCAGGGTAAGGACGCGACGCTGTTCCACGGCCTGGTTGACCGTCCGCGTTTGAGGGACGGCGACCTCGATGCCGCTTTGCAGGACAGGGGCCGTGACCATGAAGATCAGCAGCAGCACCAGAACAACGTCAACAAGCGGGGTGATATTGATGTCTGCAAGCACCGTTTGGGTACGGCCGTTGGAGGTAGTGAAGGCCATGGCTAAAAGCTCCTCCGGCGTTCTTCTCCGGTGTAGGCCGGCGCCGTCGACGCTACGGGCTGTTGCGGTGGGGCAGGTGCTACCAGCGCGGCGTTCTCGATTGCGTTCAGCAGCTCACGACCGAAGTCATCCATGCGCGCGGCAAAGTCCCGCAGCCTGGCCGTGAGC
>CAXTRM010000110.1:0-11020 GCA_964246625.1 uncultured Acidobacteriaceae bacterium
CTTGTAACCTACACCGTGCACTGTGATCAGGTGCCGCGGATTGGCAGGCTCTTTTTCCAGCTTCTGCCGCAGCTTCAGGATCAGATTATCAACCGTGCGCGTTGAGGGATAGGCCTGGTAGCCCCAAACCTGGGTGAGCATCGCTTCGCGAGTCACGACATGTTCCATGTTGGCCGTCAGATAACGCAACACTTTGAACTCCAGAGAACTCAGGGCCACCTCGGTTCCTCCGCAGCTGGCGAGCATCCTGCCGAAGTCGATCATGCAATCACCAAACTCGACGGCATCGCGAACCGACGTGCGTTTACGGTTTCGGCGTATGGTGGACTGCGCCCTGGCCATGAGTTCGCGTGGACTGAACGGCTTGGTCACGTAGTCATCGGCGCCCAGTTCGATCAGCAGAACTTTGTCCACCACGTCAGTGACCGCACTCACGATGATGATCGGTACGTCGCTGGCGAGCGTTTTCATCTCGCGGCAAAGATCTCGTCCCGAGATCTCCGGAAGAATGAGGTCCAGAATCACAAGCACCGGGCGTTCGGACTGGAAACTGATCAGGCCGGCGCGCCCGCTTTCAGCAACCTTGACCCGATAGCCCTCGTCGGTGAAGAGGCGCTGGAGCACACGCTGCATTCTTGGGTCGTCCTCCACAACCAGTACCGTGTCTGCCGGAGGAGCCGCATCGGGGCTGAACGACGGATGTGAAGGGGAAAGCATAGAGCCTATCTTAGGCGGGAAGCCTGATCGGAAAACTAGGACGTGTCTCGCCAGTTTGTGTGTCGTGAGAGGACCTCAGCGTCCTCGAGACGTCGAGGGATTCCTTATGCCGTAGACGGTGCTCTCGTTGGAAGTGGTCTGGAAAAGGGGGTGCGTGTAAGAACCGGATCCGGATTGGGTTGAAACAGTGCCTTGCTGGAATCGAAGCTAAAACAGACTGTGAGCTATGCTGTCACACTTCTGTCCGCGAAATGTCAAAGGATTGTCATCCCCGAAAGGCACACTCTAGGTCTTTGTACTCTGAAGCGGTGCAAACTGCTTGTACAGCAGCGGCAAGATATAGAGCGTCAGAATCGTCGCGGTAATCAGACCTCCGATAACCACAGTGGCCAGCGGTCGTTGCACCTCGGCCCCACGTGATGTCGACAGGGCCATGGGAATGAAGCCGAGGCTGGCCACAAGCGCGGTGATCAGAACCGGCCGCAGCCGGTCGGCGGCGCCATCGCGAACGGCCTCCGCCATCGGCTTTCCCCCGTCACGGAGTGCGTTGATGTGACTCACCATGACCACACCATTCAGCACGGCGATTCCGAACAGCGCGATAAAGCCTACACAGGCAGACAGGTTCAAATTGATGCCGCGGATCCAGAGCGCGGCCACACCGCCCACCAGCGCAAGGGGAACGATCAGCAGGATCAAAATCATCTGCTTTCCGTTGCGAAAGGTCGCATAGAGCAGTCCGGCGATGATGAGCAGCGAAACCGGAAAAACAACAAGCAGACGCGCCTGTGCGCGTTTCTGATTTTCATACTGGCCTCCCCACTCCAGCCGGTAGCCGGGCGGCAACGGCATCTGTTGGTCCACCGCAGCCTCAATACTCCGAACGAAGCCGCCAAGGTCCCGGCCTTCTACGTTGGACATAACCACTGCCCGCCGCTGGGCCTGTTCGCGATTGATCAGGATGGGGCCACGCACCTGCCGAATCGTCGCGACCTGATCGAGCCGAACCAGCGCTCCGTCCGGCGCTTTGAAGGTCAGAGCGGCCAGTTGTTGCGGATCATTTCGAACCGTTGCGGGCAGGCGAAAGGCGATGGGAAAACGTTGTTCCCCCTCAATCATCTCTGACACCTGCCGGCTGCCGTACAGGCCCTCAATCAATGCCTGCACATCGCTTACGTTAACGCCATAGCGGGCCGCAGCCGCACGGTCGAGGACGACCTGCAACTCTTCCGAACCGGAGATCAGCTCCATCTGCGTCTCCGACGCGCCTTTCACCCCGGAGATGATCCTGCGTGCCTGTTTGCCCAGACTTTCGAGCGTGTTCAGGTCCGGGCCAAAGATCTTGAGTGCAACATCGCCGCGCGTGCCCGTGATCGTTTCGTCCATGCGCATCTCCATGGGCTGGGTGAACTCATAGTTCACGCCAGGGATCCTGTCGAGTGCGGCTTCCATACGACGCGAAAGCTCTTCCTTCCTCTTCGTGCTCTGCGCCTGCGCTTCCTTCGTATAGCTGATGTAGCTGTCTGACTCGTACTCACCCATCGCCTCGGTCGCAAGATCGGGACGGCCCAGCTTGGTGACGATCCCGGCGATCTCCGGAAAGCGCATGATCGTCCTTTCGATCTCGTTCCCGATCCGTACGGACTCGGTCAGCGAGATACCGGGCAGTTTTTTTGATGTGATGACCAGGGAGCCCTCGTCAAGTTTGGGCATGAACTCGGTACCGATGAACTTCAGCGAACCCAAGGCAAGTACGACCGCAACAGCTGCCGCAACCAGGATTGTGGTGCGGTGCCGCTCCGCGCGGCCAAGTGATGCGATGTAGCGTGTGCGCAGGTGGTCAAACCAGCCATCGCTTCGTGTCACGCTTGCCCCACCGTGGCACCGCGTTGCACGATGCCGCAGGGCAACGGTACACAATGCGGGCACAACGAACAGGGCCAGCAGCAGCGATCCGGTCAGTGCGGAAACCACGGTGACCGCCATGGGCCGAAACATACGGCCCTCAAGGCTTCGCAGGGTCAGGATGGGCAGGTAAACCGAGATAATAATGAGCACGCCGAAGACGATGGGCCGGGCGACCTCATGCGCCGCCCCACGCACAGTCTCCAGCAACGACTCGCTTTGCCCTGCAGCTTCGGCCTCGCCGCCCATTCTTGAGTCAAGCCGGTGCATGCAGTTCTCCACCATGACAACGGAGCCGTCAACAATGGTGCCGAAGTCGATTGCGCCCAGGCTCATCAGGTTTACGGAGATGCCAAACAGCCCCATCCCCAGGAAGCCGAACAGCAGGGAAAGCGGAATGGTCAACGCAACCACCAGGGCCGCTCGCCAGTCACCCAGGAAGATGAGCAGGATGACAAGCACCAGCACCGCAGCCTCGATCAGGTTGTCGCGCACTGTATGCGTGGTGGCGTTAATCACATCACTCTGATCGTAGAAGGGGACGATTCTTGCGCCGTGTGGCAGGTGCAGAGCGGCGATCTTCCGCTTAACCTCCTGAATCAGCTTCTGCCCGTTCTCGCCACGCTGAATGATCACCATACCGCTGACCGTTTCGCCGTGACCGTCGTGCATCACCGCCCCATGCCGCAGCAGAGGAGCGACGCCGATGCTGGCAACCTGCTTGAGCAGCACGGGGACGCCATCGTAGGTGCTCAGGACGATATCGCCCAGTTCCGCTGCGCTTATTGCGCGGCCAATGCCCCGAATGGTGTACTGCTGCTCCGCATGCTCGATGTAGCTGCCACCAAAGTTCGCATTATTGTCGGTGACCGCCTGCACGAGCTGATGCAGCGACAAACCGTAGCGGCGCAGCGAATCTGGGTCGACCTCAAGGGTGTACTGCTTGGTCAAGCCGCCCCAGCTGTTGATCTCACTGATGCCGGAAAGGGTCTGCAGATCATACCGAACTGTCCAATCGTTCAACGTCTTTAACTGCATCAGGTCCAACTGCGGCGATTGCACGGTGTACTGGTACACCTCACCAAAGGCGGTAGCCATGGGACCCATCACGGGAGCAAGCCCCTGCGGCAACCGATTCTGCACTTGGTTCAACCGTTCGTTCACCAGCTGGCGCACCAGGTAGCGATCCATACTGTCGTCGAAGATGACTGTAACCATCGACAGCTCCAGCTTGCTCGTGGAACGCACCATTTGCAGCTTCGGCATGCCCATCAGTCCCGTTTCGAGTGGAAACGTGACGAGCTGCTCCACCTCAACCGGCGACATCCCGGGGCACGTCACCGTGACAACGACCTGGTTGTTGGTCAGGTCCGGGAAGGCCTCAAGGGGAAGCTGAAGCATGGTGGTGATGCCGCCCACGACAAGCGCAAGCAGTAAGCCGATTACCAGCCAGCGGTTGTCCAGCAAAAAGTTGATGGCGCGCTGCATCTCAGCCCTCGCCCACACTGCTTTTTAGCAGCTCACCCTTCACCATGAAGGCGCCATCGACAACAATCCGGTCGGTCGCCGAAAGACCTTCCAGCACTTCCGCCATGCCCTTTGCATGCTCCCCCAGCTTGACAGCGCGGACCGTGAAGTGGGTATTGTCGGTTGTAACGAAGACCGCCTGAAGGCCGTTCACATCCTGCACCGCCCCTTCGGGCACAAAGATGGCCTGCTGTGTCTCATCCACGTCGATCGCAGCCGTGGCAAACATGCCTGGACGCAACCGCGTACCCGGGTTGGCAACCACGATGCGCACCGGCAACGTACGCGTTTGCGGATCGAGCTGATCGCCCAGCATGCCGATCTTTCCGAGAAGCGACACACTGCCCAACCCTTGTGTGGTGACGTGCGCTTCGGCACCGCGGCGTATGCGTGCGACATCCTGCTCATTCACTGAGGCCGTAACCCACACCGTTGACAGGTTGGAGATTGTAAACGTGGCTTGTCCCGCGATGAGCACCTGCCCTGGTGTAACGTTGCGTTCGATCACGCTGCCCCCTCCCTCAGCCCGGATAGGCACCAACTCCTGTCGGTAGATTGTCTGAGGCGTCAGGCTGTCGGGAGACACCTGCAGGAGTTCGCTCAGGTGTTCGCGTTCCATGCGGACGCTGGCGTCGGCATCGGCCAACTGCTGCTGTGCCTGCTGCAACTCCTGGCCGGCACGCTGAGCCTCCTCCTGCGAGGCGACCTGTAAACCAAGTAGCCGCTGGTAGCGATCGCGGTTTGTTTCTGCGAAACGGACCGCCGAGGTTTGCCGGTCGACGGCCGCGTAGGCCTGTGCCAACGCACCTGCTGTTTCATGAACGCTATGGCTATGCAGCAAGGCTAACAACTGCCCCGCACGTACCGTGTCGCCGGGAAGAACAAGCACACGTTCGACGACACCGTCGGCACGCGCACCGACGTGATCGGTGTGACGCTCATCCATCCCTACCTGACCGGAGACCGTCAGTTGCCGGGGTATCTGGCGCACCTGCACGGCGGCTATACGAATCCCCGCACGCGCCAGATCTGCAGGCTCGATGCGCACTGTCCCGGTAGGTACCTCCGCCTCTGCCTTGCCGTGGCCGGAACCATCGTTGGAGGAGCCTCCGCTCTGACCACCGGTGTCGGCGCCGTGGCTTGTCTTGTCCGAACCACTAGTCTTTGAGGGCTTGCCGTCCGGCGAACTACTGGTTTCGCCGCTGCGGCAGCCTGCCCACAGCAGCAGAACCAACAACACGCACGACCCTGCCCTCCACACCATCACGCGTCGCATCACGGCTGTTCTCCATAGCTGAGCTGCAGGCGCAGCCCGGATTGCTTCAGTTCGGCAAGGGCGCGCAATGCACTCACCTCCACATCGAACGCGGTACGCTCTGCATCCAGAAAGCGAAGGAGGTCAACTCCACCGATGCGATACGCCTCGGTCAACATCCGCAAATTCTGCTGCGCGTTGGCGCGCATGTCGGGCAACACCTCGGTCACAATCCTTTGCTGCTCCATGTACGCCTGTTCGCCTTGGGCGATCTCGGCTCGCGCTCGCAGTTCCTGGGCCTGGTAGCTGCTTTGCGCGTACTGCAAGAAGGCGGCTGCGCGCTCGATCTCGCCCTGATTGCGATTTCGAAAAGGCAAATCGAACTGCAGCGCGGCATACCCCGTGTTGTTGGCATCGTTGCGCTTGTAGCCACCAAGGAGATCGATGTCCGGCACGCCCATGGCCCGCTGCAACCGTACGTCCGCTTCAGCAGCCCTGACCGCATCCCGCGCGGCCTGCAGGTCCGGTCGCTGCGTCAGCACCTCCGCCGCGGAACGCGCTGTGATGGGAGCCTGCGCGTCCAGGCTGTCTGTGAGCTGGAGTCCACTTGGGGTGGGCTGCCTCCCTATCTGCTTCAGCAACTCCAGTTGTGCCTGTGCCGCTTCACGCTCGGCTGCCCGCAGGGCAAGCAGCAGACGATCCCGCTCGATCTTCATGCGCAGCAGATCGCTGCCGCGCATGGCGCCCTCGGTCACACGCGCCTGGTCATACTGCACCATGCCGTCCACGGCCTGTCGATCCTGCTCCAGCAGAGCAGCCACCCGTTGCAGTACCACTGCGTTCCAATACGCGGCTGCTACCCGGGCTGCCAGGGCAAACCGGGCAGCCTGCTCCTGAGCCTGCGCTTGTTCCAGCCGCGCCCGCGCGACGGCGACACGCTTCCTGCGCTTGCCATCCGTTTCAAAGGTTTGGCTTAGGAAGCCGTAGTTCTCCGTTTGTGTGCCGAAATCGAAGTTGTCCGCCCAGGGCCGCCAGTCTTCTGACTGTAGGAACAGCCTCGGGTTGGGTCCCAGGCCTGCCTGCTTCAGTTGCCCTGCGGCCTCGTCGGTTTGCGACGAGGCGCTTGCCGCTTCAGGGCTGGTCAACGCCTCGGTAATCGCATCGTGGAGCGACAACCGCTGGGCCGCCGCCCTGCTGGCGGAAGCAGATAGCAGGAGGTGGGCCGCAACCAAGGCCGCCAACCACCTCCCGTGCCACCAAGCGGTTCCACGCATCACGATTGCCCAATCACCACGCCCGAAAGGAACACAAGGCCGCCACCCAACAAGACCTGGACACACGACATAGCAAAGTTCGTTTTCAGATAGCGGTAGCGAATCCACGAGATCACAAGCAGTTCCACGCCCACCACGCCATACGCGACGTGCAGTGCGAGCCGCAGATTGCCGATCAGAAACGGCAGCGTGTGCAGGAAGCCTCCAACAAAGGTCATTGCCCCGGTCACGGCCCCCCGGACGAGCGGCCGCCCGCGGCCGGTAATCTGACCGCTGTCGGATAAGCCCTCCGCGAAAGCCATGGAGATACCGGCACCGACTGCCGCCGCGGTGCCGATGAGGTAGGCGGTGTGAGCACGGTGGGTCGCAAATGCTGTGGCAAAGATGGGCGCAAGGGTCGACACCGAGCCGTCCATCAGCCCCGCCAACCCCGGCTGCACAACGCGCAACACAAAATCCTGCTCGTCCGTGAACAGGCCGCCCAGGGCCGGGGCGGGTTTCCAGCGCACATTCATGCTGGTGAAGATGCGCTGGGGTGCCCGGAAATAAGTACGACCACGACGGTCCGCACAGGGCGGCAAAGACGGGCTGCGCTGCAGGAGCACCGAGCGCCCACTCGGATGAACGTACCCGGAGAGCGGTGAGCTGGCTCATCCGGGCCGGCTTGCGTGCCTCGAGGTGGCACGACGGACGCCGTTCCGGTGGCGAAGTCAGGCTACGTATCCTTCTGAGACATACCCTCATTGACGCCTGTCTCCGGGTCAGGTACCCGAACAAGAGGCGCTGCGAAGGGGCCCGCCTGGTCCTATCATGGCGCATGCACCGCCGCCGACTCCTGACCTCGTTGGGCCTTGCCGCCGCTACCCGGTTGGCGCCCAAGCCGCTTCGGCTCGCTGCTCAGGCACAGGCTTTCCCAACCACTGAAGGGCCGGACGCCTTTTTCAACCAGATCGGCTACCGCCCCGGGAACCGCAAGGTCGCCACGGTACGGGGCGCGGCTGCCGGCCAGGGCACCTTTCGTGTTCGTAGGGCAGCGGACAACCTCGTGGTCCATGAAGGCCCGCTCAGCGCACCCCCAACCGATGCGGCCTCGGGCGATCGCGTTCAGATAGCGGACTTTTCCAGCTTGCGCGCAAGCGGCAGCTACCGGATCGAGTGCGGCGGGCAGGGAACCGGTGCCTTTCTCGTGGAAGATCGCGTGTATGCTCCGGCATTGCGGATGGCGATGCGCGGGTACACGGGCCAGCGCTGCGGATGCGCGGTGGACCTTGGCAATGGCTACCGCCACCCTGCCTGCCACGGCAATGGGTCCTACGGTGAAAGCTCCGGGAAGCACGGTTCCTTGCCCAACCATGGCGGCTGGCATGATGCGGGCGACTATGGCCGGTATGTCGTCAACTCCGGTATCACCTGCGGCACCCTGCTGTGGGCCTGGGAGCTTTATCCGGAAACGCTTCGCGACCTGCACCTGAACATCCCGAAACAGCATGGAAATCTGCCTGATTTTCTTGAGGAGATCCTGTGGAATCTCCGGTGGATGCTGCAGATGCAGGACGCTGATGGTGGTGTCTTTCACAAGCAGACCAGCAACCAGTTCTGCGCGTTCGTTCTGCCGCAGGACGACCACCTCGTCAGCAACGTGATCGGGACAGGCTCGCTGCCCTTTAAGAGTACAGCGTCCACGGCAGATTTTGCTGCCGTGATGGCCATCGCCGCCCGTTGTTACGCGCCGTTCGATCAGCAACTCAGTGCGACTTTTCTGCTTTCGGCCCGCAAGCATGGGTTTGGGCGACGGCGCATCCCGGGATCGCCTTTACGAACCCTTCCGGCGTGTCCACAGGCGAATATGGCGACCCGCACGTCCACGATGAAGTGCTATGGGCCTCGGCGGAGCTGTGGCGGACCACGGGCGAGCCTGGCTTTGAGCAGGCCTTCCGCGCCGGACTTCCGAAGCCCCTCGAACAGCTCAGGATCGATGCGCCGTCCTGGGGCAGCGTAGGCTCCCTGGCGTGCTGGACGTACCTCCTGGCCGAGGCTCCGGGCGACCGGCGCACCAGGGAGGTCCTTCGGGAGCAGACCGGGGCAGCGGCTCGCAGTCTTGTCGAGCGCAGCCGGGCCAATGGCTACGGCAACACGCTTGCCCCTGCGGACTATGTGTGGGGCTCGAACGGCTTTGCCGGTAACCAATCGTTGCTGCTTGCCGTTGCGCATCACCTGGAGCCCAGCAGCGAAGCCGTTGAGGCGGCCATGGGCAATCTTCACTACCTGCTTGGCCGCAACTGCTTCGGCGTCTCCTGGGTGACGCAGCTGGGCACGCGTCCCTTGATGTATCCTCACCATCGGCCCAGCGCCGCCGACGGCATCGTGGACCCCTGGCCCGGACTGCTCTCCGGCGGTCCCAACCTTCGGGGTGGCGACAGGATCGCCGACGCGCTTCCCAAGGCGCCGCCGATGCGCATGTGGGTCGACCATCAGGAGGCATACTCCATGAATGAGATCGCCATCAACTGGAACGCCCCGCTGGTTTTTCTTCTTGCCTTTGCCAATAACCGGGCCAGCCTCGCTTAACTGGTAGCCGCGCCCGTCGATTTGCCCATCACACGAGAGAGGGAAACCAACGCAAGTAAAACTCACCCACCCCCAAGGGCACGGGAAGCTATGGCCATCCCCGGAAATGAGCTTATGAAACAGTCTCGCAACGTGGAACTTTGGGGTGGCCTCGAGTGCACAGTCAATCGTGTCGGTGATCGATGGTTCGACCAACTACAGCGTTCGGGGCACCTGACCCGTCCTCAGGACCTGGATACCATCGCTGCACTTGGCGTCAAAAAGTTGCGGTATGGTCTGCACTGGGAACGCTTTATCGCAGCTGGCACGCTGGACATCTTCGCCGGGCCGCTTGCAGCCTTGGAGCGGCTCGGCGTGGAACCCATTGCGGGCCTGGTGCACCATGGCAGCGGGCCGGCCGGAACGGACCTTCTGGACCCCAACTTCCCTGAACGGCTCGCCACGTATGCCGGCCATCTGGCAAAACGCTTCCCCCACCTCCGCTACTACACGCCGGTGAACGAACCAGGCACCACGGCCCGCTTCAGTGGGCTATACGGGCATTGGTACCCGCACCACAAGAGCCTGAGGAGCTTTGCACTGGCCATGGTGAACCAGAGTAAGGCCACGGTTCTGAGCATGCGGGCAATCCGTGACGTGCAACCGGAGGCACAGCTGGTCAGCACAGAGGATGGTGGCAAGACGTGGTCGACCGAGCCGCTGAAAGAGATCTGTGAGTGGCGCGAAATGCGGCGGTGGCTCGGGGTAGACCTGCTTTGCGGCTACGTAGACCGGGCACATCCCATGTTTGCCTGGCTGGTGGACAATGGGGTCGCTGAAGATGATGTGCTCTGGTTCACCAACAACACCTGCCCTCCCGACGTCGTCGGGCTCAACTACTACGTCACCAGTGACCGCTTCTTGGACCACGAACTTGGCAAATACCCGGACAGGGCCGGCGGCGACACAGGCACCGAGCCCCTGGTGGACGTGGAAGCTGTTCGCGTCCGCACCGATGGGATCGCCGGTGCCGGTGCCCTGCTCACAGAGGCCTGGAACCGCTATCGCCTGCCTGTGGCCATCACGGAGTGTCACCTTGGCGGGGGCTCGGCAGGCGACCCGGTTCGCTGGTTGGCGGAGATCTGGAGCGAGGCACAGGTCGCGCGAACGCAAGGCGTCGATGTAGCTGCGGTCACCGTCTGGTCCCTGTTGGGCGTGTATGACTGGGACTGCCTGGTGACCTGTGATCAAGGGCACTACGAGCCCGGCGTCTTCGACATCCGCGGGGGCCAACCTGTCCCCACGCCGCTCGCAGAGGCCGTTCGTCGGCTGGGCCACGGTGAACCGCTGGACGTGCACGGCGAGGGCTGGTGGCGCCAGTCGGACCGTTTTGTTTTTCCGCCGCAGCGTGAATGGCGCGACGGTGACGATGCCCGCCTCAGGACTGAGGCCCCGCAAGCGCCCGCAGGAACCTGAAGGCGTCCTGCACCCGTGCAGAGCAGCTGATGCATAAACGGTGGTGGCCAGAGACGGGATCGAACCGCCGACGCCGGCCTTTTCAGGGCCGCCTTCCAATCTGCTAAGCGGTCTAAAGGCAGTCTAAGTTATAGAAATCAGAGCAACATAAACTTGAGTTGTTGTTCCCAGGGTACTGGGAGGTACCGTTTGGAAACCAGAATGTGTCCGCCAAAAGTGAGCGCTGCTGTACTCTCTAACCACTCGCTTCCATGCCGGCAGACCAAGCCTGAAGCTCTTGGATAGAGGCTTTCAGAACGTAGATTAGGTTGTGGGAGCT
>CAXTRM010000111.1:0-995 GCA_964246625.1 uncultured Acidobacteriaceae bacterium
CAAGGAGGGTGGCGGCCGCGTTTGCACTACCCGCGCCCAGCCCGCCCTGTACGGGCAGGTTCTTTTCCAGGCGGATCTGCACCTCTGCATGGACCCCAAGGCGTCCCAGGGCGCCGGCAGCCATCTTGAAGATCGTGTTGCGTTCCGCATCACCGCGCGCGGTGGAAGGCACCGCGGGGTGGTTGGTTTCCAGCACGATCCGTGTCGCGCTCCCTACGGTTGCGGACACGGTCAACAGGTCGTGCAGCGCCACGGTCTGGTAGCAGGTGGCCAGGCCATGGAAGCCGTCCGGGCGAAGCGGCCCCACCACGAGGCCAAGATTGATCTTGCAGAACGAACGGATACGGGTGGCCACAGCTTCATTCTAGGCAAGCGCCGGCGTGTGTCCGGCTTTGGAGCGGTTGCACCAAGGTAACGCTGCGGAAGGCGTACCGTTGTCCACCGCTGGGGGATTCAGCCGTGGCTGGGGCCTTCATACACTCCGGATCAGCGCAGCTCAGGCGATCCGAAGGAGACCTCATGAGAACGGCGATAGGGCGTCTGGAGACCGCGATCGCGGCATTACCCGGGAATGGGAGCTGCTTTGCTGTGCTCCGCATCGGGATGGACGACTTCCGGCTCGTGAACGAGACGCTGGGCCACGCCCGGGGCGATGAGGTGCTGGAGCAGGCAGAGCGGCGTCTGCAGGGGGCAGTTCGCGAACACGAGGTGGTTGTTCGTTTGCAGGGCGATGAGTTTGCGGTTCTGCTGCATTCGGTGGAATCGGTGACGCGCGCGGGCGCGGCCGCGGATCGCCTCGGCGAGTTGTTGCAGCGACCCTACATCTTTCAGGAGGAGGTGCTGAACCTCACCGCCTGCATCGGGGTCGCGCTTGCCCCTGAAGATGGAACGCACGGGGAGCTGCTGTTGCAGCGAGCCGGCTCCGCGCTGGAGTGCGCAAAGAATGCGGGGCTGGGTCTGGTGCAGTTTTTTGAGCCGGCCATGGAAGCCAAACG
>CAXTRM010000111.1:1005-8164 GCA_964246625.1 uncultured Acidobacteriaceae bacterium
AAAGCGCCACTCGCTCTCGCTGGATCTTCGCAAGGCGTTGCACCTGGAGCAGTTTGAGCTGCACTACCAACCGCAGGTCGACATGCAGAGCCAGAAGCTGACCGGCTTTGAGGCCCTGCTGCGTTGGCGGCACCCTGACCTTGGCTTTATCTCGCCGATGGAGTTCATTCCGCTGGCCGAAGAGATCGGCTTGATGGGCATGATCGGTGATTGGGTGCTGCGTACCGCCTGCCAGCAGGCAGCGTTGTTGCCCGAGCCTCTGGTGATCGCGGTGAACGTGTCGCCGGTGCAGTTCAAAAGCGGCCTGTTTGCGCACACGGTGGAGTCCGCCCTGGTGAGCACAGGCATCGCCGGCAATCGGCTCGAGATTGAGATCACCGAGGGCCTCCTGTGGAAGAATGAGACGGTGGTGGTGTCGGAGCTGCAGCATCTTCACCGTTTGGGGGTGCAGTTGGCCATGGACGACTTCGGCACCGGGTATTCGAGCCTGGGCCAGTTGGCCAAGCTGCCGTTTGACAAGATCAAGATCGATCGCTCGCTTGCAGGGGGGACCACCAAGGAACGCGCCATCGTTCGAGCCATTGCGGCGCTGGGCAGCGGCATAGGGATGGCCACGGTCGCGGAAGGCATCGAGACCCCGGCCCAGCTGGCGCACGCCGAAGCGGACGGCTGCAATGGCGTACAGGGCTACTACTTCGGCAAACCCGTCCCCTCCGACCAGCTCCCGGTCGTCCTGGGGCGGTTCAGCCCGGTCGGCGAGACCGCGTTCGCGGCGAGCGCATAAGCACAGGGCGAAACGTCCCTGGGTGGAGGGTGTGGCCCAGAAAGGCAGCTACGGCGCTTCAGTGCGCGTCCAGCTCAATCTTGCCAACCGCACGAGGTGGTCGTTTCAGGAAGAAGACAAGCGGCAACAGGGCAAGGAGGATGTAGGTGAACAGGCGGTACTGATCCATATACGCGAGCAGCTGTGCCTGCTGCTGCAAACGCCCATAAAGCAGCGCCATGCTGGCGCCGGCCTGGCCCGCGGTATCGAAACCCTGGCTGCCCCCGACTGCCTGAAGCGCCTGCTGCGTCAACGGGCTGGACGCAGGCAGGTTGGCGGTGAGGTAGGTTTGGTGAGCCTGCGCGGTGCGCTGGAGAAAGGTGCTGGAAAGCGCGATGCCGATCGAGCCACCCTCGTTACGGACAAGGGCATAGATGCCGGCGGCATTGGAGCTCTGCTCCGTGGGCAGGAAGCGGAACATGATGGTGCTCAAGGGCACTGTGGTCATGCCAAGGCCGAGCACCTGCACCACGCGCGGCCAGATTAGGTCGGTTTCGCCGACCTGGAGGTTGCCTAGGGAAAGCCACCACGTGCCCGCTGTAAGCGTCACGATGCCGCAGGCGATCAGCCGGCGTGCATCGGTGCCCTTGCTGAGCAGCCACCCGACGATAGGCACCTCCACCATGGTCACCAGGCCTGCAGGGGAGACCGCCAGCCCGGCCTGCGTGGCGTTGTAGCCCATCAACTCCTGCATGAACTGCGGAAGCAGAAAGGTGGAGGCATAGAGCGCGGTGTACACACCCAGTACGATCGTGCAGCAGAAGGCAAAATTGCGCTCGCCGAGCAGCCGCAGGTTGACCACGGGATTCTTTGTGTACAGCTCCCAGCCGATAGCACCCAGCAGGCACACGCCGGCAACAAACGCGGCCCAGCAGATGAAGCTGTTGCCGAACCAGTCCAGCTCCTGGCCCTTGTCGAGCACGATCTCGAGGGAGGCGAGCCCGATGGACACCAGGGCCAGCCCGGTACCGTCGATCTTCAGCTTTTTACCCACATTGGCAAGGCGCGCCGCGATGAGCTGCGGTGTATCGTGCAACACAATCCTTGTGAAGAACGCGCACAACACACCCACGGGAATGTTGATGTAGAAGATCCAGCGCCAGGAGTAGTTATCGGTGATCCAGCCGCCCAGGGTAGGGCCGAGCACGGGCGCCACGAGGATCGCGACGGTGTATACGGCCATGGCCATCCCGCGCTTTTCGCCAGGAAAGGCATCGGCAAGGATCGCCTGCACACTGGGTTGCAGGCCACCGCCCGCCAGCCCCTGCAAGACGCGAAAGATCACCAGCGTGGCGAGGGTCGGCGCGAGGCCGCACGCCGCGGAAAAGGCAGTAAAAAGCACCACCGAGATCAGGTAGAAGTTTTTGCGGCCAATCACCGACGAGATCCAGCCGGAGATGGGCAGAATGATCGCATTGGCGACCAGGTAGCTGGTCAGCACCCAGGTGGACTCGTCCTGCGAGGCGGACAGGGAGCCGGCGATGTGAGGCAGCGCAACATTGGCGATGGAGGTGTCAAGGACCTCCATAAAGGTTCCCAGGGTCACCACCAGGGCAATGATCCAGGGATTGAAGACCTTGTCCGGGCTCAACGAAGCGTTCGCGGGGCCGGACTGCGGCGTCAGAGGAACGTGGGGCTCAAAGCGGGTTGCAGACGGGGCGAGTGACTCTTCGGCGCGCGCCACGGCGGCTTCGGCGACGTCGTTGGCGCTTCTGCCCCCTGCTGGCCGACCGGCCTGTTCCGGCTGTTCCAAGACTGACTCCCCGGTCATAAAAATGACTCCCGAGTCATTAGAGCAGCGACACCCATCCTGGATTCAGAGCTTCTGTGGGGTGCGATGTGCTAGGGTTTGCTCGTGCCCGTTGTTGCTCCCTCGCCTGCAAGCCGGCCCCGCAAGCACGATGCGTTTTCAGAGCTGCGTCGTGCCGAAATCGTCGCCGCCGCCGTGCGGCTGTTTGGACGCAAGGGCTTTCAGGCGACGCGGGCAGAGGACATCGCAGCCGCGGCCCGGATTGCAAAGGGTACGCTGTACCTGTATTTCAAGAGCAAAGAGGCCATTTACAGCGCCGCGGTACAGCACGCGATCCGGGAGCTGCAAGGCGAGATCGCCGAGCGCTCAGCGGGCGCGACGGACTTCGAGCGGCGCCTTGAGGCCGCGATCCGGGTGCGGCTCGAGTTCTGGATCGAGCACGACGCCCTGTACCGCCTCTTGATGACGCTTGGCCGTGAGGCCAAACACCGCAGGCAGACCAACGAGGTGCTGCGGCTGGCGCAAGCGGGCTTTCTGGAGATCTTTACCGACGCGGCTCACGCCGGGCGGATCGAGGAACGGGACTTCACCGCTCTGTCCTGGGCAGCGCTTGACCTGGTACGGGGCGCCAACGAACGGCGCATGGACCGGGTAAGCGACACGACGCCGCAGCAGGACGCCGAGTGGATCCTCGGTTGCCTGTTGCGCCAGGTGCAAAGGCGACCCGAAGCGGCCTGAGCCGCGCAGAGCCGCCAGTGCTGCGTCCTGCTGCTGGAACCGTTCACCTGAGCCACATCGAGTACCTCCGGGTAGATCGCCTCAAAGCGATCCTCACACGCTCCGGCAGCAGTGCGATACGACGGAGGGAGCATGCTTCTGTTGATGGTGGAGCGAAACGGGCACCAACGCGGGGCTCGGGTGAAAGGCAAGACCTGGCCCGCCCGTTTCGCCCTGGGATGTTGCATCCAACCCGTCATTGACCTGGACGAGACGGAGGAGAGCATGGCCAGCAGCGCAGTCAGCAAGGATCTTATTGCACGGATAGCGGAGCGGCAAACCTGGATTACACCGGAAGCCGAGATCGCGGTACAAAAGGCAGTGCGCGACGTATTGGGAGGGGATGGGCCCCAGGGCAGCAAGATTCGAGACCTGCTGCACGGCACGTGGCTGCATGAGCCATTGCACTCGGTGATGACCGATGTTCCTGTGGGTTCATGGACCGCGGCGGTGTTGTTCGACACAATTGGCGCCCTGGGCCGCAATCGCTCCATGGACAAGGCAGCCGACTACCTGGTGGTGCTTGGGCTGTTGGGTGCCTCGGGAGCCGCCATCACCGGCATGAGTGACTGGGCCGAGGTGAAGCGGGAAGCGCCGCGCAAGATCGGCGCGGTGCATGCGATGATGAATATCGCGGCAACCGGGCTTTTTGCGGGCTCGTGGTGGGCTCGCCGGAAAGAAAGCACACGAGGCACCGGTAGGGCTTTGGCGATTTTGGGATACGTGGTCGTGTCTGTATCGGCGCACCTTGGCGGCAACATGATCTATGAGCACGGTATCGGCGTGGAGCGTGGTAAACGCTGGCAGGACTAGATGCGCCGTCCCCGGAAAAAGGGCCTGCCGCAGGGCAGGCCCTTTTTATGCGGCCCCAGCTTCAGGCGGCAACGATGGGAAGCGGATTTTGCGGGTCGCTGGAGGCGTTTGCGGGCAGTTGGCCCTGCTCTTTCAAGCGCTTTTCTGTAACGGCGGCCTGGATCTCTGAGTTGATCTCGGCCCCGGCCAGGATCATCAGGCCTGTCAGGTAGAACCACGTTAACAGAATGATGACGCCGCCCAGCGAGCCGTACGTGGCCGTGTACCCCGGCGAGTAGTGAAGGTAAATCCGCAGGCCCATGGAGGCGACCAGCCAGCCGACGATGCCGATTGCTGCCCCGGGTGTGAACCAGTGCCAGCGTTTGCTTTTCACATCCGGCGCAAAGTAATAGATCAGCGCAAAAAGCAGCATCAGCAAGGCCAGGACGCAGATCCAGGCGATGGCATGGATCGCGCTGACCTCTGTGAGAACCAGGGCATGGTTGTGGCCGAAGTCCCTGGTACGGCGCACCAGGTAGTCCGCAGCCAGCATCACGAAGAGGGCGGCGCTGATTACCAGGATGAGCAGGATGGTGACGCCGATCGCCTCGAGCTTGGCTTTCCAGTAGGGCCTGGTCTCCTTGACCTTGTACACAATGTTGGCAGTGTCCTGGATGGCCGCAAAGCCCACACTGGCTGACCAGAGCGCGGCGGCAAGGCCGAAGATAAACTTACCCCCGGTGGCCGCCGCCGCCGTTTGATTGAAGGTGTCGATCACCATTTGGAAGGCGGAGTGGGGAATGACGATTGCCAGGTAGTTCAGGAGACCCACGTACACCGACGTGGCCTTTTTCGCGACAATGCCCAGGATGCTGGACGCGCTGAGCAGCATTGGAAAGAGCGCAAACAGGAAGTAGTAGCCCAGCTCGGCCGCACGCGATACCAGGTTGTCGTCGATAAAGGCTTTGGAGGAACGTTTCAGGACCACCATGGGCGACGTACCTTCAAAGTCCCACAAGTTCCCCAGCGGGGTGTGCGACACGTGCGTCCAGATGTGCTTTGCCTCAGGCGTCAGCTGAGACAACGCTTTTGAGCTCCCTGACGATATGGTGGTGTCCGCGTCCGTGGCAGGGCCTGTGTGGGCCGGCGTCGCTGGCACCTGCGTGCTCTCGTTCATGTCCGGTCGTCTCCCGGTGAGGGTCTGCACGGGTTTGCCACCGGTACAAACGCCCACTGCTTCTTCAGATGCACCCCCGGGACGCACCGTTGGGAAGAGGTTCCGGAAAAGCGCTCCGGTGCACGGCGCCAAATCCTTCCGGAGATTGCGGCATCAGTACAGGAAGGGGAGCTCCCAAAGGTCGATGCCAACCAAGCGAAGCCGTTCCTGGCGATCCACAAAACTCCGTCAACTTCTCCGTTTGGTGCGCGAGTCGCATGCGCAGCCCTTGCAGGGCCAGCACCAGGCGCCGCCGGGGATCACGCCAGGGCAGACTGCCATTACGTTTATCGGTCACTCCTCATTTCTGTTGCAGGCGGCTGGCCTGGGCCTGTTGATTGATCCCGTGTTTGCTACCCGCTTGATCGTTCTACGCCGGCAACGCCGGGCGGGGGTGCGAGTCCGCGATCTGCCGCCAATCGACGCCGTCCTGCTGACGCATGCGCACATGGACCACCTCAACCGTCCATCGCTGCGTGCCGTGTGCCGCGAGATGCGCCGCCGAAACCTGCCCGCGCCCCTCGCGCTTGTGCCTAACGGCGTCAGCGACCTCGTCCGCGATCTTGGCTTCCGCGAGGTGCGCGAGCTACGCTGGTGGGACAGCACCGCGGTGGGCCCACTGACGATCACCTCCACCCCGTGCCAGCACTGGGGAGCCCGCATGTTCAAAGACACACACCGCGGCTTTGGCGGGTATGCGCTGGAGGCCGAGGGCATGCCCACGCTGTACCACTCGGGCGATACAGCCTACTTCAACGGCTTTCACGAGATCGGCAACCGCCTCCATCCGGAGGTCGCCCTGTTGCCGATCGGCGCGTACTTCCCGGACAGCTACCGTTCCGTGCATACCAGCCCGGAAGACGCGCTGCAGGCCTTTACCGACCTGCGCGCCAGTACCATGGTTCCCATGCACTTCAATACCTTTCGCCTCGGCAGGGAACCGATGAGCGAACCCCTGCCTCGGCTGCTTGCTGCAGCGGCCCACGCCGGGCTGCGCGACCGGATGCATCCGCTGGTGGAAGGGGAAAGCCTCATCCTGCCGGCGGCACAAGGGGCGGCGCTGCCCAGCCGCCAGTTCGCCTCACGCGCGTAAAACGGCTCAGTACCGTCGTTGCCCGCGCAGCTGCGTCGCCAGGGCCTCCAGGGCACGTTCGGGGTTGCCCGCGGGTGCCGGTGTGCCCATGCGTGCGGTCATCTCGCCCAGGATGCGCCCGGCCATCGCGGCGCGGGTCTCCAGCGGGAGGTCCAGGGCCCGTGCAAAGAAGGTTTCCAATACCTGGAGATCCGGGGACGACAGCCGGGCTACGGCATCGGCGGGGAAGAGCGCCTGAGCGGGCGCGGGAGCGAAGCCTGTTGAGGAAGGCGGCGTGCTGCCGGTCCACATCAGGGGTTGGGCTTCCACGCGCTCATGGATCACCAGGGTGCCCGCGGCCAGGTCTCCTAAGCGCTTGCTGCGCTTATTAGCCAGCATCGTGATAACGCCGGCCAGATACAGGCCTGGCATGTAATCAACCGGGCGAAGCAGGTTGCGGGCCAGCGCTTCAAACAGGGTGATCTGCCGTCCGCTGTCCTTGATGACCCTGATCTTCATCACGCGCTTGCCCGGAGTTTGGCCGTGCCAGAACGCCTCAAACAGGCTGAAATAGCCCCAAAGGATCAGAAACAGGGCAAACGCCATGCCGGCCAGAAACCACTTCTCTCCCAGGGTCGCCACCGCCAGTGGACGACGCGAGGCGGAAAGCACCGCAAACAGGACCAGGCCCAGCGCCAGCAGGATGCCGGGGAACGCCAGCAGCACGTC
>CAXTRM010000111.1:8174-11006 GCA_964246625.1 uncultured Acidobacteriaceae bacterium
GCAGGATGCCGAACTGGATCAGGTGATCTAGCAGCAACGCCACGAACCGGCTGCCGATGCCGGCCACGGGGAACTCCAACGCCACCTGCTCGGGTGTCTCGATGCTAAGCTGGTCGGCAAAGCCGCGCCGCTCAAAGCTGCTGCTCATGATCACCAATCTCTGGATAGAACAACGCAAGCATAACTGGTCCCGCCTGGAGCGGTTGCTCGAGCAGGTCAACACGGCCGGCCTTCGCAGCCTGTCCCGCGCCGAACTCCGCGACCTTGGCCTGCTATACCGCCAGGCGGCCGCCGATCTATCCACCACGCGCATGGACCCTTCTGCGCGCGCGCTTGAGCAATACCTCAACCGGCTCGTCGGTCGCGCGCACAACTACGTCTACTCCGGGCGGCGGATCTCCTTGTGGAGCCTGTGGACCTTTCTTGCGCACGGATACCCGCGCCTGCTGCGTCGCATGCTGCCCTACATCTGGATGGCCACGGCTGTGTTTCTTTTCACCTTTGCGCTTGGCATGCTGATCCAGTTGCTCCGCCCGGACTTCGCCGCGCTGATGCTCGGCCCCGCGATGATGGATAAGATCAACCATCACCAGATGTGGACCGATGCCGTCCTGTCCATGAAGCCGCAGGCCGCTTCGGGCATCATGACCAACAACATCTCGGTCTGCTTCGTGACCTTCGCTGCCGGCATCACCGCGGGCCTGGGCACCCTGTTCCTGCTCTTCAATAACGGCCTGCAGATCGGCACCGTGCTGGCCTGCTGCGCGCAGCACGGCATGGCAGGCAGCCTGCTCGCCTTTATGGTCTCGCATGGCGCTCTCGAGATCCCCAGCATCATGCTCGCTGGCGCCGCAGGCCTCCGTGTCGGCGCTGGTATTCTCTTCCCCGGCCAGCTGCGCCGCCGCGACGCCGTGGCCAAAGCCGGTTCCGAGGCCGTGCAACTGGTCTCCGCCACCATCCCGCTGCTGATCCTCGCCGGCAGCTTCGAGGGCTTTCTTTCGCCCACGCACGCCCCCGTTGCCCTGAAGTGCGCCGTAGGCGCTGCCCTGTTCACAGGCCTCTGCCTCTGGTGGAGCGAGGGCGGTCGCACACTACAGCCAGCCAGCCCGCCGTCCGCGCGACGCAAACGGCAAATTCCCGGCGACCTTTCAACCCAAGCAGGCATGTAAGCTCCCGTGACAGCGCCTGTGTCGCAGGCGTCGGTCGCCGCTAGTGTGCAAACTTTTTGATCGCCTCTGGAGTGACCGGGGTGAAGAGGTTGACCAGATTGCCGTCAGGGTCCCGGAAGAGCAGGGAGCGGTTTCCCCAGGGCATGGTCGTCGGTTCCTGGAGGAAGGTCGTTACGTGATCTTTCAGTCGCGTGAAGTCTGCGTCCACGTCGTTCACCAGAAATTCGAGGATGACGCTGCGGTTTGCCCCGGGCTCGAGTTCCTTCTCCGCGCCAAAGGCACTGAGGGTGCGTGTGCTCCCAATGGCAAGCGTGCCGCGCGGCGTGATCACTTCAGCGAAATCCGGCGTATACCGGGTCGCGGCCTTTTCGCTGATCGCTTCATAAAAGCTGACCAGCCGCTCCACATCGTTCGTGATGACGCGCATCGAAACCAGGTTCATCGTTCCCTCCGGCCGGAGTCTTCCAGCACCAGCCCAACGGTAAAGCAACCCTCCTGACAGCGTTGTGTCAGCATGGTTTCCATGCGACGTGCCGACCGACTCTTTCGCGTCATTCAGATCCTGCGTCGCTCGCGACGCTCGGTAACTGCAAACGTGATCGCGAAAGAGCTGGGCATTTCGGTGCGTTCTGTTTATCGCGACATTGCCGATCTGACCCGGCAGGGCGTCCCGGTCCGGGGCGAGGTTGGTGTGGGATACCTTCTGGACCGGCATTACGACATGCCACCCCTCATGCTGACCCCGGACGAATTGGACGCGGCTGTTCTCGGGGCGCAATGGGTTGCCGAACGCGGCGACCCCGCTCTGGCGAATGCGGCACGCGACCTGCTTTCGAAGCTCACCACCGCGGTTCCTCCCTTTCTGCGCACCTTCATCACCGAACCCAGCCTGGGCACGCCGGAGAATCACCTGCCCGTCAGGGATGGGCTCGATCTTGCAAAGACCCGTTCCTGGATCCGTACCGGACGAAAGCTGCGCATACGCTACCAGGACGAAAGCGGGCAGGAGACCGAGCGGGTCGTCTGGCCGGTTCTTGTCGGCTACGCCGAAGCCGTTCACCTGCTTGCTGCCTGGTGTGAGCTGCGCAACGGCTTCCGGCACTTCCGAACAGACAGGATCATCGAGGTTCACTTCCTCGACCAGGCACACGGCTCCACCTTGCCAGACCTGAAAAGGAGATGGGAACAAGAGATGACAGCGACACGCGCTCTGCGACGAGCCAAGGCACTAGAAGAGCACTAGCCGTTGTTGCAAGTCGCTTCGTCAATGAGGTGGTTCGGCTATAGCTGGCTATCGAGACGGCGCATCCCGGGAAGTGATCCGGCTCGGGTCAACTCTTACCCCGATCGTTGTCGTAAAGGTCCCTGGGCAGTGTGATCTCAACGGCCGAGGAGCCCCCACGTCCCAGGAGGCTGTCGCTGAACTGGCTGAGCTTCATCGGATTCGCTGCCATGGGACGCGCGTCAATGGCCCTGAATCGTCCGGACGGTGATGCGGTTGGCATGATGGTTGACGACAGAAGCGGTTACGTTGGCTTCGGCGTCAACTACCCTCGCCAACAAACAGCCTTGGAGTTCGCCGTAAAGGAAGGCCAGCTCGCCGCAGGCTTCCTCGATCCGGAGAGGGGCAGCGCGCGAAGTTGGAGAGTTCAGGAAACGAGAA
>CAXTRM010000112.1:0-10710 GCA_964246625.1 uncultured Acidobacteriaceae bacterium
GAACAAGGCTCGGCGTGGCCTGGTAGTCGACACCGAAGCGCGGCGAAAGGTTGTTCTTCGAAGTCTGTGTCAGGCCTTTGCCGTAGGCGTCGGTTTGCAGCAGGTTGATGCCATCCTTGGTGAGCAGGTCAAGGAACCCGTTGCCAGCAAGGGCCGGGTTGCTGGCGGTTGAACTAAGCGCGCGCGGCGCTTTGCCGGACGCCGGAAGCAGAAAGGTCGGTGCATTGAGGGGACCGCCGTTCTGGATGAAGTTGGCCTGGGCTCCATAGTACCGGCGGGCGTCGTAGGTTTTGCTGATGTTGGACGCTTGCACCTGATTCGCGCCGCCGACGTAGCTGATGCCCTGTGGAACCGTGGTCGCGGTTGGCGTAATGAGCAGCTGGGCACGCCCGGTTTGATCGCCAGCCTGTCCGGGTACGCCTTCGAAGTTGCCCGTGAAGTCGAACTCGCCGCGCGAGTATGCCGGTTGCAGGGTGTTGAAGTGGACGTCCTGGTACTCAAAGCCCACCTTGAAGTTGTTTTTGCCGTAGATCTTGGTGAAGTCATCGACCACCTGCAGGGTCTGGCTGACCTCGTCGGAGGGCAGGAAGTCGTTGCTGCCCAGGGTGCTCAAACCGGAGATGCCAATCTGGGGCAAGCCGCCGTTCTCGGAGGTTTGGGGAACGCCCTGGATGCCGTACTGCTCCGGAATGCCCGACACATCTCCGGACGGACCGAAGCGGGTCGTGTGGAGGTGATTGACGCCGATGCGCGCCACATTGACGACGCTGGGCGAAAACACGTGCGTGTAGGCGATCACGCCCTGCTCCGAGCGTGCTGTTTGCGTGCCCTGCTGGAAACCGCCGCCATCGGCGACACCGCCGAAGATGCCGGGGATGAAGTCCGGGTCGTCAACAAAACTGAAACGGCCAAAGACCTGGTCGGCGGACCGGATGTTGTAGTCGATACGCGCGTCAAAGGCATTGCGGCGCTCGTAGAGCGAAGGGCTGTTGGTGTAGTTGTTGCTGAAGTTCGAGGTCGTGGGCGTGGGATACAGGCCCATGAGCTTGAGGGCGTTGGGGTCCAGGCGATTGGCCGGAATCTGATTCAGATTGCAGCCGCCAAGGGTGAAGGTTTGTGTGCTCGGCGCACAGGTGCCGAATGGATCGCGCAGTCCCACCGCTCCCGAGCTTGTGTTGCGCAGGCCACTCACCGGGTCGATTGCCCCGGCGGCAATGACGCGTGTGGTCGCGGGGTCGAGCACGGTTCCAAAGGGAATCACGCGCCCGACACCATCCGTGTGCGCTTGGCCCGACTGGCCGGAGATGAGGTCCGACAGGTTGGTGAAGCCGCTGTTGCGCTCGGTAAGCGTAGGCACGGTGCCGGTCAGAACCGTGCCTTGCACGCGCCGCAGACCCTCATAGTCGCCGAAGTAGAAGAGCTTGTCCTTCAGGATTGGGCCACCGATGGCGCCACCGAACTGGTTCTGCCGCAGTTCGCCTTTTCTGATGCCGCCGTTGTCCTCAAACCAGTCCGCTGCGTCCAGCTTGTCGTTTCGGAAGAACTCCCAAACGGTCCCGTGGATCTGGTTGGTGCCAGACTTGATGGTTGCGTTCAACACCGCGCCCGCTGCCCGTCCCAGCTCGGCACTGAAGTCCGCGGTCTGGACCTTGAACTCCTGGATGGCGTCCACCGGAGGCAGGATGACGAAGTTGGTGCCGTTCAGGAAGTCCGCCGCGTTGGAGTTGTTGTCGATGCCGTCCAGCAGGTAGTTGTTCTGTGAGGATTGCAGGCCGTTCGCCGTAAAGGCGCCCGAAGCCGCATTGCCACGGGTGTCCGCCTGCGAGGTGTTCACTCCCGCGCTGATCTGTGCAAGGAAAGTGAAGTTTCTGCCGTTCAAAGGCAGGCTCTGCACCGTGTGCTCATCCACCACCTGGCCCACAGACGAGTCTTCGGTCTGCAGTTGCGGCGGCGCCGTGGACACCGTGACCTCTTCGCCGGAACCACCGGGCTTGAGGTTCACGTTGGCTTCCAGCTCCTGGCCCACCGTGACCGTCAAGGCCTGTTGCACCGTGGTGGAAAAGCCTGGCGCGGATACAGTGACCTTGTAGTGCCCGGCACGGACCGGTGAGAAGGTGTAGTTGCCACTGGTGCTGGACTTGGTTTCGAGGCTGATGCCCTGGTCCGTGTTGGTGAGGGTGACCTGTGCGCCCGGGATGACCGCGCCTGTTGGATCCTGCACGACACCTGTAACGGAGCCTTGATCCACCTGACCGAGGGCCTGAGGTGCAAGGAACAGGAAGTTGCAAAGAACCAACGTGAAAAGCAATCCAAGTCGCCGGCACCACGCCAAACAGCAAGCACTTCTGGGCATGCAATAAACCTCCCACTTCCGCTTCGTGTATTCGTGCAGGGAAAGCTCTGTGTGCCCAGGGGGCCCATGTAAGCGGCTACACAGTGACGTACTCCTTCAGTGCGGAGAAGGCTAGGATGACTATGCAGGGTTGTCAAGCTGTAAATACAGATCGCCATGCGACCGCCCCTTGCGTCCGCTCCCAAGGTGCTGAGCCGACCGGCAGCCGCCCCGGAGAGCACCTCGCCGCGGGCTCGCATATAGTGGTGCTGGAAGCCGGGTCTTTGTAAGCAGGATGCATGAAGTCACCACGTGATCAGCCGTCGCAGGTAAGCAGACGGCGGCTCTTGAAGCAGCTGGGGCTGCTGCCCCTGGCGCTTCGGCCGGCTCCGCTTTTTTCCTTTTCCGCACCTGCTTCGCCCGGGGTCGCTGCCGCTGCGGGCAATCTTGCCTTTGCAGGGGTTCCTTACGTCCCCCACTATCCCGTCGGCTCACCGCTGGAACACGTTCTGCACCTGGTGAAGCCCGGTCTGGACGAGTTCGCCACGGAACAACAGGCGTACGAGCTCGGCCTGGTGCTGCAAAGCTGGTGTGAGGATCTGCGTGGTGGCAGGCTTCACCGCCTGGAGAGCTCTTTGGACCCTGCCTTGGAGGCGAGCTCTTTCCACCCGGCGCAGGAGACGGTTCTGCGACAGGCGTATGGCATCCGCAGTGTGCGCCGCCGCTTTTCAGAGACCCTGCAGCCGGGCGCCGCGGGCTTTCTGCACGAGGTCACGAACTGGATCGGCCCCGGGAAGCGGGTAGCGTCGGTTTCTTTTCTGGTGGAAGCCCTCCAACCGGACGGCAAGGTCCCGCTCCGTGTCCATTCCACCTTGCGCTTCAGCATGGTGGTGGAGGACGGCAGCGGCAGTCGTGAGCAGCGCGTGGGAACGTGGCTCGTGGACTGGGTGCGACGGGACGAGCCACATGGCACGGCACGATGGCACGTGGTCCGTTTGCAGGCGGAGGAAGAAACCTGCACGGCGGTACACGGTCCCGGGTTTGTCGAGATCACCGAAGCCGCCCTTGGTGGGGTTCCGTCGTATCGCAACCAGCTGCTGCATGGCGCGGACTATTGGCGCACGGTGCTCGATGGAGCCTGCGGCATCGACATCTATGGCAACAACGGCGTGGCCGCGGGGGACTTCGACAACGACGGCCGGGACGATCTGTATATCGCTCAGCCCGCGGGTTTGCCGAACCGTCTGTATCGCAACCGCGGCGATGGCACCTTCGAAGACGTCACCGAAAAGGCCGGCGTCGGCGTCCTGGACAATACCGCCTGTGCCTTGTTCGCCGACTTCCTGAACCGGGGCCGCCAGGACCTGCTTGTGGTGTGCGGCAGCGGGCCCTTGCTCTTTCTCAACGAAGGCGACGGCACCTTTACGCTGAAAAAGGGCGCCTTTCAGTTTGCTCAGCCCCCTTTGGGCACGTTTACCCATGCGGCCCTGGCTGACTATGACCGCGACGGCAAGCTGGACATCTACTTCTGCCTGTACAGCTATTACCTGGGCCTGGACCAATACCACTACCCAACGCCCTACGCGGACGCCCGCAATGGCCCCCCAAACTTCCTCATGCAGAACCAGGGCGATGGTACCTTTGTGGATCGCACGGCCGCGGCAGGCCTGAGCGTGGAAAACGATCGCTACAGCTTTGCCTGCGCATGGGGCGATGCGGAGAACACCGGGGCTCCCGATCTGTATGTCGTGAATGACTTCGGTCGAAACAACCTGTACCGCAACCGTGGTGACGGCACCTTTCGCGCAGACTCCGTGCATGCGCAGGTGCAGGATGTGGGTGCAGGGATGAGTGCAAGCTGGGCTGACTTCAGCAACACGGGCCGTCCCGATCTGTATGCGGCCAACATGTGGTCGGCGGCAGGGCTCAGGGTGTCGCAGCAAGCGCAGTTTCATCCCGACGCCCCGGCCGCCACGCGCGATCTGTACCGGCGTCACGCCATGGGCAACGCGCTGTACCGCAACCGGGGAGGCGGGCTCTTTGAAAACGTCAGCAAGGCCGCGGGAGCCGATCTCGGGCGCTGGGCATGGTGTGCCGACGCCTGGGACTTCGACCACGACGGCTTTGCGGATCTGTATGTCACCAACGGCTACATCACCTCTTCCGAGCCGGCAGCCCCTCCGGAGGCCAGCGACGATGCCGTGCCGCGAGGCACCGATCTGGACAGCTTTTTCTGGCGTCAGGTTGTGGCGCGCTCGCCGGAGGACGCCACCCCATCGCTGGCCTATGAGCGCGGATGGAACGCGCTCAACGAACTGATCCGGTCCGACGCCTCATGGAACGGGTCCGAGCGCAACGTGCTGCTGGCCAACAACGGCGATGGCACCTTTTCCGAGGTGTCCGGCGCGCTGGGCATGGACTGCCTGGAAGATGGGCGCTCCTTTGCCTTGGCGGACTTCGATGGCGACGGACGGCTCGAGGTCCTGGTGAAAAATCGCAATGCACCCCAGGTGCGCTTGTTCCGCAACGCGATGCCGGATCTGGGCGAGTCGATCGTTCTGCGGCTCCGCGGAACCAGGAGCAATCGCGATGCGATCGGAGCCAGAGTGGTGCTGCAAGTGGGAAGCCTGAACCAGACACGGTGGCTGCAGGCCGGCACAGGCTTTCTTGCACAGCACACCAAGGAGATGGTCTTCGGCTTGGGCCCGACAACCGGGACCGTCACCGCGACGGTGCACTGGCCAAACGGCCTGGTTCAGACCTTTGCAGGGTTGCCGCGTCAGACGCGCGTGGAGCTCGTGGAGGGCAACCCATCACACGAGGCAAAGCCCCTGTCCGACTCCATGCATGCGTCCCTGCGCACCCCCGCTGGCGTGCAGGGAGAGTCGTTGCCCCGCACGGTCGCGACCTGGTTGCTGGATCCGCTGAAGGCACCTGACTTCAGCCTGCCCGATCGCAATGGCGCCCGGGTCACACTGGATTCCATGCAGGGCAAAGAGGTACTCTTGCATCTTTGGTCCGTGACCACGGCCGCTCACAAGGAGCAGCTCACCGCGCTTGCCGCTGGCCTGCAAGGTGCAGCTGCCCTGCAGGTGCTCGCCATCAACATGGACGACGATGACAGGGCCGGCGAGGCGCACGCTGCGGCAACACAGGCGACCGTGCCTGTACTGTTCGCCACGGAAGACGTCGGCGGGGTGTACAACATCATCTTCCGGTATCTCTTTGACCGGCGAGCCGATCTGCCCTTGCCGGTCTCGTTCCTTCTGGACCGAACCGGCATGATCGTGAGGGTGTACCAGGGCGCGGTGCAGCGGGAAGCCGTGCTTGCCGACGTGCAGGCGATCCCCACAGTCGCGCAGGATCGAGCCAAGGCGGCTCTTCCTTTTCCAGGCACGCTTTACCACGATGCCTTTCGCCGCAACGACTTCACCTACGGCGTCGCGATGTTTCAGCATGGGTATCTGGATGAAGCTGCCACCTCCTTCGAGGAGGTGTTGCGCGAGCACCCGCAGGATGCAGAGGCTCACTACAACCTCGGCACGCTGCATCTGCGCAGGAAGAACTTTGAGCAGGCATACACGCATCTGCAGCGGAGTGTGGACCTGAAGCCAACCTATCCCGAGGCATGGAACAACCTCGGCATGCTTGCTGCGCAACAAAACCGCGCGGAAGAAGCGACGCGCGACTTCCAGCGTTCCCTGCAACAGCGTCCTTCCTACGTCACAGCCCTTGTGAACCTCGGCAACCTGTATCGCCATGAGCGGTCATTTGCGGAAGCGGAAACGTGTTTACGCAAGGCTCTTCAACTTGAACCGGATGATCCGGAGACGCATTACAACCTGGGCATGTTGTACGCGCAGCAGAGCAGGTTCACTGAGGCGTCCCGGTATCTGCAAGAGGCGTTGGTATTGCGACCGGACTACCCGGAAGCGCTGAACAACTACGGTGTGCTCCTGGTGCATGAGCACCAGTTCACGCAAGCTGAGCAACAGTTTCGGACCTGCGTGCGGCTTGTGCCTGGGTACGAGGGGAGCTACCTCAACCTGGCGCGGCTTTACATGGCGCAGGGAGACAAGGCAAGAGCGCGCCAGGCACTGGACGAACTGCTGCACATCCACCCGGAAAGTGCCGCTGGGCGGGATGCCTTGCAGGCCCTTGGCCAAAGCTCGTAGCTCTTGTCGTTGCAGGCTGTCTCTATAATCTTGGGGCATGCTGCTGAAGCGACGTCGCTTTCTTGGATCCTCCTGCCTGTTGCTCGCGGACAGCCTCATGGAGGCCGTGGTGACGCCACTGTGGCGCTGGCGTGATGCGGCCCTGCTGGAAGCCGTGAAGGGGCCGACCGTGGTCAGCCCTTCGCCGGTGCAGTTTGTCGACGTGGCACGTCAAGCGGGCGTGACCGCTCCCAATGTGTGGGGCGGCGTCGATCACAAACGGTCCATCATCGAGGCCAAAGGAAGCGGCCTCGCCTTTTTCGACTACGATCACGATGGCTGGCTGGATATCTATCTGACCAACGGCGACCGGCTGGACGCGCACTGGCCTGAAGGCAAGGCGCCCACCGCGCATCTGTACAAGAACAACCGGGATGGCACCTTTACGGACATCACACAGGGCTCGGGTCTGGACCGAACCGGATGGCAAACCGGCGTGTGCGTCGGCGACTACAACAACGATGGATGGGATGACCTTTTCTGTACCTGTTGGGGGCAGAACCGGCTTTTTCGGAACCACGGCGACGGCACCTTTACCGAGGTCACCCGAGAGGCTGGCCTGCTTCATGACAGGGTGCGCTGGGGCGCCGGTTGCACCTTTCTCGACTACAACCGTGATGGGCATCTCGACCTGTTCGTCTGCAACTACCTGCAGCTCGACCCGACATCAATTCCTTCCGTGCAGGACACCCACTTCTGCCAGTGGAAAGGGGTACCCATCATGTGCGGGCCACGTGGTCTGCCCGCCGATACCAACCTGCTCTACCGTAACAACGGAGATGGCACGTTCACCGATGTATCAAAGGCCGCGGGCATCCTGAAGCCGGGTCCACGCTACTCCATTACGGCCGTCTCCTATGACTTCGACAACGATGGTTGGCCCGACATCTACGTCGCTGTGGATTCACAGCCCAGTCTTCTGTTCCAGAACAACCACGATGGCACCTTCACCGACATCGCGGTAGGGGCCGGGTGCGCCTATAGCGAGGGCGGTCATGAACAGGCCGGTATGGGTGTCGGTGTCGCTGATTATGACTGTGACGGTCGTTTTGACATCTTCAAGACAAACTTCGCCGATGACACCTCCAACCTGTACCACAACGACGGCGAAAAGACGTACACCGATGTGACCTTCCCAGCAGGGACAGGTCTGAACGATCAGTTTGTGGGCTGGGGCTGCGGTTTTCTTGACTTCGACAACGACGGCTGGCAGGACATCCTGCAGGTAAACGGCCATGTGTACCCGGAGATCGACGGGTACCATTTCGGGCAAACCTTCAAAAATCCCAGGGTCGTCTACAAGAACCTGGGCAATGGCCACTTCCAGGACGTCTCCGCGGCTATGGGCCCGGGCATCCTTGAGCATTTTTCAAGCCGCGGGGCCGCCTTTGGCGACTTCGACAACGACGGCGGCATGGACGTTTTGATCCTGAACATGAACGACGCGCCGTCCTTGCTGCGCAACACAGGCGGAGCGGCCGCGGGGAACTGGATCAAGCTCAAGCTGGTGGGAACCCACTGCAACCGGACCGCGATCGGTGCAAGGGCAAAAGTTACGGTCGGCAAACATACACAGATGGACGAGGTTCACAGCGGCACCAGCGTGATGTCGCAGAGCGATCTCCGGTTGCACTTCGGCCTGGGTCAGGCCAAGGTCGTGGACCTCATCGAGATCACCTGGCCCACCACGCAAAAGGTGGAGCGCTTTCTGCATGTAAGGGCAAACCAGATCCTCACCCTCCATGAGGGCAAGGGGATCATCGCCCCGGCAGCGGCGACGGTAAAGGGTTAAGCTCCCTTCTTGCCCTGCGCCGGTGATTTCCCGCGAACATGTTCTACGGCGCGGGGTCGCCCGCTGCCTTCTGTTCCGGGACGACCACAAACTGCTTGATCCGGCGACGTTCCTCCTCTGTGGCGTCCCTTTGTTGTTGCGCCAGTACCTCGTGTCTCTGAAACTCCTTCTGCGCCTCCGCATTCTTTCCATCCCGGTCATACAAGACCCCGAGACGAAAGTGCGCTTCCGCCAGTTGCGGATCAGCCACGATGGCCTGCTGCAGAAAGTGCACGGCTTCGCTGTTCTGGTGCGCGGAGGTCGCCAGGATGCCGAGCTGCAGATAGGCTTCGGCATAGTTGGGTTGCAAGGCGACAGCGTGGCGCAGCAGCCTTTGGGCACGTTCCCGATCTCCGGGTTGCCGCGCTTTCAGCACCAACATGGCATTGAAGAACAGGGCCTGGGGATCTTCGGGCCGGAGGCGCAAAAAACGCGCAAGGGTCGTTGTCGCGCACGGCAAGGGCGCAGGGGACCCAAGGATGGCTTGCCCCAGCAGCACGTACGCCTCTCGACTCGCGGGGTCGAGGTCCGAGGCTTCACACAGATGCGCCGAAGCTTCAGAATACCGCGCACCTGCGAACAGGGCCGCGCCCCACGCAGCCTGAATTTTCGGGGATCGCGGGTGCGCCTGCGCCCCTTTTGCCAGTACGTCGATCGCCTGCCACACCGCCCGGTGCAAAAGAAGCTCAGAAGCCCATGCAAGATAGTTCGCTTCGCTCGGGTCCAGTTGTGTGGCTCGTTGTTCCTCCGCCACTGCCTTGAGGGGGTCGCCTTCTTTTTCGCTGAGTTCGCCGGCAAAGCGAAAGAACTCCGCCTTTTGTTCTTTGGCTAGGGCCGCTCTGATGTGTTCTTCAGCCTTGTGTACATCGCCCACCCCCGCACACGCCTCAGCGAGCAGGTACTCGTCCTCGGCCGCATGGCCGTGCAGGGTAGAGGCGGCTGCGAGCACAGGAACGGCCTCATGGTAGCGGCCCTCCCTGAGATACAACGCCCCCAACTCCTCGGTCGCCGCGTAGTCGCCGGGTGCGGTTCCGAGCCGCGCGCGTAGCGTCTCTTCGGCCGCCCGGTCGGAGGCGGAAACCGAAGGCGCGGAAGCGCCTGGCGACAGGTCCGGCGCGGCTATGTCACGGGCCAGTTCTTCGCTGGTGCGCAGGGTGGCATCGGATCCGTGACCACCCACGGCGGTCCAATCGGTGATGCCCGCCACCTGAAAGTCAGGTGCGTCGGAGAAGTGAAACTGGTCGCTGCTTTGCGAGGCGCCTGTGGCGCCGCCCTGGGACACAGGTGGCACCACAAGCGCCACCACACCCGATTTAGCTGTGCTGTACTGTCGGACAACCGGCGGTCTTCCCTGAGCCCGCACTTCAACAGTGAAGGCCGCCCCTGGGGCGACGTGAAATCGGAAAAGGCCCCCGGGGTCGGTTGTAGCAGTCTGGTCGCGGCTGCCGGCCTGATGCAGAACCACAGGCACACCCGCGAGCAGCTGTCCGTCCTGCTCCGTTACCTTGCCGGAAAGTGAAACCACACTGCCGGCCTCATACGGTGCCTGCGCCCTCACAGGCACAGCCGCAACCACAACGGACAAGAAAAAGAGCCAGCGCAAGAAGGCAAAACGAAGGGGCGAGGCGTTCTGGAACAAGACCCGCGCCGGGTGGCGGAATGATCCCGAAACACGCCTGTTCACTTCCATAGCTCACCGCCCCTTGCGCCCGCAGGCTTCCGCAAGGGAACACACCGTCCGCCTGCAAGATCCTGCACCGCTGCAGCATCTCATATCGACCCTTGCCTTGAAAGCAAGCGCCTGGTGCCCACTTTACAAAGCGCCCACACTTCGCGGCGCTCATGAACTCCGTCAGGGCTGACCTGTGTGCCTTGCAGCCTCTGGCAGGAAGCCGTGAACGAAGGGGAATGGCCCCTTCTGCGTTGCTGTACCCGCAGGAGATGCCGGGTTGCTTCCGGACGAACGCCGTACGTCACAGCGCATCTCACCAGAGTGCGCCACATGCACGCCGCGCCAGGAAAACCTTCGAGGAGCTTCATGCCAACAGATCTGATCACCCCCCAAGACCCGCGTTCCCAATATCCCGGTCCTCCTTCCAGCGTCGAAGTGCAGCCCGCCCCCGCTACGCAGACCGCCATGCGTGAGAAGCCTGACTGCGGCGAGCTCTCCTACAAGGGCTCCGGTCGTCTCACCGGCCGGCGGGCGCTGCTTACCGGCGCGGACTCCGGCATCGGCCGTGCTGCCGCCATTGCGTTCGCCCGTGAAGGTGCCGACGTCGCGATCAAATACCTTCACGATGAGCAGCGGGACGCCGAAGAGGTGGCCAGGTACA
>CAXTRM010000113.1:0-3119 GCA_964246625.1 uncultured Acidobacteriaceae bacterium
AAGGAGTGCTTGGCGATATTGGGCGTGTGGGGGCTGCGACGGGTTCGCTTGCGCCGGCCGATGCGTTACGGGCGGCATTGCAGGCCCGGGTGGAGTCGGTACGCCGGCTGCCGAGGTTCGCGAGAAGGCCAACCGTGCTGGCGTTAGAGTGGCTCGATCCGCTCTTCCAGGGAGGGCACTGGATTCCGGAGATGATTGCCTTGGCTGGCGGGGACCCCGTGCTGGCCGAACCGGGAGCCAAGAGCGTCCGGCTGCGTTGGGAGCAGGTCCGGGAGACGGATCCGGAGGTGATCGTCATCATGCCGTGTGGGTACCACCTGGAGGAGACCGTGGCGCAGTACAGGGCGCAGGTGTTTCCGGAAGGATGGGGGCAGTTGCGCGCCGTCCGCGGCGGCCAGGTGTATGCAGTGGATGGCTCGGCGTACTTTTCGCGGCCAGGGCCACGGCTGGTGGACGGTCTGGAGCTACTGGCGCGGCTGCTTCGTTCCGAGCCGGGCGGTTATGTTCGGCTGTGACGCTGCTCATTGTGCCGTGACTGCGGCAGGGGCGGCATGGCGACGGGCCGATCGTCGGTGGCGATTACGAGGCAGTCGCGGCCCTCGGCCTTTGCGCAATACATCATGGTGTCGGCGGCCCGAATGATGCTGTGGAGGTCGCCACCATCCTGGGGAAAGGTCGCAAGGCCGAAGCTGGCTGACACACGCAGCTGCAGGTTTTCCCCTGTCAGAAGGTCCGTGTTGCGCAGGTGATCGCGAAGGTTGGCCGCGGTGCGATTTGCTTCGGGCTTGTCCAGGCCACGCAGCAGGGCAACAAACTCATCCCCGCCGTAGCGGAAGGCGGCGTGTTGCGGACCGAGCGTGCGTTTGATCAGGCTGCCGACCTCGGCGAGGAGCCGTGATCCAACAAGATGGCCGTAGGTATCGTTGACGCCTTTGAAGCGATCAAGGTCGAAGAACAGCAGGCTGAAGTGCTGCGTGGTGGGCAGCAAAGAGGGTTTGAGGGCTGTGGTGATCTCCTGCTCGAGCATGGTGTAGAGATAGCGGGCGTTGAACAGCCCGGTGCAATCGTCCGTGATGCTGAGGCGGTGAACGAGATTAACCTGGCGCGCATTGCCGAGCGCGATCGCGGCGTAGTCGCAAAGGACGCGCAGAAACGAAAGTGAGCTGCCGGGCAGCAAGTCGAGTTTGCTGTTGTGAAGTTGCAGCACGCCAAGGGTATGCCCGCCGTGACGAAGGGGAAGGCAGGCGATGGAGTGGAGGTTCATCTCCGGATGTTCGCGGGCAAAGCGCGACCAGTCGCGGTCCAGCCGGACATCCGGGATCACGAGCGGCTCGCCTGTGCGGGCGACCCAACCGGCGATGCCCTCGCCCCGCCGAAGCCGCGTGCCCTTGGCGACGGTGGAGGTTCCGGTGGTAAGGGCGTACTGCAGGTCACCAGTCTCTTCATCGACCATCAGCAAAGACCAGCGCTCCGGGCCGAAGTACTCCTCCATTTTGCCGAGAATGGCGCGAAGGAGAGGCTCAAGTTCGAGATTCGAGGTAAGGGCCTGAGCCACCTCGTGGAAGAGTCTGAGCTCATCGGCGGCAGGCGCCTTCGCGAGTTTTCGGATGCTGGAGGTCAATGTACCCTCAAAAAGGTGCGGCAGATCTGCAGGTGCGAAGGGCTGAAACGACGTTTTTGGAAGGTGCTGGCTTGATAAGACGGACCGGATCAAGGGTCCCCTGTGCAACACCTTTCTTTTGGAGCAGAATATTTTGCTCCTGTAACAACGTTATCTGCGCAGCGCTTGAGTTCTGGCAAGAGAAAAGTTATGGAAGATCGCGCTCGGTCACAAATCTTGAAAAGAAAGTCGTGTGTGACCGCTTTCTGTTCAGTGCAGGTCCCTCCGTAGTGCTATTGAAGAAACAGCTTTGGAGAGAGCCGGTTCGCACAGGATCGTCGAAAGGCGACTCTGTGGCACGCGCTCGCAAGCAGGAGCGTAGAAGCGCCTTCACAGCAACTTGGCCGTAGAAGCAGACTTGCTGGATCAGCGGCTCAGACCAGCATCGGACTCGCGCTCGCCTACTGGGCAGACGGCTTAGAGGTTTTCGAGACTCTAGGGAGGGAGGCGAAAGGCGGGACCGTAGTTGCCATGGTATTCCAGACCGATGGGCGTACTGGATAAGGCGGTTATCACACGTAGAACAGCAGGACTTCTAGGTCCAACGGCGTTCCTTGGATGGGCGCCCTCAGCAACAGCTTGATTCACCCGGCCAAGTTCGGTATATGCAGGCCACATGGCCGGCAAGCGAGGCCTACCCGCCAATCTGGACCATGCTCCGCGATGGCTTGAGGAAACCTGCCTCCCCGATATGATGGCGAGCTTCCTTGCGTTCCACAATCTTTCGGATCAGGCTGCGCAGCTGGGTGTCACTGGCGCCGAGGCGCATGGGACCGAGCAGGTCATGGTCGCTTTGAGAGAAAAGGCAGGTCCGGATCTTGCCGTCCGAGGTGAGCCGGATGCGGCTGCAATGACCGCAAAAGGGGTGAGACACCGGAGCGATGATGCCGATCTCGCCAAGGCCGTCGTCAAAGGTGTAGCGCCGCGCGGTTTCAGACAGCTGATTGGCTGGCAAAGCGACCAGGGGCCGAACACGATTCAGCCGGTCGACAATCTCGCCAAGCGGCACAACCGTCTCCGGAGCCCAAACGCGCTCCTCTTCGAGCGGCATGAACTCAATAAAGCGGACGATCACACCTTCGGTGCGGGAAAACTCGGCGAAGGCTTCGATCTGGTCTTCATTGAAACCGCGAAGCAGGACCGCATTCACCTTGACGGGCCCTAGACCGGCGTCCTGGGCAGCCCGGATGCCATCGCGCACACGGTCAAAGCTGTTGGGGACGCGGGTGATGCGAGCGAAGGCGACCGGATCGACCGCATCCATGCTCACAGTGATGCGCGTCAGGCCCGCATCCTTTAAATCGCGCGCCATGGGAGCGAGCAGGTGACCGTTGGTGGTGATGGCGAGGTCGAGCTCTTTATCCGGGCTGTAGGCCGAGCGAAGACGCGCCGTTTCACGAATCAGGCTCACGAGACCGCGACGCAGCAAGGGCTCGCCGCCAGTGAAGCGAATCTTTTC
>CAXTRM010000113.1:3129-8273 GCA_964246625.1 uncultured Acidobacteriaceae bacterium
ATTGTTGCCGGTGCGGCAGTACACGCAGCGAAAGTTGCAGCGGTCTGTTACGGACAGACGGAGATCCGTGATGGCGCGTCCATGGCTGTCACGGAGCCTTGGCTCCAGTTCACGCGCCGTGCCTACGTCGAGCGTGCGCAGATCCGTATCCAGTGAAGGAAGACGGCTCAACTGCGGCATGGGAGGAGCTTGGGTCGCCATAGGCTATTGAGTTTAGATGCAGATGTGGCCAGGAGGCTTCGGCACCCCGCGCTTCCGATGCGGAAGCACCTGCTCCGAGCGAGGTGGCGCATGCAGGAGGCGCTGGACGGCTGGCACGCGCCGGACACGGCCCAAGACGTGCCGGCAGCCACAACGACCGCTGCTGAGGACCCACCGAGGATCCTCGAACCCGTGCGCGCGGCTAAATCCCTACACCGAACTCGAGGTATTCGGACCGGAGCCGCCGGCTCCCGTCGCCCGAATGGGCATACAGATCGTAGGGGGTACGTCGGCTGAACTTGTAGCGCTGCCGAAGTTCGCGGCCAACAACGACACCCACTGCCAGCACGGTAATTCCGGCGGACACAAAACCAACGTTGCGCAAGACGAGCCGGCTCTCTGCGGCGGCGTAGTCGAGGGTGTCTTCGACGCCGTGTTGGAGCTTGCGGAAGGAACGAGACAACTTCATGCGATGCATCATAGCGTACGCCTGCGGCAGGGAGATAACCCCGAAGGCGCCAGCGCTCGGGCTTTGGTGGGATGACGCCCGGTGCACAGGGTTAGCTGGACGAACCTGAGCTGCCGGGGGAGGGCGCAGGCGAGCTTGCCGGCGCCGTGGCGGCCGGCGTCGCCGACGCAGACTTATCTCCGCTCGCCGGCGCGGCAGCGGCGTCCCCACCGCCGGAGGAGGCAGAACTCTCCCCGGCAGCGGTGCCGGTCGAGCTGGGTGGTTTCGGCGAAGAGTAGAGATCCTTGTACCAACCAGAGCCTTTGAACTGAATAGCCGGAGCTGTGAGCGTGCGCTCGAGCGCGCCACCGCAGTGAGGGCAAAGCGTCAGGGGAGCATCAGAGAACTTTTGGATCTTTTCGACACGCTTGTGGCACTGCTGGCATTGGTACTCGTAGAGCGGCATGAATCGGGTCCCTTGTGAACTGGATGTCACTGGTTAGATTACAAAGAGGCGCCGGAGGAGCATCGGCAGAAAGTGGGGCTGTTCCGGATGTACGGCCCGTTCTCGGGATTGAGAAGCCGGGATCCGCAGACAGGAGCCTAGCAGGCCAGCCGCGCGGTTCGGCGCAGATCCACAGCGTTTGGCGCGGGGTGGTCATAGCTGTCGGCGTGCACCTGCACCGGGGTGGACCGGCAGGGTTGCCTGGCCATGGCGCGGAAGAGGACGTTCAGTTCGCCGTCCACGGTGCTGTCCCGGCCTTCATGGAGGACGCGATGCCCTTGGCCGAGGGCCGAAGCGAGCGAGCGCAGGCGGAAGAGGTGTGGCTCCAGCACGAGCGCCTCGCTGCCGAGATAGGTGAAGCGGCTGCAAAGCAGGATGCGCCCGTTCTCAAAGATGCCCTCACGGCCGAGGTCGCGCCGGCGATGGCGCGGGTCCGCATGCAGACCGGTTTGTCCTGTGTGCGCCAAAGTGCCGAGCTCGGCGTCGTAGCGGTAGATGCAGTCCGGGCGATCACGATAGGGCGAGTCCGGGGCATAGTATGCGGTGGCATCAAGGACCTCGGTTACGACGCCGGCGTAGATCACGCTGAGCGGAGGGTAGCCGTCGCGCTGTTCCAGGACACGGCTGGTAAGGCCAAGGATGCGGTCGCCCGGCCTGGCCGTGCGGCGAACGGCAGGCTTACAGATGGCGAGGGTCAACAAAGGAGGCGACCCCGGTGGCGCGCAAGGGGCACCGCCACGGTCCGAGGTGAGCTTGTACAGGTAGGTCCGCAACGGAATCAGTTTACCTTTGCTGTTTGTCTGGGAGCGACGCAAGGGAGGCGTAAAGGGGCTGCACGGAGAAGGATTCCTGCCGCGACCTCGGCCGCGCATAGGCGGGTGCACATGGCGAGACGGTTGCGGTATGCTCGGCGCCATGCGTAAGGTGTGGCTGGTTGGGGTACTTGGCCTCGGTTTGGGATCGTTGACGGCGTAACAGGCGGCAGTTGCGCCGACGCCGCCTATGGGCTGGAACAGCTGGGACTCGTATGGGTTGACGGTCACAGAAGGGCAGTTCCGGGCCAATGTCGACGTGATACGGAACAAGCTGAAGGCATTTGGGTGGCAGTACGCCGTGGTCGACGAGGGTTGGTACTTTGTGAATCCGCAGGACAGGCCGACGCCGACCCGTTTGCAATATGCGATCGATCACCATGGCCTGTTTGTGCCGGTGCCGGTCCGGTTTCCCTCGGCAACCCCGGAGCAGCGGCCTGAAAGCCTGGCCTCGGAACCGTCCTCGATCCCAACCGTTGTTTTGGAGACCAGCTTCAAAACCCTTGGAGATTGGGTACATGCACAGGGCCTGAAGTTCGGCATTCACATCATCCGTGGCATCCCCAAGACCAGCACCGAACATAACTTCACCATTGAGGGGACCTCGTTTCGTGCGCAGGACGCGGCGGATATGGCAGACACCTGTCCCTGGGATCCCACCAGCTACGGTGTGAAGGACAAAGCTGCGGGGCAGGCCTGGTACGACTCCCTGATGCGCCAGTACGCGGCGTGGGGTGTCGACCTGCTCAAGGTGGATTGCATCTCGGATCACCCGTATAAGGCAACCGAAATCCGACAGATCCGGCGAGCGATCGACCGCTCCGGCAGGGCAATGGTGCTGAGTCTGTCGCCTGGGCCGACGCAGCTGGCCCATGCTGGAGAGGTCGGGGAGATGGCGAACATGTGGCGCATCTCCGACGACGTTTGGGACCGATGGCAGACCTCGCCGGGGCAGCCTTCGAGCTTTCCCCAAACGGTCAGGAGCCAGTTCGCCCGGCTGGCGGCCTGGGAGCCGTATGCGCAACCGAACCGCTGGCCGGATGGCGACATGCTGCCGTTCGGGGAGCTCAAGCCGTCACCGGGGGACGGCAAACCCCGTACGTCAAGGCTGACACTGGACGAGGAGCGCGCCCAGCTGACATTGTGGGCCATCGCGCGCAGTCCGCTGATCCTTGGCGCCAATCTCACGCTGCTGGATGCGCCGACTCTGGCCATGCTGACCAATGCGGATGTGATCCGGGTGAACCAGAGGGCGACCCACAGTGAGCAGGTGCTGCAGGAAGGCGACCTGACGGTGTGGCGTGCGGATCTGCCGGGCGGGGAAAAGGCGCTTGCCCTGTTCAACCTCGGCGAAGGGGAGATGACGCTGACGAAACAGTTGGGCGAGCTTGGCAAGGACCTTGGAGGCAAGGACTGGAGCGTGCGCAACATCTGGGGCGGCGGTGTTGCGGTGAGCGGGCACGAGTTTGCGGAACGCATCCCGGCGCACGGCTGCGTGTTGCTCCTGCTGACCCGAGGCAGTGCGTGAGCCGCAGGGGTGACGGCGGGTTTGGCGATCGCGGATGCGGTGATTGCTTCAGGGGTGGTTTCGCCGTACTATCGCCCTTAGATGGCGACATCCCCGCATTCGCGACCTGCCTTTGGAGGCAAAAAGCCGCCCGATGATGCTGACCGTCTCGTGTCCGCGGCGGCCTTCGAGGACGATGCCCAGTTCGAGCTGAAGCTGCGGCCGCACCGGCTGCACGAATTTATTGGGCAGTCCAAGGTGAAGGAGCAGCTGGCCATTGCGCTGGAAGCGGCAAAGGCCCGTGGCGAGGCGCTGGATCATGTGCTGCTGTTTGGGCCGCCGGGGCTGGGCAAAACCACGCTGGCGACCATTATCGCCAATGAGCTTGGGGTGGGGTACCAGCAGACCTCGGCACCCGCGCTGCAGGTGCAGGGGGATGTGGCGGCCATTCTGACGAATGTAAAGAACCGCCAGGTACTGTTTATCGATGAGATCCATCGCTTGCAGCCGGTGATGGAAGAAAAGTTGTATACGGCGCTTGAGGATTACAAGCTCGACATCATGATCGGCACAGGGCCCTCGGCGCGCATTCACGGCGTGAGACTGGACCCCTTCACCCTGGTGGGTGCGACGACGCGGCCGGGTCTGTTGAGTTCACCGCTGCGCTCACGGTGCGGCATCCTGCTGCGGCTGGAGTTCTATACCGACGACGAGCTGCGCTTTGTGGCCGAGCGCTCCGCCGAAGTGCTTGGGGTGGAGATCGACCGGGATGGCGCGGCGGAGATCGCGATGCGGTCGCGGGGAACACCGCGTATTACGAATCGTCTGCTGCGGCGTGTGCGTGACTTCGCGCAGGTGCGAGCCGAAGGGAAGATCACGCGCGAGGTGGCCATGAGGGCGCTGGATTTGCTGGAGATCGACACGCATGGGTTTGATGAGCTGGATCGCCGTCTCCTGCGGACCATTATCGAGAAATACGACGGCGGTCCGGTGGGGTTAAACACCCTGGCAGCGGCGCTGGCGGAAGAGGAAGATGCCCTGGAAGCGGTGTATGAGCCGTTTCTGATCCAGATTGGCTTTCTGGATCGCACGCCGCGAGGACGGATTGCCACGAAGCTGGCGTACCAGCACCTTGGTATCGCGCCGCCGGTACGTGCAAGCGCTGTGTCCACGCCCTCCCTGTTCGGGTGACCGGAGCCGTCAGGCCGAGCGAGCCGGTTTATCGAAACGCTGTGCTGAGATGCAACAAAAGAGGCCCGGCCAAAGACCGGGCCTCCTTCACACGTAGAGGGAACTAGTAGGGGCGGGGACCGCCGGGACCCGAACCATAGAAGTGCCGTACGCCGACGTCGTAGCCGCGGCGGAACGCCTGACGGTACATGCGGCGGTCGGCACCGTCGACATGCGGATGACGGAACTCGTCGCGGTTGTTCACATTGGGTGGGCGGTGGTTGTCAAAGTCGTGACGTGCCCCATCGATGCCGTCATGGAACCCCTGCTGCTGCACAGCACGGAACTCCGATGGGGCGTTGTCCCAACCGCCGGGACCATAGGCCCCCGGAGGCGGTGGCGGCGGACCTTGCGGGCCGTAGCCCTGTGCCGTAGCGGCCCCCGTGCTGATAGCCATGCCGATCACGAGTGCGGGAAGGATCCAACGTGTTGCCTTCATAC
>CAXTRM010000113.1:8283-10039 GCA_964246625.1 uncultured Acidobacteriaceae bacterium
TGGTTGCATGGAACCTGTAAGTTTTATGGGAGGGATGCAGGAAGAGCTCAGGCGTGGACGCGGCTGAGCACGCCTCCCGCCACGGCGAGCTCAACCTCAGCCTGTTCACGGCTTAGGGAGTGCAGCTGCATGAGAATGGCAACCTTCACACTTCTGCCGCTGGACTCCAGAAGCGCTGCTGCCGTCTCTCGGTCGCAGCCTGCGGCGGCGGCGATGATCCGTTCCGCGCGGTCGATGAGCTTGGCATTAGTAGGGCGCACGTTGACCATCAGATTGCCGAAGGTGGCGCCGGTACGGATCATTACGCCGGTCGAGAGCATATTGAGCACAAGCTTGGTTGCGGTGCCCGCCTTTAAGCGTGTAGAGCCGGTAAGAACCTCCGGGCCGGTCGCGGGCGTGATCGCCAGCTCCGCAGCCTGAGCAAGGGCCGAGCCTGGAACACAGCTGAGACCGATGGACAGGGCACCCCGCTGCCGGGCAAAGTCGATACCGCCGAGCACGTAGGGGGTGCGGCCGCTGGCAGCGATGCCGACAAGGGTGTCCGGACGGTCGGCGTCAGCAAATCCCCGGGCAGCGAGGTCGCGCGCGCCCTCTTCACGCGAATCTTCGGAGTGCTCGCTTGAAAGGCGAAGCGCACGATCGCCCCCGGCGATGATGCCCTGCACAAGGGTGGTATCGACGGAAAAGGTCGGCGGGCATTCGCTGGCATCCAGTACACCGAGACGCCCGCTGGTACCGGCCCCGAGATAAAAAAGGCGACCGCCGCGAGAGAAGCGCTCTGCGACCGCATCGACGGCCACGGCGATGTGCGGCAACTGTTGCTGCACGGCCTGTGCGACGGTGGCGTCTTCGTCGTTGATGACGCGCAGCATCTCCAGGGTCGGCAGCTGATCGAGGTGCGCGGTGCCGGGATGGCGCGACTCGGTGAGCAAGGTGCCGAGGGATTCTGCCGGGGTGGTCCGGAGTTCGGAGGACATGAGCATTCCATGATACCGAGCCGGGTTGCGGTCCCGGTTCGCCGTGATGTGGGAGCATAGAAGCATGGCGGATGGAGACAGTCAACGCTCGTTGACCGCAACTGTGGCGTGGCAGCATCGTGATTTTCGGCTGTACCAGGCAGCACGCGTCGCCGGCGTCGTCGGATCCGAGGCCCAAAGCGTGGGCGTGGCGTGGCAGGTGTACCAGCTGACGCATTCGGCACTGGCGCTGGGGTACACGGGACTGGCGCTCTTTCTCCCAGGCATCTTTTTCACCTTGCCGGCTGGTCATGTGGCCGATCTTTATGATCGCCGCAGTGTGATCCTGGCCTGCTATGCGCTGCAACTGGGCGCGACCGCTTTCTTGCTGCTGCTGACCCTCCATGGTGTGCGCAATGTGTGGGCCGTGTATGGCATTCTGTTTGTGATCGGGCTGGGACGGTGCTTTTCGGGGCCTGCCGCGTCTGCTTTGATTCCAACGCTCGTGCCCAAAGAACATTTTGTCAATGCGGTGACCTGGGGCGCGAGCATCTTTCAGATCTCCAACGCACTTGGACCCATGATCGGAGGCTTGCTGTTCACCATCGTGCTCACGGGCAAGGGGCAATGGCTGAATGGCGCGCCGCTTGTGTATGTGTTCACGTGCGTCGCCCTGCTGGCCTTTTTAGTAATGGTGAGCCAGATCAAGCCGCGCGGTGCGGCCGAAAACAAAGGCTTCACGGTGCAAACCATGCTCGCAGGCCTGCGCTACGTAACCGGCACGCGCCTGCTGCTTGGGT
>CAXTRM010000113.1:10049-10667 GCA_964246625.1 uncultured Acidobacteriaceae bacterium
GTTCTGCTGGGCGGGGCAGTGAGCCTGTTGCCGATCTTTGCTTCCGACATCCTGCACCGTGGCGCGCATGCCCTGGGCCTGCTGCGTGCGATGCCGAGCCTGGGAGCGCTGGTGGTGTCCCTGAGTTTGAGTGTGTTCCCGATCAAGCGGGATGCGGGCAAAACGATGCTGGCGTGTGTTGCCGGCTTCGGTGCGGCAACCATTGTGTTTGGGTTGAGCCACAACTTGTGGCTGAGCTGCGCGGCATTGGTGATCACCGGCGCAACGGACATGGTCAGCGTGGTAGTTCGGTCAAGCATCCTGCAGCTGGCGACGCCGCCCGAGATGCGCGGACGTGTTTCCAGCGTGAACTGGCTCTTTCTGGGGGCCTCGAATGAGTTCGGCGAATATGAGTCGGGGCTGACCGCTCACTGGTTCGGCGCGGTGCGGGCCGTGGTGTTGGGAGGGATTGGGAGCATGGCCGTGACAGGGTTAGGGGCTGTCTTCTTTCCAGCCTTGCGGCGGGCGGACCGGTTGGTGGCCGAGGACCTGATCGCGGTCGAACAGGAGCTAAGCCGCGCGGAGCCCATCGCGTAAGCGGCACGGAACGCACGGCGTCTCACCTGGAAAGCATGGGTA
>CAXTRM010000114.1:0-2263 GCA_964246625.1 uncultured Acidobacteriaceae bacterium
CGGCCCTTCCGAACTCCACACTCAGGCAGTTGCTAGGAGACCCTTGCCTGAAAAAGCACTTTCTGGCTCGCAGGCGGTGCTCACCGGACGTTTGGTCCGCGTCCTCCCAGCCGCGCTTTGGTTCCTTACCCTGATGGCACCGTTTGTATTCTCTGGGGCGCTCGCCTGGTCGGCAGGGCTGCTGTACATCAACTACGACATTGTCCTCATTCTGCTCTCCATTTTCTTCACCTCCCCTTTGCTCCGAACTTACATAGTCACCGACCGAGGTAGTCGAGCCGTTAAGCTCGCGGTCGTCATCGCCGCCCGGAACGAAGCGAGCGTGCTTGCGACGACTGTTGCGGCGCTGCTGCATCAGGCTGATCCACCCGACCGCATCCTCCTCGTTGATGACGGCTCGACCGACAATACATCGCAGGTACTGGGCCAGCGCTTCGGCTTGAGTCGGCGCGCACCTGGGTTGGTTTCCAAAGATCATCCCGTCGTGCATTCGGTGCGGATCCACCAGGGTGGAAAGGCAAACGCGTTAAACAAGGCGTTGACGTTGCTCGAAGAAGAGGTAGTTCTAATCGTCGATGCAGACACGGTGCCCAGTGACGGCGCGATTACGGCGGTTCGAAGCGCTTTTGCGACAGAGGCACGCCTTGTGGCAACAACGGGGCTGTTGCGGCCGATCTGCGCTCCTACCGTTATGGGACGCTCGATGCAGGCGTTCCAGCGTTATGAGTACATGCGCACGGCCCTCTTCTCGTATGCTGCAATGCGGTGGAACAGCTTGCTCTTGATCTCCGGTGCCATTGCCGGCTTGCGCCGCTCTGCTGTGCTCGAAGTAGGCGGGTTCGACCCGGAATGCCTGACTGAGGACTACGACCTAATTCATCGGCTGATGGGGCACAGTGCCTCACATGGCCGGGGCTGGACGACCCGAATCTTACCTGATGTGCAGGTTCGCACCGAAGCGCCCAGTACGATAAGCGCGTTTTTACACCAGCGCCGCCGCTGGTTCGGCGGCTTTCTTCAAACACAGCATCGGCATCGTGAGATGGTCGGAAACCGCCTTTACGGACGGCTGGGATGGTGGATGCTATCGATCAAGGCTTTCGATACGATGCAACCGCTGTATGGCCTCTCCGCGATCATCCTATCGTGCGCGCTTGCCATCGAGCGGCAGGTGAGCTTCCTCAGAGTCGCCGGCCTTCTGATCGGCTTCAAGATCGCCATAGACATCGCGTTCCGCCTGTGGACGGTGTTCCTTTACCGGCGGTGGACAAAAGATTTCCGCAACGCGAGTTTCGCCGTCGGCTTTGCGAGCGCGTTAATCGAGCCTTTCAGCTTCACATTGCTGCGTCACGTCGGCGAGGTTTGGGGCTGGCTTCATTTTCTTACCGGACGACGATCGTGGAGGCATGAACGCCGCTTCAGCGAAAACCATCCAACGCTGAAGATGGGAAGCGCTAAACCCTGACTCTTGGAGTACCGGAATCTGACACCTTTGATGCTGAGTTAGTTCTGTTCCGAATACGGCGCGCCCGTGCTTTTGCATGGTGCGGAGGAGATGACGGTCCACAGCGTCGAGCGTGAAACGCAAATCAATTGACCAGACTATGGAGGCCCGATACTTTCAAATGATGGCCGGGAAAATCGCGGGAGAGTTGAAACAAAAGCAACTTGACTCACTGGAACAGGAAGCTGCGCTCAATCTGCTGAAGACCGCTCAGGTCTTCGATCTGAAAACAGCAGAGTTCCTTCGGCAATATGGTCTAACCTCAACTCAGTTCAACGTCCTAAGAATACTTCGCGGATCGGGCGACTCCGGTCTGGCCTGCTCCCAAATTGCGGAACGCATGATCACCCATGATTCCGATATCACGCGCTTGTTGGATCGGATGGAAAGCAGTGGGCTAGTGCTCCGCACCCGAAGCTGCTCAGATCGCCGGCTCGTGATTACAAAGATCACATCGGAGGGGTTGACGCTCCTGAAAAGAATGGACAGGCCCTTGGCGGAGCACATGCGCGTGACGATGGGAACCTTGAAGCCGCAACGATTGCAGGAGCTGATCGATCTTCTCGAAGAACTGCGCGAACGAATTGCTTAGCTTGCTCTATTTTATCGTATAGTCGTCATGACGGGCATCCTTACCACAAGGAGTACGCATGAAAGATCCGTACGGCATGCTCCGCTTTGGAGCGCACGCGAGTGGCGTCCTCGACAGGAAAGACTTCAGCATTAGCTGGAATCAGACACTCGACAACGGCGGCGCAA